>JBCDDJ010000325.1:0-7491 GCA_039180385.1 Cyanobacteria bacterium P01_G01_bin.38 | reverse complement strand
GTGCTGCCCCAGCTGCCGCCAAAGACGGTCCATTGAGGAATATTGAGGTGCGATCGCAACCGTTCAATATCCCCCACCAAATCCCAGGTACTATTCTCCGCCAACTCGGCGTGGGGCGTGCTTTTGCCACAGCCGCGCTGATCAAACAAAATGATCCGCCATTGCTCAGGGTCAAAAAACTGACGATAGAGCGGGATGCTGCCCCCGCCGGGGCCACCGTGCAAAAAAACAACGGGTTTGCCCTCAGGATTGCCGACCTCCTCAAAGTAAATCGTATGCAGTGCCGAGACGGGCAGCCGGTCCTGGCGATAGGGCTCAATCGGTGGATATAGCGAGCGCATGTGGGTGGGTGTGAGCTAACTAAACATCGGCCACACCCAGCCCGCCCTCAGAAGAGGAATTGCCGGATGTGGCCTGACACCGATATTGTGCCGGAAATGTGAGCAGGTCCTGAAATTCTGAAGATTTATTTCAGGACTTAGGCAGGCTTAACAACGTGCCACTTACCGGTCTTCGGGTCGCGGTAAGTCAAAAATGGATTTTGTTTGAGCGGCTTTCTACTATCTTTCGCCATTGTCTAGAGCAGATTCAACTAGGTCCAATGTCATTATCTTAAAGATGAAAGCCACCAACGCCAGTGATTTTGCAGAAATTAGCCTGTGATGATGGCAAGGGCAATCGGTAACTTAGATCACAAAAAGTGCCAAGCATTCTTGATGGGAATGCTTGGCACTGAATGGGTTTGGGCAAGGTGTATTGGGACAAAACGGGGTTTAGGTAGACCGCAGCCGCCCTTCAGGTTTGGTGCGCTGCGCTCAGGTGCCTACTTAGACGTCGTTGCAGACATTTGACGACGCTTCAGTCGCGACCCGAGGGCGGCTGCCCCCAGCAGACCGAATACGAGCCCAGGCTCAGGCACAGAGGCTGGATCGCCGCCATTGCCGCCATTGCTGCCGTTGCCGCCGTTGCCGCCATTGCCGCCAAAATCAGGCAGGGTGGGGTCAAAGGCCGTGGCAAAGACGCGATCGCTGGTCTCCGGATAATCAGCTGCGGTGACCGTGCCCCCTAAAGCGTCTTGAATGTAGTTAGACAGCGCCTGCTGATAGCTCACCCCAACGCTAGTGAATCCAAGCCCCTCAAACGGATAGTCATCGCCGCCTCGAGCCAGAAAGTCGATGGTGGCTACATCGACGGAGGGGGCTCCAGCCACGACCTGACCGTTGAAAACAATCTGGGTGCCATCATCCAGAATGACCTCAATCACCCGACTACCCGGCGCGGCACTCAAATCGAGGCCCAGGGTAAACCCGGAAATCTGAGCGTAGCGTCCGTCGACGTCTTCGACCGCAGAAACTGCGTTCTCAAGCACCGCCTTAAACAGGTCAGCCCCCACATCTGGGATGACGCTCACGAAGTTCGAGAAGGGCAGTGTAGTAAAGGTATCCAGCTCGGTGATGTCACCAGGGGAGACCACCACGCTATTGCGGATGCCACCGCCGTTTTGCAAGCCGACCACCGGGCTATCCACACCAAATTGATCGGCAAGCTGCTGACCCTGCCACAGTAGAGAATCCGCAATCAGGTTACCGAAGTTGGTTTGCTGAGTCCGCACCAGACCGCGGGTACCGTCCAGGGTCACCTCGGTCTGACCAATGATGCTTTGAGCCAGCTCAACTTCGTTCTCAAGCACGGGGTCAACCGCATTGGCCTGCACAAACGGATCCGGGCTGGTGTCGGGGTCTTGGGCAAACACCCGCACGGGCTCACCGCCAAAGCTAATCACTTCACCGGCATCGTTAAATTCGACTTCCAGGCGACCGATGTACTGATATTCGCCAGGCGTCGTTACCACCGGCACCGTCTGACCGTTTTGATTAACGGCGGTGATGATGGGGTAATCACCAAAGACCGGGTTGGGGTTAGTCTCTGGGTCGCCGTCGGTATCTGCTAAAAAGGCATCGAGGGCAGCCTGATCACCCGGCAACAGAGTGCCGTCTTCGTCCGCCAGCAGCTCGTCGCCACCACCCGCAATCACGACGTCTACGCCGCTGAGCTGGGGAATCAAATCTAACTCGTTGTTAATCGACTGTAGGTGGCTGATCAGGATGATCTTGTTAACCCCCTCGGCTTCTAGGGCATCGATCTCACCCTGGACTGCCGCCAAGACGGGCTCAATTTCTACCCCGCGAGGGCTGGAGATGCTGCGCAGGTCTTCGGTAATGGCACTAACGACGCCGATTCTTTCGCCGCCTTTCTCAACAATGGCGCTGTCGCTGATCAGATTTGCGGTCAGGGTGCTGGCATCAACCGGGCCAGCCTCAAACAAGGCTTGCAGGGCAGGCTCGGCGGAGAAATCGAGGTTGGCGCTGAGGTAAGGGACCGGCGTGGCGAACTCTGGGCTGGCGATAAACTCGGCTAGCAGGTCGGGGCCAAAGTCAAAATCGTGGTTGCCCAGCGCGATCGCATCGTAGCCAATCGCATCCAGCACAATTGCATCGTAAAAGATACCGTCATTAATGCTGGCATCAAAGGCCGTACCCGCCAAAAAGTTATCCCCTGAGGACAGGGTAATGACACCGTCTGTGGTGGCACTGTTTTGCAAGCTATTAATCAGAGTGACGAACCGAGCCGCCCCCGCCTCGTCGCCGTCGGGGGTGAGCTGAGACTCACCATCGTTGTTGTGCAAGAGCGTTAACGTAAACGCTTGAGCCGAAGATACGCCGAGCAGACTGATCAGGCTCAAGCTGCCAGCTACCCAAGCCGAACGCTTGACAAATCGAAGAATTTCCATGAATTAACCCAAAGATCTTTTTCATTGACAGACGACTAACTGATTCCCTGACCAGTGAATTTACGGGTCAGAGATTAAGGCCATCTCAAGCCAGGTTAAGAAACGGTATCTTCTGATTAAGAAAAATTTAAGGCGTATCAAACTTCATGGGATCTTAGAAAGATCGTTCGCTGCATTTATATTCGCTTTATCATGGTTGCGGGAATCCATCACGTAGGTAGCCGCATCTATGAATGTAGAAGTCTGGCCCGGTCGTTCCCATCCCCTGGGGGCTCATTGGGATGGCGAAGGTACCAACTTTGCAATTTTTTCTGAGAATGCAGAGTCAGTTTATCTGTGCCTGTTTGACGAAAAAGGACAAGAGACGCGGGTGCAGCTGCCGGAGGTGACCAACTATGTGTGGCATGGCTATTTGCCTGGGGTAAAACCAGGGCAGCGCTACGGCTATCGCGTCCATGGCCCGTACGACCCTAAGCGGGGGCATCGGTTTAACCCCCACAAGCTGCTGATCGATCCCTACACCCTGGCCCTGGATGGCGATATTGAGTTTGGCCCAGAGCTATTTGGCTACCCGATGGCGCAATTTGCCAACCGCGATCGCGACCTCGAGCCCTCTGACATCGACGATGCCGACAAAGTCCCCAAAGGGATCGTCATTGACACCGACTTTGACTGGCAGGGCGACCAGCACCCCGATAATCCGTGGCATAAGACCATCATTTACGAAGTCCATGTCAAAGGCTTTACCCAGCTGCATCGCGATATCCCGACCGAGCTGCGGGGCACCTATGCCGGCATGGGCCACCCCGCCGCCGTTGCCTATCTCAAGTCCCTGGGGGTGACTGCTGTGGAGCTGCTGCCGGTACACCATTTCAACGCCTACCCTGGCCACTTGGTCTCGACCGGGTTGCGCAACTACTGGGGCTACGACTCGCTCAATTACTTTGCTCCCTACTCGGGCTACAGCGCCTCAGGCAGCTGCGGTCAGCAGGTTAAAGAATTTAAGCAAATGGTCAAGGCATTCCATGCTGAGGGCATTGAGGTCATCCTCGATGTGGTCTATAACCACACCGGCGAGGGCAATCACCTGGGGCCAACCCTCTCATTTCGCGGTATCGACAATGCTGCCTACTACCGCCTGGTAGAAAATGGCCTGCGCTACTACATGGACTTTACCGGCTGCGGTAACTCCATGAATGTGCGCCATCCCCAGGTGCTCAAACTGATTATGGACAGTCTGCGCTACTGGGTGCAGGAAATGCACGTCGATGGTTTCCGGTTTGATCTGGCCTCGGCCCTGGCCCGTGAACTGTTTGAGGTCGATAGTCTGGCGGCGTTCTTCGATATCATTCACCAGGACCCGATTCTCTCGACCACCAAGCTGATTGCTGAACCGTGGGACCTTGGTGAAGGCGGCTACCAGGTGGGTAACTTCCCGCTGCTGTGGTCAGAGTGGAACGGCAAATATCGCGATACGATGCGCGACTTTTGGCGGAATCAGCACTGCCGCCTGGGGGAATTTGCCTTTCGCCTGACGGGTAGCTCCGATCTCTACCAGGCCAATGGCAAACTGCCCCACGCCAGCATTAACTTTATCACCGCCCACGATGGGTTTCCGCTCAATGATCTGGTCAGCTACAACGAAAAACACAACGAAGCCAACTGCGAAGGCAACCGCGACGGTGAGAGCTATAACCGCTCCTGGAACTGCGGCGTGGAGGGTGAAACCGACGATCCTGATATTCTCACCCTGAGGGCTCAGCAACGTCGCAATTTCCTGGCGACGCTGTTTCTCTCCCAGGGGGTACCGATGATCCTGGGGGGTGACGAAATGGGCCGCACCCAGGGGGGCAATAACAATGGCTACTGCCAGGATAGTGAAATTTCCTGGTTTGATTGGGGGTTGCGATTCTCCAATGGAGAGGCTTCGCCAACGCAAAATAACCCCCTCGTAGACTTTACCCGTCGCCTGATCGAGTTTCGGCAACAGCATCCTGTCTTTTGCCGACGACAGTGGTTTCAGGGTCGCCAAATCTATGGCTCAGGCGTGGTTGATCTGGGTTGGTTTAACCCAGACGGCACTGAGATCAACGATGAACAATGGCAAGAAGCCGAAGTCAAAGCGATTAGCGTTTTTCTCAACGGCGAAGAAGTGATTGCCTCAGATGAGCGAGGCTGTCGCATCATTGATGACAGTTTTTTGTTGTTTTTTAACGCCTACTCTGACGTGCAAGAGTTTGTCATCCCCGAAGTGCTCGAACGCAAAGAATGGCGCGTGATGATTGACACTAAAGAAGAAAGCGGCTTCGTCGAAAATGGAAAAGTTTATCACCAGGACCAGCAAGTCCCCGTCGCCGCGCGATCGCTCATGCTGCTGTGCTGTCCCCACTGTTTCAACACCTCCGCAGACTGTGATATCGGCAAAGCATAGAAACCGGGTTTCTGGCCTAAACCTAAAAGCCCAGGCTCACCGCCAAAAGAGTCCCGGTTTCTAGTGGCAACCAATTTTCTCCCCTGCTCCCCTGCCCCCTTCGCCTTTCCCCCCTCCCCATGTCCGCCTACGACAAAATCTACGATGTAGTTCGCAAAATCCCCCATGGCAAAGTCGCCACCTACGGCCAGGTTGCAGAGCTAGCCGGTCTTTTTGGCAAACCTCGCGTCGTCGGCTACGCCCTCTATCGCGTCGCCCCCGATGACGGTGTCCCCTGGCATCGGGTGATTAATGCAAAGGGCGAAGTCTCTCAATCCGCCTTTCGCGACGGCAACGATGACCTACAGCGCGTCCTCCTCGAAGAAGAGGGCATTGTGTTTGAAAAAAACAAAGTCGATTTCACTGAATATCGTTGGCAACCCCCCAGAGAAATGATCGAGGCGATTGAGTTGGAAATGGAAGAGTGAGAACGTCTAATATTGAGGTAAAAAATGCAGTGTCTAACTCAATGGCTCAGCTCCCCTAAAAGTTGGCTATCCCCTCTCCGCATTTTCAAAGTCCTTCTCCACCAGGGAGAAGGATTTAGGATGAGGGCTGTCAGAAAATTCATCTCCCACGGAAAAGGTCTCAAACCAAAGGCCCTCGCCCTGAGCTGTTTGCTTGCCCTGCTGCTCACCAGCTGCACCATTCCCCAGGTCAGCGCTGAAGAGCGTCTCTTCCTCGACCTGTCTGCTGAATTTTTGGGCGAATACGTCTTATCCAAGCAAACGTTTGAAAATTTTCCTGTGGGGGGGCTATCTGCGATCGCATACACGCCTCAGCAGGATCGCCTCTATGCCCTGTCCGACGATCGTCAGGCCCCCCGCTTCTATGTTCTCAAGCCCACTCTGCGCGATAACCAAATCCAGGATGTCACGATAGAAAGTATGACCTTGCTCAAGGACGCGGCAGGTAATCCCTATGCCAAAGGTCAGCTAGACCCTGAGGGCATCGCCCTGACGCCGCGCAATACGGTGATTATTTCCAGCGAAACATCACCTGAGGGGCGCAACCTGCCTTTTATCGGTGAGTTTAATCGGACAACCGGACAGCTTCAGACCCCCTTTCGGATTCCTGAGCGCTACGTGACGGATGCGTCGGAGGAGGTATCCCAAACCAAGGGCGCACAGACCAACCTGGGTTTAGAGGCCCTGACGATCAATGCCGCACCGGGGAGTGCCAGCTATACCGAACCCTTTCGTTTATTTGTCGGCACCGAGGGGCCGCTCCTGCAAGATATGGACGAGGACCCTGAGATTCCGTTCAAAAATCGGGTTTTGCACTATCTGATTGGTCAAAATCAGTCCACCTTGATCTCAGAGCACTGGTACCCCATGGATGAGTCGCCCCTGGGGGCTGTGCTGAATGGCCTCTCAGAGCTGCTGGTGCTTGACCCCGGTGGCCACTTTTTAGCCCTGGAGCGGGCGTTTGGGCTTCAGGGTTTTTCGATTAAGCTCTATCAACTGGCGACCGGGGGGGCGAGTGATGTGAGTGCGATCGCAACCCTCAAAGGCGACATCAGCGGCCTCACCCCCATCCAAAAGCAGCTCATGCTGAGCTTAAACGACCTCGACATCACCCTCGAAAACCTGGAAGGCATGACCCTGGGGCCTCGCCTCAGCGACGGCAGTCAGAGCCTAATTTTGGTGAGTGACGATAACTTTGACGATCTTCAGCAGACCCAGTTTTTACTCTTGAGACTTAACGGGCTGGCTTAATCTATTGCTGCGTCAAGCTTCAAATTTCGGTTAGACGAGGTGAGTGGGTGAGTGGGTGATGAGGTCTTTACAACTCACCAGCGCAGCGCACTCACCTGTTCACCAGCGCAGCGCACTCACCAGCGCTAGGTCCTCACCAAACCCGAAAACTTAAGGCTGACAGACCACTCGTCGTCATAAAACTCAAAATCGACAACTCTCTAAAAATTTTGTCGTTGAAGTTTTTTCATTTCCTGACATTTAACAGAATGTACTGATTGTGTACTTATGATGAAGCTGATCAATGTTGTATAAATCACAGCTAGAGCTGGTTAAGAATCGCCAATGGAGCTGTAAGCCCCATAAGGCAAAGAATTCGGGCTTAAATTCGAGCTTGAATGGTTGAGGTGATCCCTAAACCTGATAGAGTTGAGCGAGTATTAGCAAAGTTTTTGTAAAGAGTGACATGCGAGTCTTAGTTATCGGTGGTGATGGATACTGCGGTTGGGCCACAGCGCTCTATCTTTCTAATC
>JBCDDJ010000324.1:0-7497 GCA_039180385.1 Cyanobacteria bacterium P01_G01_bin.38 | reverse complement strand
GAGCTGGCAACGGCTGAGTAGGCCAGGCTTATCAAGTTTGAATCATACTCTGTAGCGATAGGACACCTGCACTCCGGGTGTCCTTTTTTTATGTCGGTTGTTCATAATCAATCTATTCGTCAGCTGCGATCGCGGCATTACAGTCTCAAATCGCTGATGGGCATTTATCAGACCCTGCTGAGACATAACACCTTTGAGTTTCCCCGCTTAGAGACGGGGCTTTTTTCGGCATCAGCCAGTGCGGGGGCAGACTATACCGGCTATGCCAGTGCCTGGGTTAGAGACAATATCCACATAGCCCATGCCCACTACGTCGTGGGCAAAAAAGCGATTGCCGTCAACAACATTGAGACGCTGTTGCAATATTTCACCCAGCATCGAGGCCGATTAGAAACCATCATCCGCGCCGGTCATGCACCTGAAGCCGTGATGGAGCGGCCCCACATTCGATTTAACGGACAAACGCTGCAAGAACTGGATCAAACCTGGGCCCATGCCCAAAATGATGCCCTGGGTTATTTCGTTTGGTTTGTTTGTCAGCTCACGCTGTCGGGGGACTTCAGGTTGAGCGCTGACCATTGCCAGCTGTTAGCGCTTTTCGCGTTATATTTCCAAGCCATTCGGTATTGGGAAGATGAGGACAGCGGCCATTGGGAAGAAGCTCGCAAAATAGAAGCGTCTAGCCTTGGGGCGGTGGTCGCTGGGCTGACTTTGCTCAAACATGCGATCGCACAGTCAGGATTTGATAGTCAGGCATTTTCCTTTGAAGACCAGACAGTCACTGTCGAGTTACTAGAGGATCTCATCAGCCAAGGGCGTGCTGCGCTAAATCGGATTTTGCCAGCGGAGTGTATTCAGCCCGGTAAGGGCAGACCCTACGATGCAGCCTTGCTTTTCTTGATTTACCCCCTGGCAGTGGTTGATGACACAATGGCCGACCAGATTTTGGAGAATGTCATCACCCATCTGCAAGGCGATTACGGCATTAAACGATATCTGGGAGATTCTTTTTGGGCGGCGGACTACAAGACAAAACTATCTCCCGAGTCGAGGACGATTGACTTTAGCGATGATATGTCAGCTCGCGATGCCCTGCTCAAAGACGATGAAGAGGCTCAGTGGTGCATATTTGATCCGATTGTTTCCGTCATTTTTGGGCTGAAATATCAAGCCACGGGTGACCCCACCTATCTCGATCAGCAAGGCCTTTACTTTAACCGCGCTTTGGGGCAGCTGACCGCCGAAGATTCTTCCTTTGGAGGCTTTCGGTGCCCAGAACTCTACTATTTAGAAAGTGGTCAGTACGTCCCCAATGATGTCACCCCTTTGCTGTGGACCCAGGCAAACCTATGGCTGGCGTTTCATCATCTAGCCGAAAGTCTAGGCAAATCATCTGAGTGACATCAGTTGGTGGAATCCTTTCAAATAGGATAACTGGGCCGGGAATCGGAATGAAAGAATGCATCTAGACAATCCAGTCTTTCCGGCTCCGATTCATCCATTGATTATGTCGCGATTGCTCTTTATGGCGATTTCAATCTGCCTGAAGCCGTTCTTTTTTATGACGTTTCGTTCTATAGAAACAATCTCTTCCAGCTTGTGGTCAGAAAAAAGAGGTATTCCTGATTCCAATTTGATTGGCATCTCGGCAATGCTTACATTTGTAATCAAGCCTTTCGCCAAAAAGGAAGACGCAAGCCGTCCACCACCCACCAGCCAGAGATGCTTAAGGCCTCTTATGGTTGCCCCACTAACGACGTCGTCGATATATCCAACAACTATCAGGTTCGCACCGTCTAGCGGTTGAAGATCGCTATGTGTGCACACCCATGTCGGTTTATCTTCGTACGGCCAAGATCCATAATTGAAGACAAAGTCGTAAGTATTACGCCCCATTACGAGGCCATCGACGCTGGCGAAGAACTCCTCCAGACCTGTTTCATTTGCGTCAATATTCATTTCATCTAGCCAAGAGACGTCTCCATCCTCTCTTGCAATGAAACCATCGAGACTTGTGGCTACAGAATAGGTGATTTTCATTTTAGGAGGCTGACTAGGGCTTCAGCAGCATAACTTTTATTAGATCGACTTTGTCCATGTATCTACCTTTTAAGCTGGACACACTACTAAATTAGCCGACCAGCAAGTCTTCTTCGGGATAGCGCACAACGCTGGGGCTGGGGTCTCCTAAGAGGGCTGCCATCAAGAGCAAAATGCCGACTCGCCCAATGAACATGGTAGCAATCAACACCATCTGACCCAGCACGGAGAGATCAGCAGTAATGCCAGTGGACAGCCCCACTGTGGCAAAGGCCGAGACCGCCTCAAAGAGTAGATCGATAAACTCAATGCCAGGGTCTGTCATCGACAGCAAAATGGTCACCACCACCACCGTTAGCCCCGAGGCCACCACCACCCCCACGGCCTTAAAAATCCGGGCATCTGGAATCTGCCGCTGGTAGCAGAGGACTTCGTCTTTGCCCCGGAGAACGGCGCGGGTACAGTTGATTAAGATTCTGACGGTGGTGGTTTTGATGCCACCGCCAGTGCTGCCGGGGCTCGCGCCGATAAACATCAGCGCGATCGCAATGAACAAAGAGCTTTTTTCCATACCGCCGATGTCGATGGAGTTAAAACCCGCAGTGCGGGTAATGACCGACTGAAAGCCTGCCATCAGCAACTTTGTCTGAATCGGATTGCCCCGGAGGGTGGCGGCGTTAGAAAACTCTGTGAAAAATAAGGCGACGGTACCCAGGACAAGTAAGACCACCGAGGTGCTGGTAACCACCTTAAAGTGGAGAGAAAACACTTGGCGTTCACGTCGGCCTCTGATAAGATTGCGCACCCACATAAACAGCTCCATAATCACCTCGTAGCCAATGCCGCCAATCACCACCAGGGCTGCAATCACACCACTCACCCACAGCGATGAGCCATACCGGATCAAACTGTCGGGAAATAGACTAAACCCGGCATTGTTAAAGGCACTGATACTATGAAAAATTGCTAGCCACAGCCCCCGACCTGTGCCGTAATCTTCAAATAGCCGGGGCATTAGCATAAACGCCCCCGACAGCTCAAACATGAGCGTCATCGAAATAATCGAGATGATTAGCCCCCTGGCCCCCGCTAGTTCGGCGGTATCCAGAGACTGCTGAATGGCAAGGCGATCTTTCAGCCCCAGTCGTCGCCCCAGCAATAGGAGTAAAAATGTGGTGGCGGTCATGTAGCCCAGCCCCCCCAACTGGATGAGCAGCAAAATGATGCCCTGCCCCAACGGGGAAAAGTAACTGCCGGTATCCACCACAATCAGCCCCGTGACACACACTGCGGATGTGGCCGTAAACAGGGCCACAATGGGGCTGTCCCAATTCCCCGATGCGGTGGCAATGGGTAGCATTAGTAAAAGGGTACCAATGGTAATGACGGTCAAAAATCCAATGCAGATGGTCCTAGAAACGGTCATAGCAGGGCAATTTTTTTTGACGTTAATATAATGTTGGCCACATCCAGACGGATGGTTTGCCTGAGCAAAAACTTCAGTTTTGAAACGAGATGTGGTTTATGTGGGTCAGAAAGCTCCTTCAGTCTCTCATTTTCATGGGAACACATGACCATTTCAGCTGTAAACCCTTCGCAGAGGGCACTTGCCCATGACACAGCTAAATTTTTCCCAGGCCGATTCATCAGATCTCTACACGCGCATCGGTCAGTTTTACGATGCCTCGTCACTGCTTTGGGAAGCGGTTTGGGGCGAGCATATGCACCATGGCTATTACGGGCCCACGGGCAATATTTGCAAAGACCGCTATCAGGCCCAACTTGATTTAATGAGCACACTGCTCCAGTGGGGAGAGGTGCAAACCGCCAGCTATATTCTTGATGTGGGCTGCGGCATTGGGGGCAGTACCCTCTATCTAGCTCAGAAATTTCAAGCTGCCGCGGTGGGCATCACCCTCAGTCCCGTCCAGGCCAGCCGTGCGACCGAGCGTGCCCAGGCAACCGGCATCCCAACAGAGACGGAGACCGGGCCCGCTGCGTGCTTTCAAGTCGCTAACGCGCTTGAGACGCCGTTCCCAGACAATGCCTTTGATTTGATCTGGTCGCTAGAGAGCGGCGAGCATATGCCGGATAAACGTCAGTTTTTACGAGAATGCTACCGCCAACTCAAACCCGGCGGATGTTTTTTGATGGCGACTTGGTGCCATCGTCCCACGGATTCACTGGCGGGGGCACTCACCTTAGATGAACAGCGGCACCTGAAGTCAATTTATGATGTGTACTGCTTGCCCTATGTGATTTCGCTGCCAGAGTATGGTGCGATCTCAACTGACATCGGCTTTCAGCAGGTTCACACTGCCGACTGGTCTACAGCCGTGGCCCCCTTTTGGGACGAGGTAATTCGCTCAGCCTTAGAGCCAGCAGTGCTCACAAAACTCCTCAAAGCAGGCAGCTCAACCCTTCAGGGAGCCCTGTCTCTGGGGTTGATGTCATCGGGTTTTAGGCGTGGCTTGATCCGCTTTGGGTTACTCAGAGCAACTAAATAAAAAACGGGGCTAATTTTATCAGCCCCGTTGAGTTCTAAAATATCCCAAGCTCTACGGCGTCGGACAATCAATCAGGCGTACGACTGCGGTCGCTGCGTAGTTTCTCAAGGCGCTATCATTAGGGGCAAATTCAGTCCCCGTTTCATTGACCGGTGTGGCAACAGCACAGTACCCCGACATCACCCGGATAGTTTGCCAGGCCCAATGTCCTTCGGTATCGGTGTAGTTAAAAATCGCCCGGTTAGAGGTGAGGGTTGGTGCTTGGTTCAGTTGCTGTTTACGATACTGGGCAGCTTTACGTAGCACCGCCATCATTTCTGCCCGAGTCACTTCAGCCTCGGGGCGGAAAGTCGCGTTAGGATAGCCGCTGACAATGTCATTTTGGCTGGCAAACTGGATTTTAGCAGCGCTCCAACGATTGGCAGGTACGTCACTAAAAGGCGCACTGGTAACTTGATTGGGCAGTGCAATTGAGATGTTCTCTTCGCTATCCAGCGCCTCGATCACCATTGAAACGAGCTGTTCGCGGGTCACAGGTCGCTGCGGGCCAAAAGTGCCATCCTGGAAGCCCGCAATAAAGCCAATCTGAACCGCCCGGGCAATCTGTTGCTGATAAATGTCCCCACGGGTATCAGGGAAGGTTGCAACCGGGGTCGGCGTGGGGGTTGGCGTCGGCGTGGGGGTCGGCGTCGGGCTTGGGGTCGGTGTACCTCCCTGCTGGGCCAGCTGAGCCAAGGTTAAGTCATTCGCCAGGTAGGTCCGTCCGGTTGGGTTACCATCAAAGGTCTGTCGTGCCAGCCGCCAACCAGTATTGAGGAAAATTTTGGTAAACCCATTCACGGCGATGCCATCAGTTTGGCCGATGACAATACGCTCCCCCTCTACGCCTCGCCGCGGCGTCCCAAACAATACCAGGCGACCATCCACTTCTTCCAACACAGGGTCGTACCTGAGGTCTTCACCACCGGCCCGAACCAAATAACCATTTGTGTCAGTCGCTTTGCCACAAATGCCTGTAAAGTCAAAATTCAGCAGCAGGGGTTGAATTTGGGTAGGATTTGACCCTGATTCGCTCCAGCAGAGAGGTTCGGGCTGTCTCTGCTCAATAATCATCAGACCGTAGCGTTGTCTGCCACCAAGCCGACTCGTGGGCTGTGCAATCAGCACAAAAGGAGCTTGGTCAGTTTCTGCTGAGCCAAAGGTTGCGCTTTGAGCCAGTAAGACTTGAGAGTCTCCTGGGGTAGATGCCTGAGCAGCAGATTTTTGAGCGCGCGCCAACTGTAACCCAGCGGTCATCGTTAGGGCTGCGGCTGCCATAATCGCCACTTTCAAACGCAATGGTTTCATCGTCAATGATCTTCCTTTTTTAGTTTCAATTAATCAGGCAGCGCTCGGTAGGATGACCCTAAACAGCGTCAGCAGGCGCTGCGGTTGCTAAATTAATCTGGGTCACATCCAACAGATTAGAAAACCGAAGTTTGCTAATAGGACATGATTTTGAATCAATTTATACTAGCAGCTGTTAACACAACCGAATTGGTTTGTAAATGGATACGTTGTAAACGATTGCCCCGATCAGGCAAAATATTTTGCCCCCGCGGCTTTTTACAAAAATTGCGGCAACTGTCTAGGTCAATAAACAATTGAGAACCCATTAAGAACCCACTGAGCACACAGTTCCATTGCAAAATTCACCATAACCACAAACAAACCTTGCCGGACACCCCCAAAATTTGACACCATAGAGGGAATTTCTCGGGTAGTTTATTCTCAGTCGTTTCGGAGCAGATAGGCGTCCATGTTTCAAAAAATAGCGAACTGGTTAGTCAAATGCAGTCGAGACAGGGCCGCGTTGTCGGTTGGCACAGCTGCGCTGATTTGGTTAGGCGTTAGCGTGGCTGCTCAAGCAGCCAACCCTGATGATGTTGAGCGTTTGATCAACACCAAAGAGTGTGCAAACTGCGATCTGGTCGATGCTGACTTGCGTCGCCTTAATTTGTCAGGTGCAGATCTGAGCAGTGCCAACTTAGAAGGGGCCAATCTGTTCTTTACAGTTCTCGATAATGCCAATTTAGAAGGAGCCAATTTGGCTTTTACTAATCTGGCCAATGCCAGCCTGCGATCGGCCAACCTCAAAGAGGCTGACTTGTTTCGCGCCCTTCTAAATCAGGCTGATTTTTCTGGGGCTACCCTGATTGGGGCCACCTTAATCGAGTCATTTATTAATCAGACACTCTTCACCGCAGCAAGCCTACAGGACGCCACCTTTGACGAAACCCTTTTCCATGAAGTGAATTTTGATGGAGCCAACCTGTGCGGCGCAATCATGTGGTCAGGCACAGAGTATCGCCGTGTGCCCTGTGAAGGCGATGTCGGGATCCAAGACCTGGAAATTTAATCGGGTCCCTAGTCGCTTTAGTTGAAAATTTACGGGTCAGACCGACGCGAGGACACGGTGATAGGAAGACGCGGCGGCTTCATCGAATAGGCGATCTCCGCGTCCTCCCCTCTCCACATCTTTTCTAAAGGTATTCACTCGACAGGGGTTGCTGTGGCCAGCGGCTTGGCCGCTGGTGCAGAGCTATCTCCAGCGAGTAACAAGTCAGGCGACTCTACTAAGGGCTGACGCGGCTCGAGACTGGCCAGGTCAGCGGCGGTCAAATGCTTGGTATGCCACCACCTTTGCAGATCGGCCCCTAGCTTGACGGTATAAAGCGTGGTTACAAAAGGGTCATCACGGTAACCCTGACCCACAATCTCAACACTGTAAGACGGATGTTTGCGGGTAGCCATGTCAGGGATGAGTCGGCGGCCTATGCGCCGCCAGCTAGGCTCTTTACCCCGCCATTGGATACGACAGCAGGGCCAGGGCAGCTGCTCACGGTCAAACAAACGGCAGCAAGGACCCACTACACGATAGGTCAGGTGCCCTCCGGGACTTTGAAAGAGG
>JBCDDJ010000323.1:0-7503 GCA_039180385.1 Cyanobacteria bacterium P01_G01_bin.38 | reverse complement strand
TGGAACAATCACCTCTTTTTTTTCACCCGCTGCATTTGTGATGTATTTAATCTGGGTTTCTATAGTTGAAATATGTATAAAAAATACGCTCTGACCTTAGAGGTTGCTTTAAAGGCGATTAGGGGTATCGCAGGCTACGCCAATCGCCTGAGCCTGAGCCGAATCATAGAGATGGAGAACTGCACTTTTGCCGACGACCACAGCGGAGCTTTTGAGAATTTCAGGCATCAGGTCGATTCTAGAGTGGACCAGACCTCCAGTTTCGTCTTGACTTTGTGAATCACCTCATCAGTAAAGTCAGATGTCGTCATTTGGCCGCTCAAATCAGGAGTCGCCTTACCTTCATAAATTGTCTCAAATACCGATTCGTAAATTGAGCGTGAGGCTCGATCCGCAGCAGGGGTTCCCACATAGGTTAGGAGGGCAGCACCGGCCAAAATCATCGCCATCGGGTTCGCGATATTTTTGCCATAAAGGGCCGGAGCTGTACCGTGGGGTGCTTCTGCCATGACCGTTTTTGACTGAAACGTGTCTTGATCAAAGCCTAATACCAGACTCTCAGAGCCTGCGATACTGCCATACATCTGTAGCACCATATCTGAGAGTAAGTCCCCATCACGGTTTAGGGCCGGTACCACCAAGGCCTCGCCGCTATTTTGCAGCAGGAGCGCAAACGTTGCATCAATTAACAGGGGTTGGTAGGCCACTTCCGGATACCGCTGGGCTGCCGCATCCAGTTCTTCTTTGAACATGCCTTCATAGGTAGCACTCACAGTGAATTTCGGCCCACCAAAGACTTTAGCCCCCGTTCGTTTAGCATGGGCAAAGGTAAACTCTGCCACAATTCGACAGATGGAACGGCTGATCTTTGAGGTGCGCCAGGCAATTTCATCTCCTGTTTCAAGGGCTTCCCGCCATTCTTTAGCACCATAGGCATCATCTACTGCCATGCGGACGATGGTAATGGGTGCATAAACACCTCCTATCGGGCGAACCTGGGGAATGCGTCGCCCCGTTCGCAAAATGACAGAAGCTCCCAATGCTTCTCGCAATATGGCATTAGGGCTACCCACGTCTCCAGGGACTTCTGGCGTAATGGTGGCAGCTTTCAAGGCCAATCCCGTTTTGCAGGTGGCCGCAGCAGCGTCCCCAACAACCTGATTTTTGCTTGCCCGACGATTTTCCAGACTCAAATCGTAATCTACAAATTGCAGGGGTTGGCGAATCACTGTAGGTTGCAACACCCGTAAAGCCTCACCTAAGAGTTCTTCCCCGGTCTGATCACCGTGCATGACGACGATCGTTGGTATTGATTGCTGAGTTGGCATTACAGACAATAAATCCCTGAACTAATGTGCTCATCAATATTGGTCGATGGACAAGCTTAGAAGTGGTGAAGGTAAGAACTAAATTGAAAAGCTTCCAATGGTCTTAAGATATAGCGCACCTCAAAGCTGTTAAAGCATACGCATTAGTTATCCAGCTTACGTAGGGTAGATTAGCGAGTATTCTTGCCATCCACCAACTTTAGGAGCCGTAGACTTGCTTTCTCAATGAGGCTTAAATTGTCTTATGCGCTTTGAAAATTTATGCCTGGCCGAAGGCTAATATCTGTGGGGTGCTGAAGTTGAAGTCTCGAAGAACTAACTCCAGTCTTCTCCACCTTTGGTCCGTGCGGCCTTATAGAGTGTCTTGATCTGGTGCAGCTCTCGGGTTTTTTCGAAGAGCTGCGCTTCTGTGAGGCCCCAATTGTCTAAAACCTTATCCAGGTCAGTCTGGATATCGCGGGCACCTGGAAAACCGTCATAGCGGATCCGCAGACGGGCCAGCTCCGCCAGGTTAAGATCGTCTGGCTCAGCGTTGAGTAAGCCGTTGGCAACATCGCGGTCTTTTTTGTACTGGGGGTGTTGTTGGTCTTTTTGTTCGGACATAAAAAAGAGGGAAGGGGGAAGGGCGAAAGGGAGATGGGGAGGGTGGGGGAGAAGAAGGCAGTGGACAGTTGCATCGTAGGATGGGCTAATGGATTCAGCCTCCCAAGCCCATACCAATATAAGCCGATCCGTTTAACCGGCGAGCCCATCTTTGCCAATTGATCATTTTTCGAGACTTCTATGCTTCGTGGTTCTTTTGCATTTTTACTGGCCAATGGCACCTGTGCTGCTTTGCTGGCCCTCATGCCACAATCAGCCGCAGTTGGTATGTGTCGGGCTGAGTTGGGGGAGCAGTTAGATGCGATCGCAACCCAACCCGATTTACGCCGTGCCCGCCTGGGCATCCAGGTCGAAACCCTGGGCCGCACCGCAGGGGAGCGCCAAGTCCTCTACGCCAGAGATGCCGATCGTTACTTTGTCCCCGCCTCGAATGTCAAGCTGCTGACCACTGCGGCGGCCCTGCGACACTTAGGCCCTGATTTCACCACGCGTACGTCGGTCTATGGCCTTGACAATAACGGCCTCACCACCCTCTATGTCACAGGCGGGGGCGATCCCACCTTTGGCGATGAGCAGCTGACTGATTTAGCCCAGCAGCTCAGCCAGCAGGGGCTCAGCCGCGTCAGCAACCTGCTGGCCCATGACGGGCACTTCCCTGGGCAGAGGGTCAACCCCAACTGGGAGTGGGAAGATGTCCAGGCAGGCTATGGGGCCCCTGCCAATAGCCTGATGCTCAACCAAAATGAGCTGGGGCTGACCCTGTTTCCCCAGGCAGTAGGGCAGCCCCTGCGGGTCGAGTGGGACGACCCGAGTTTGACAAATCAGTGGCGCGTTGAGAACTTCTCTAAAACCGTCAGCGCCAGCGAACCAGAATTTGTCGAGATTGGCCGCGACCTGGGGCGACCGATATTGCGGGTATACGGCCAGCTGATCGTCGGCACTGCGCCAGAGACGGCATCTGTGGCCGTCCCCGAGCCCGCCCGCTATTTTGCCCAAACCCTACGACAGCGCCTTACAACCCTGGGGGTTTCCGTAGCCCAAACCGACCTCACCGCCCAGCCAATCCCCAGCGGGGCATCCGAGCTCGCCACAGTGACCTCTCCCCCCCTGGCCGATTGGCTGAGTCGCACCAACCGCAATAGCAAAAATATCTACGCCGAGGCCATCCTCAAATCCCTAGGACTCGCCGTGGCCGCTGCCCCTGTCGCAGAGGTCACCACCGCCGGGACAGAGGCGGTCAAAACCGTGCTCCAGCCCCTCGGCGTCGCCCCCGACAGCTACGAGATCGTGGACGGCTCCGGCCTATCTCGCCACAATCTGGCCACCCCCACCGCCTTTGTTGATACGCTCCAGGGCATGGCCTTTACCCCCGAAGCTGAGATCTATCGCAACTCCCTGGCCGTCGCCGGCCAAAGCGGCACCCTCCGCAATCGGTTCCGCGATACCATCGTGCAGGGGCGTTTACATGGGAAAACAGGAGCCATTAGCAGGAATGCCTCCCTCTCAGGCTATCTGGAACCTCTGAACCATCCCCCTGTGGTGCTAAGCATTTTGCTCAACCATGTCAACCAGCGCGGTGCCAACCTGCGGCAGGTGATTGACGCCCTTGTGTTAGAAATAGCTCAGTTAGAGGATTGCTAACTGCATCACCTCTGAGAATATGGGGTCTATTTATTGGTGGGTTTTGGTGTTATTAGAGGTTTTGGTGGGTTGTTCAACGGGATCCCTTGGATATCCAAAGTTTTGGTGACGTTGAATCCACCCTACGATTCTTCCATTTTTAACCGTTCGGCGAAGCTTCCGGCGAAGCCTTTAATTTTTAACTTTTAACTTTATCCATGGATCAATTCCAATCAAGACAAAACCAGCTTGAGGCTTATTATCAACAGGTTCAGGCGGTCATTCTTTCGCGTCAAAATCCAGTCTCTGGACTATTACCGGCCAGCACCGCCGTGACCACCCACGGTGACTACACCGATGCCTGGGTGCGCGATAACGTCTATAGCATCTTAGCGGTGTGGGGGCTGGCGCTGGCCTATCGCAAGGTCGATGAAAACCAGGGACGCACCTACGAGCTAGAACACAGTGTGATCAAGCTGATGCGGGGGCTGCTGTTCGCGATGATGCGCCAGGCAGACAAGGTGGAGAAGTTTAAGTCAACCCAAGATCCCCTGGATGCCCTGCATGCCAAATACAATACCTTCACGGGGGATGCGGTGGTGGCCGATCACGAGTGGGGTCATCTCCAGCTCGATGCAACGTCGATATTTCTGCTGATGCTGGCCCAGATGACCAGCTCAGGCTTACAGATCGTTTATACCCCCGACGAAGTTGATTTTCTCCAAAATCTGGTCTATTACATTGGTCGGGCCTATCGTACCCCGGACTACGGCATCTGGGAGCGCGGTAACAAACTCAATCACGGTAAGCCAGAACTCAATGCCAGCTCGGTGGGCATGGCAAAGGCCGCTCTAGAAGCCATGAACGGCATTAATCTGTTTGGGGTCCGAGGGGGCAACAGCTCCGTCATCCATGTGCTGCCTGACGAGATTGCCCGCGCCCGCATTACTCTCGAGGCCCTGTTGCCCCGAGAATCTGGCTCTAAAGAAATTGACGCGGCGCTGCTGAGCGTGGTCGGTTTCCCTGCCTTTGCCATCGACGATGACGCCCTCCGCGCCCAAACCTTGCAGACCATCGTCGACAAACTCCAAGGCAACTATGGCTGCAAACGATTTTTGCGCGACGGGCATCAGTCAGTACTCGAAGACACTGAGCGGTTACACTACGAGCCCGGTGAACTGAAAGAATTTGAGCACATTGAGTGTGAGTGGCCGCTATTCTTTAGCTACCTACTGCTCAACAGCCTGTTTAGTCAGGATCCGGCTGACTTTTATTTTGAGCGACTCAAGGCCGTGGCGGTCAACAAAAATGGGCATGATTTGCTGCCTGAGGTCTATTACGTGCCCCAAGACGCGATTGAGGCCGAACGGGTTAACCCCCATAGCCAAACCCGATTGCCCAACGAAAATATTCCGCTGGTGTGGGCCCAAAGCCTTTACTATCTGGGGTTGATGATCCAGGACGGGTTGCTCACACCGGGGGATCTCGATCCGCTGGCGCGCCACCTCAAAGCGGGTCAAAATCGCCGCCCCATTGTCCAGATTGCGCTTCTGGCAGAGGATCGCACTCTCCAAAAGCAGCTCGCCAACTACGGCATCGAAACCCAGGTTTTAGAACAAATTGAGCCCGTCCAGGTGCGCCCGGCGATGGAGCTGTCTGCGCTCTATGCCCAGATTGGCTGCAACGAAAAGTTAAACCTATCAGGCCGACCCATTCGTCGGTTACGCAGCCTAACCACCGCCCGCATCTTTCGTATTCAAAATGAAACGGCGGTCTTTTTACCGGCGTATCTCGACAGCCAACAGTTTTATCTGACCCTCGACTACCATTTTCTGGTGGCTCAAATCCACAGTGAACTGGCCTACATCCACGAACATTGGAACGAACCCGGCCGCCCTACGGTCACCCTGATGCTCACCCATGGCATGTTTGAGTTGGGGCATAAAGCCATTGAAGAGTCGCCGCTGCTCAAGCTGATTTTGGAGCTCAAGGACGGCAGCTGCAACGGTGTGCCAGTTAGGGTCGGGGCCCTCTTTCAGCTGATGCTGACCGCTGCCACTGAGCGAATTGAGGAAGAAAGCGTTGCGATCGCACCCGCCTCGTTCTACAAAATGCCCATCTCGGCCTATCTGCCGATGTCAGCGGCCAAGACCCAACCCCTGACCCAGATGCAGGAACTCGATCTTGAGCGAGAAAAAGATCCGGGACAGCTGCTCAAAACCCTGCGCATTTCCGATAACCTCTACGAGCAGATAGAATTGCTCAACAACCTTACCCGCCTTGAGGGGTTAAATTTTGACACCAGCTGGGGCACCGATGCCCAGGAAAGAGTCACCCTGGCAGACCTGCTCGATGAAATTTATATCAAAGCTGGTCGCTTAGAGCTGTGGGCCATCCTCCGGCGGGCCGCTGGACTGCTCGATAAAGTCGATATTGGGCTGTCCGATGCCGTCACTGAGCTGCTGGTCAGACAAAAACAAATTGCGGTGGGCAAAGCTTACAGTCGGGCCTCACTGATGACTGACCCGATGCCCCCCAGCGATATCGTGCAAAAAATCAACGAATTTTGCGGCGAAGATATTCGCGATCGCGTCCTCACCCAGGAACTACTGATTGACCTCAGCGTGCTGATCAAGTCAGAACCCGAGCTATTTGAGGGGCTGATGACCCTGCGAGTGAGCTATATGATCTTGCTGCTCACCAATGAGATCAGCCGAGAACAGCATCTTAGCCAGTCCGATGCTTACGAAACCTTGATGAAAATGAGCCCCTTTGATATCAAAATGCAGCTGCGGGGCGTGTTGGCTGGCTACGCAGGTCTAGATAAAACCCTATTTCGTCAAGAATCTCTCCGAGCCCGCCCTTTACAGGCCATGCAGTGGGTCGTCCTGCCCCAGGCCGAGGAAGAACTCCCACCCGAGGGCGACTGGTGGCACAAACGCCAGCGCGACGGCAGCCTTAACCGCATCCCCGAAGATTTTTACCCCCGCATCTGGCGTACCTTTAAGCACTGTCACGGTATCGTCATCGGCGACAAACTCGAGCGCCGCAATCGGCTGATCAGCAAAGTCATCCTCTCCGACACCACCCCCGAAGAACCCGACTTTGCCCGCCGCATCGAACACCTGCTCAACAAAATCCAGGCCCCCGAATATCGCCAAGTCAATGTCGAAGCCATGATGGAGCTGTCTGAACTGTTTGACCGCAACCCCAACTGGCAAATCGAAGACGACATTGTGTTAGATGTCCTGGTCGGCCACGCCGTTCGCCTGGCCTGGCTCGACGGGAAACCCCATCGAGTCCAACGCTACGATCAAGACAAAGCCACCGCCTGGCGATCGTTTTACAAAACTTCACCCCACGACTGCGCTCAGTATATTGTCAAGGCAATGCAGTTCCTGCTGGAATTGGGAGAGGGTGAAGGACAGATTGAAATTTGAGCCCATCTAAATGGGCATGCCTCTGAAGCTTAATCATTTTCAAACTCAATCGCCTCGTATAAATCTGTCAGGGCAATTTCAACGGGTACAGACGCCAACGTGAACTTAGCCTCTAAGTTGTCATATTCCGTAAACAACCATTGTTTAGTGGTCTGTTTCACATAATGCTCCACATGGGGTCGATACTGATCAATCAGCACATACTCCTGAAATGTCTCGATAGTGCGATAGTGGACAAACTTTTCACCCCGGTCATACCCTTCGGTGGAGTTAGATAGCGTTTCCGCAATCAAGAAGGGATTCATCACCGTATCCCTGCGTCCTGGCTTAAGAGCTGGAGGCCGTGGTGTCACCATCACATCCGGATACGTGGGAGTATTCTACAAAGCGGGAAATCAGGTTGTAGATAACGGTGTATCAATAGGCACCTAGGAAAAAAGCGCTGCGGAACCCCCCAGAGCCTGTATCGTACCCTTGCGAATTCAAGTTAGGGAAACGATGAGTCACACTAT
>JBCDDJ010000322.1:0-7505 GCA_039180385.1 Cyanobacteria bacterium P01_G01_bin.38 | reverse complement strand
TTGTTTCAGTCGCTCTCAACGAGGCGGAAACTTTAACGCTATTGCAGGAGGTGCCAACCGCGTATCGAACCCAGATCAACGATGTTTTACTGACAGCCCTGGCGCAGGCGTTTGCTCGATGGACAGGGGAACGCTCCCTGCTGATTGACTTAGAAGGCCACGGTCGAGAAGATCTCTTTGAGACCGTAGACCTGTCGCGGACCGTCGGTTGGTTTACGACAATATTTCCGGTCATCCTCAATATCGGAGAGTCTGTTGGCCCAGGGGATGCGTTAAAGGCGATCAAAGAGCAGCTCAGGAGCATTCCCAATCGAGGCATTGGCTACGGCATTTTGCGCTATCTTAGCAATACCAAGACCGCCCTGTCTCAGTATCCGTCTAAGGCCGAGGTCCGATTTAACTATTTGGGGCAAACTGACCCAATAGTCCAACAGTCATCATTGTTTGCCCTTGCCCAAGAGTCAACAGGACCCGGGCGCGGCCCGAGGGGCCATCGGCGCTATCCGTTAGACATTAACAGCCTTGTTACGGGCAATCAGCTCCGGGTGGATTGGACCTACAGCGAAGCAATCCACCGACGGACCACCATTGAGGCGTTAGCCGAGTATTTTATCGATGCGTTGCGATCGCTCATTATCCACTGTAAAACAGCTGGCGGCTATACGCCTTCTGACTTTTCGGAAGCAAATTTAAATCAGCAAGAGCTTGACCAGTTCCTAGCAAACATTAAAGGCACGTCTTAAACCCATGGCAGAAGACATCCAAGATATCTATGAACTCTCACCGCTTCAGAAAGGAATTCTCTTTCATAGTTTGTACGCCCCTGAAGAAGGGCTATATTTTATTCAATTTAGCTATACCGTGCGCGGTCACCTGAACCTTGACTTTTTGGAACGGGCCTGGCAGCAGCTGATTGATCGGCACACGGTCCTGAGAACTAACTTCTACTGGGAAGAAATTGATAAGCCCCTACAGGTGGTTCATCGGCAGGTCACAGTCCCGATAGAACAACAAGATTGGCGCGACATCAGCTCAATTGAACAGGCAGAGCAATTGAGGTCTTTTTTGAAGCGCGATCGCCAGCGAGGGTTTGACTTTTCGAAAGCCCCCCTGATGCGCATGACCGTCATTTGTTTGGGCGAGCGCACCTATCAAATTGTCTGGAGCAAGCACCACCTGATTTTAGATGGTTGGTCAGGCGCACTCGTCATGGAAGAGTTTTTTCAACGCTATCAAGCCTTTTGCCAGGGGCAAGCTGTGCCATTGATAGAGGGCATTCCTTTCAAAAACTACATTGCCTGGTTACGAAAGCAGGACCTATCTGAAGCAGAACTGTACTGGCGGCGAACCCTGAGCAACGTCAAGGCCCACACCGCCTTGACCCATCTAGAAAGCAACACCCTGTCTAGTTATGAAGAAAAGTATGATGATGAGCTGATCGCGATGTCGGCAACGCTTACCCGTCAGCTACAGAGTCTGGCACAGCGGCATCGACTGACCGTAAACACTCTATTTCAAGGGGCTTGGGCTCTGCTCCTCAGTCGCTACAGCTGTCAAACTCAGGTGGTTTATGGGTGCGGGGTCTCTGGTCGCCCCGTAGATCTAGACAACACAGAGTCAATGGTGGGCGTATTTATTAATACTTTACCCGTTTGCGTCAGCGTAGATCCTGAGCAGTCTTTGCTACCTTGGCTCAAACAACTTCAGGCTCAGCTCTCTGAAATGCGCCAGTACGAATACAGTCCGCTAGTAGAGGTTCAGGGGTGGAGCCAAATCTCTAGAGGGTTACCCTTATTTGAAAGCATTGTGGTGTTTGAGAACTATCCGTCGGCCCAGGTAAGTACGTCAGACGAAGCCGAGTTAGAATTTCTAGATTTTACTGGATTTTATAAGACAAACTATCCCCTAAATGTGATTGGATACCCTGGCCCAGAACTGAAAATCGGCATTAATTACGATTGTCGACGCTTTGAGGCCACCACCATCACCGGCATATTAGAGCATTTTGAGATATTGCTCCAGGAAATGGTCACCCATCTCGACGGTCCGCTTCAGAGCCTGTTGTTATTAACGCCGACCCAGCAGCAACAGGCCCAGGCGCTAGCTAAAGAAATGACTTTTGATTTTGACGTTGCTTATGCTCGTTGAGTTAAAACTTTGACTCAACGAGCACAGGTCTGCCGGTAGAATCCCCCTCAGTCTCCAGATACCATCCCATACAGATTCGTCATTATGAATATTTTTGAGCAGTACGAATCCAATGTCAGAAGCTACTGCCGTAGTTTTCCAGTTACCTTTCATCGAGCCAAAGACGCCATCGTTTATTCTGAAGCGGGGAAAGCATATATTGATTTTCTCGCGGGTGCAGGCGCTCTAAACTACGGTCATAACAATGATTACATCAAGCAGCAGGTGCTGCTTTATTTAGATGCTGATGCCATCACCCACGGTTTAGATTTACAGACCTCTGCCAAAGAGAAATTTCTGACCACGTTCTCAGAAACAGTGCTGTCTCCAAAAGGCTTAGATTATCGAATTCAGTTTTGTGGGCCAACGGGGACAAACGCTGTTGAGGCCGCTTTAAAATTAGCCAGAAAAATCAAAAAAAGAGCCGGCATTTTCTCCTTTATGGGCGCTTACCACGGCATGACCCTGGGGAGTTTGTCAGTGACCGGCAATACGACGATCCGCTCAGGCACCTGGGGGACATCAAGCAACGTTGCCTTTATGCCCTACCCCTATGGGTTTATGGAAACGATTGATACGATTGCCTACATCGAGTCGGTGCTCAACGACAATAGCTCTGGGATTGAAAAACCAGCCGCAATCATCTTTGAAACCGTTCAAGCTGAAGGGGGTGTTGTCGTCGCCCCGATTGAGTGGATACAGAAACTCAGAAAACTGTGTGACGAGCACGACATCCTGTTGATTTGTGACGATATCCAAGTTGGCTGCGGCAGAACGGGTCCCTTCTTTTCATTTGAACGAGCTAATATCGTTCCTGATATGGTGATCCTTTCAAAATCTATCAGTGGTTACGGATTTCCCATGTCACTACTGTTGATCAAGCCAGAGTTGGATGTGTGGCAACCGGCCGAACATACGGGTACGTTTAGGGGTAATCAGCTGGCATTTGTAGGGGGAACAGCTGCTTTAGAATTTAGAGAAAATACTGATTTAGAGAGAGAGGCAAAGGTCAAAGAATCTTTCTTAAAAGATTTTTTGAGCACTGAAATCAAATCAATGAATAAGGATATAGATACGCGGGGGATCGGTATGATTTGGGGCATCGATCTTGCTAATTTTGAAGCAGAGTCTTTAGCTAAGAAGATAGCTTTACGCTGCTTTGAACTGGGTTTGATTATCGAACGGGTTGGACGCAACGATACCGTCTTAAAGATTTTGCCCCCATTATCGATTCAAATGCCCACTCTCCAAAGGGGATGTTCGCTGATTAAACAGGCGTTTGGTGAGTTGGTTGCGTAAATTTTGCGAGTGAGGACATTGGACATGCTAGCTGAAATAAAACGCGACGATAGCTCTGATAGCTTTTTCTCTGAGAAGATCTATTGGCTCAATCAGCTGTCAGGAGAATTGCCGGAGACAGCCATTATCACTGATTATCTAAGGCCAGAATCATATGGCAAAAAGAACAGGTCCGTACGGTTTGATTTCAGTCGTCAGTGTTCTCAAGCTGTGATTAGCTTCAGCAAGGCTTCCTATTCTTCGGTATATGTATTTCTGCTAGCAGCCGTTTACATTTTACTTGAGAAATATACGAACAATAGCGATCTAATCGTCGGTATCCCTGTTTGTCAAGAAGCCAATTTTAAGCCTGTTGCCAATAAAGTTTTGCCGCTACGTACCCGGATTGCAAAAGACCTGACGTTTGAAGATGCGTTGTTGCAGGTTAGAGACCGCGTCGTCAGTGCCTACATCCACCCAAACTATCCTGTCGATAAACTGTTTCCATTATTAGGGGTGCCGCAGTATCAAAACCGCTGTCCTATCTTTGATATTGTCGTATTGCTAGAAAATATTCATGTCGATGATGAAACCTTAGACCTCAACAATGATTTAACGTTTTCTTTTGAGGTGAATGGCAATTGTATTAGCGGTAAAATTGATTATAGCGACAGTCTATTTCGAGATGACTTAATAAGGGCGATCGCAAAACACTACGTCAACATCGTTGAATGTATTGTGGAGCACCCTGGCATTAAACTATCAGACATTGCTTTTCTAAAAGAAAAAGATCGGCAGCAGCTTTTAAGGGATTTTAACCCTAGCCGTGGAACCTATCCGATTGAACATACGATTGACGAACTATTTGAAAAGCAAGTTGAGCGAACCCCAGATCATATTGTTGCCGTTTGGGAAAACACTCGGTTAACTTATCGAGCGCTAAACGCAAAGGCCAATCAGCTAGCAGGGTTTTTGAAACACCTGGGCCTAGAACCAGGCGAGTTTGTTGGTATCTTAAAAGATCGAGATATCAATTTCTTGATCGCGATCTTAGCGATTTACAAAGCAGGTGCTGCTTATGTACCAATAGATAGTACGTATCCGGCAGATAGAATCAAATACATGCTGTCCAACAGCGAAGTGAGTTGTCTATTAACGGATTCTCTTGCTCTAAAGCGCTGGGATAATTTTACAGAGCGCCCTTCTAAACTAAAGCATGTTATCTGCCTAGATGTGAACTCTGACGGGTCAGGAAAATCTGGGCTGGGGCCGATAGGTCTATTCGATCAGCGCGATTTCGATCAGCTATCCCAGAAAAATCTGAGCGGGGCTAGGCGATCCGCTAATCCAGCCTATATGCTGTATACGTCTGGTTCAACTGGATGGCCTAAGGGCGCAATCATCAGGCATGATGGGGCAATTAATCATATTTATGCCCAGCTAGATGCTTTGGAAGTAAATAAAGAACTCAATTTTTTGCAAAGCGCGCCAGCCTCATCAGATATCTCCGTCTGGCAATTTTTAGCTCCCCTTTTAACCGGCGGTAAAACAGTCATTGCTAGTACAGAAACTGTTTGTAGCCCAGACAAACTATTTGAGCTGATTAAGGCCGAAAAAATTGCCCTTGTCGAACTTGTTCCGGTGGTTCTCAAGGGGCTAATTGACTATGTTGCCCAGCTGTCAGTTGACCAGCGCTCCCTCCCTGACCTAACCCTGATGATGGTCACCGGAGAATATGTCCCAGTAGAGCTGATCAATCAGTGGTTGAGCATATATCCGTCAATCAAAGTTGCCAATGCCTACGGCCCCACCGAGGCAGCGGACGATATCGCTCAATTTATCACGGACAAGCCTTTACCCAAAAACCAGCGAACGGTGCCTATTGGTCAGCCCCTAGCCAACCTAAGGCTCTACATTCTCGATGCTCAGATGCAGTTGGTTCCCATTGGGGCCCCCGGTGAGATTTGCGTCTCAGGGATTGGGGTAGGCAACGGATATTGGAAGAACGAAGCGAAAACCTGCCTGAGCTTTGTGCCCAATCCGTTTTCCAGTCGTGGGCAGTCTTCGTCAGCCGATAGCCGAGATTTGATTTACAAAACCGGAGATCTAGGCCGGTGGCTGCCCGATGGAAATCTTGAATTTTTAGGACGTATAGATAACCAGGTTAAAATTCGTGGCTTCCGCATCGAGCTGGGCGAGATTGAGGCGCTCCTATCTCAGTATCCATCAGTACAAGATGCTGTGGCTATCGTGAGGGAAGACAGCCCCGGTAACCAGTCTTTAGTCGCCTACATTGTCAAGTCTGCAGACAACCAACTGTCCCGTGGAGATGAGAACACGCCTAATGCGCTCGCAGGGGCAGCCAACCATAACCTAAGCTCGCAGTTGCGAGATTTTCTCAAACAAAAGCTGCCAGACCCTATGGTGCCATCCGCTTTTATACCGCTAGAAAGGCTGCCATTGACACCGAGTGGCAAAGTAGATCGTCGCGCTTTGCCACAACCAGAACAAACTCGCCCTAAATCAGAGAGACCTTATACAGCCCCTAGTACAGCGATAGAGAAGGCCATTGCTGAAATCTGGCAGCAAATCTTAGGCATTGAGAGGGTTAGCCTTGATGATAGTTTCTTTGAGTTGGGCGGTCATTCCCTCCTGATTACTCAGCTGTTTACCCGTTTACGAAATACCTTTGAAGTTAATATTACTTTGCGCAGTCTTTTTGACTTGCCGACTATCGCGGATATAGCCCAAGAGATTAAAAGGATTCAGCAAACCCCGACAGACCATTCTCCTGATGAAGAACAAGCTATAGACTTTGAGGCAGAAGCTGTCCTCGACTCGACTATTCAACCCGAGGGGCTTCCGCAGAGGGGGCTTTCTCACCGTCTAAGTTTTGCGCCAGCTGCTATCTTTTTAACGGGTTCGACCGGCTTCTTAGGATCGTTTTTGCTTTATGAACTCCTAAAACAGACGCGAGCCGATATCTACTGTTTAGTGCGTTCATCCGATATTGAGTCGGGCGGGCAGAAGATCCAGCATAAACTCGAATCTTACCTGCTTTGGGATGATGCTTTCCGCAGTCGGATTATTCCAGTGGTGGGAGATCTGTCTCAGCCGCTTTTAGGGCTTTCTGAGCCCCAGTTTGAGACGCTAGCGGCTCAACTCGATATGATTTACCACAGCGGTGCACGGGTTAACTCGATGTCTCCCTATCAGACCTTTAGGGTGCCCAACGTATTAGGCACCCAGGAAGTTTTGAGACTGGCCTGTCAATCTAAGGTAAAACCCTTTCATTTTGTTTCTAGCACGGGGGTTGTTTCATCCGGTCAGGCAGACGCGGGGTCAATTCAAGAAGATAGCCGGCTCGACGCTGCGGACATGCCGAGTAGCGGCTACGCCCAAAGCAAGCGGGTCGCTGAAAAACTGGTGACTATTGCCCGCGATCGGGGGCTGCCTGTGTGCATTTATCGCCCTGGATTTGTCACAGGTCATAGCCAGAAAGGACTCTGCAATACTGATGACATCATCTATCGAATGATCAAGGGGTGCATTCAAATTAAAAGCATTCCCAACCTAGAGGTCAACTTAGACTTGAATCCATGCGACTACGTCAGTCAAGCTATCGTGTATCTGTCAAATCAAGTGGAATCATGGGGCAAAGTCTTTCACCTGGTTAACCCTCAACCTTTATCTATGGGCGACATATTCCAATATGTTCATTCTTTGGGGTATCCAATAGAGTTTGTTGATTATCGTCAATGGAGAACCCAGCTGGTCAATGAAGGCAACTCGCCGGATAATGCTTTGTATCCTTTGATTCCAATTTTTGCTGGACAGGAACCGGTCAGCCTTGAAGAGGGGGGTGTCAAGACGCCAGAAAACCCTACTATGGGCTCTCCAACTTATCAGCAGGCGGTACAACCCTTTGACGCGAGCAACACATTGACGGGGTTAGCGAACAGTGCGATTGTTTGCCCAACCCTGGATAACGCACTACTTGACACTTATTTTTCTTATCTCATTCAAAGCGGTTTCCTCAG
>JBCDDJ010000321.1:0-7525 GCA_039180385.1 Cyanobacteria bacterium P01_G01_bin.38 | reverse complement strand
GCGGTGAGGACAACGGTGTGGCCCTGGGTGAGGAGGCCTTTTGCGATCGCAAAGCCAATTCCCCGATTACCGCCGGTCACCAGTGCTGTCTTTTTAGAAACGGTTGCCATGATCGGACCTCATGAATGAGACAAATTTTATGCGTTCTGAAGTGAATGTTTTAGAGTGAATTCAGCTGGGTCAACTCCGATGCAGTCAGCTGCAACGAGGCTGCTTTTACATTGTCTTCCAGGTGGGCAAGGGTGGTGGTCCCTGGAATCAACAGAATATTGGGCGCGCGGTGGAGCAACCAGGCTAAGGCTATCTGAGTGGGGTTTACATCGTGGGCCTGAGCAATTTGTGCAAGCACACCCTCAGCTTGAGCCAGCGGCGCACCGCGCTTGAGCGGATGGGCACCCAGGGAGCCGTAGGGGATAAAGGCAATTTTCTGCTCAGTCGCATAGTTCAAAATAGCTTCATGGTTGCGATCTACCAGGCTATAGCGATTTTGGATTGATGCAATCGGTGCAATGGCCTGGGCTGCTTTGATTTGCTCCAGGGTGACGTTAGAGATGCCAATATGGCGAATTTTACCCGCCTGCTTTAGTGCGGCTAGAGCTTGGATAGATTCGGCAAACGGGACTTTGGGGTCAGGGCGATGTAGCTGGTAGAGATCGATGCGATCTTGTTTCAGCCGTCGCAGGCTTCCCTCAACCCCCCGCTGTAGACTTTCAGGACTACCGTCCGCCTGGATATTGTCAGGAGCCGGTTTATGAATCCCACCTTTGGTAGCAATCACGACTTTACTAGGATAAGGCCCATCAGGATAAGGATAGAGTGCGTCAGCGATAATCTCTTCATTGGTGCCCGGGCCATAGGCTTCAGCCGTATCAATGAAACTAACGCCCAGCTCAACCGCACGACGCAGCAGAGCCTTGCCGCCATCCCAGTCAGCATAGGGACCAAAGTTCCCCGGTTGACCGGTCAGGCGCATAGCCCCATAGCCAAGGCGGTTAATCGTTAAGTCACCACCGAGATCAAAGGTCTGGGGTGCTGCTTGAGCTTGAGAAGAGGTCGTCATCGTGTATTTTCCTCTGCTTTCAATTAACGAAATTTTTGATGAAACCAATAACAAAACGATTCGTTTCGTATATTTAATTTCTAAACGATCCGTTGCGAAAGTGTCAACCCATTTGATAAATTTCATTTACGGTGCGTATCGTATTTTTGCTTTAAATAAACGCTAGAAGCCAAGACATGCCACAGCAGAAAGCATCTCAAACCCCCATGGGGCGTCCTCGCTCGGTTGAGTCAGAGCGGGCAATTTTGTCAGCGGCTTGGGACTTATTGCAGGAAACCAGCGTCCGCAAGATTTCGATTGAGGCGATTGCCCGCAAGGCAGGCGTTGGCAAAACCACGATCTATCGCTGGTGGCCCAGCAAAGCGGCTGTGATCGTGGATGCTTTTTTAGCCCAGGTTGAAACGGTGCTGCCGTTTCCGGAGGCTGACACTGCGGCTGAGGCCCTGGCTCAGCAGATGGCAAAGCTGGTCGAGGTCTTTAGGGGCGATGTGGGGCGGATTGTGGCGCAAATTATTGCAGAGGGGCAATGTGAGCCAGGGGCGCTGGAGAGCTTTTGCGATCGCTTCCTCACCCCCCGCCGCGACGCGGCCCGGCAGGTGATCTTACAGGGCATCAAATCCGGTGAGTTTGATACCAGCCTGGACCCCGATCTGGCGATGGATATTTTGTACGGACCGATCTACTACCGACTGCTGGTAAAGCATCTGCCCCTGACCGAACCGTTTGCAGCGGAACTCTCTCAGCGGGCGATTTTATGCCTGTTGCCATCGGCTGATGTCCGCTGAGCGTTGCCGCTTAAAGCACTCTAGACGCACAGATCGTAAACTATAAAAGTGTAACCGCAGCAAAGCTTTATCCTTAATGACATTGAACCGCCAGACCAAAGAAGACCCATTACAAACCAGCCCTAATCTCAAGAGCACTCAAGCAGCAGAAACCGAAAAAATTCTCTGCCCCCACTGCAAGCGCACCGCGACGAATGGCCTTAAATGTAAGGGGATTTGTGTTGCCGATAGTGATTATTAGAGCGGTGCCTATTAGAGCAGGGACTATCAGCGAGAACGTGCCGACGAGTACCTATCCCCTAACCAATTGTCATCACAGCTTTACCGCTAAACCTGCGTGCCAACAGATCGCCTGCCAGTTTGGGGGTTTCTGACCAGTCTGCTGTCGTGATGTCTGGCAAGGCCAAACGATCGCTCTCAACCAGTTGGAGTAATCGACCCAGGGCCACTGAAGAGGGTTCAATCTCAATTTCGCTGTAGAGGGTCAAGCCATATATTCGACGCTGGCCTCCATTGCCATAGAGATCGGGAGAGAGATTAAACCTGGACTCATTACTCCCGGATGAGCCGTAAGACACCAGAATGCCGCCCTTGGCTGTCACTCTGAGTAATGGCCCAAACCAACTGCCTCCAATGCCATCAACCACTAAATGGTAGGGGCCTTCTGCGTCCAGACCCTGTCCATCTGCAGTGACAACCACAGCATCGGCTCCAATATCTCTAGCAAACGTGGCTTGCTCAGACCGACGGACTTGGGCAACCGTCCTGGCACCGCTGAGCTTGGCCAGTTGCAAGGCGAAGTATCCGACACCGCCTGTTACCCCAGTAATCAGTGCAGACCGACCTAGGATGCGATCGCCTTTATCAATCGCGGCCAGGGCTGTCAAACCTGCGACCGGGAGGGCTGCCGCCTGAGTATCCGAAACCGTATCAGGAATGGGGGCCAAGAACTTGCTGTCGCCAATCACGTACTCTGCAAAGGCATCCATCTCAGTTCGCCAGCCCACTACGCGCGTTCCTTTTTTCAGCCCCGTTCCATCCGCCGCAGATAATTCAATGATGCCGACATAGTCCCAGCCAATAGTGCGCCCCTTAGAGGCTGGTGATTGAGCAAAGTTAATCTCACCGCGATTAAGAGAAAATGCTACGACTCGAACGAGACTTTGATGGGGTAATGGGGTAGGCCGATCTACATCTGTAAAGTCAAGGCCACCCAAGGCATCTGAGTTCATCACAATACGTTTCATAGATATTCTCCTGGTATGGTTTGGAATTCAATGATTGATGGGCCTCATTAATGTCGCAAATTTTCAAGACAGATTCACCCTTTGTCTCATATCCTCAAATTACTATTCCTTAAGCCACTGCACGTCGATGAAGTTCAAATACACCATTCTCTATGTCGAAAACGTCGCCTTGACCTTAGACTTCTTCGGACGCGCGTTTGACTTTAAACAAAAATTCCTGCACGAAAGTGGTGATTATGGTGAGCTAGATACGGGGCACACAACGCTTGCATTTTCATCCCTGAGCCTGATTCAATCGTTAGGAAAATCGCCCGCCCGAGCACAGCCTACCGCACCGATTTTTGAAATCACGTTTGAATCCGACGATGTACGCGCTGATCTATCACGCGCCCTAGAAGCCGGTGCCGTTTTGCATCAGGATGTTCGAGACGAATCTTGGGGACAAACAACGGCATACGTCGCCGACCCGAATGGTTTTCTGATTGCAATTTGCTCACCCGTGACAGGCTAGTCATAGCCTGAGTCTGCGAGCCGCTCAAACTGTTCTGTATCGCGAGTCAGGCCCCTGGGTGATAAGCCAAACCATCGTTTGATATCTCGACTCATATGGGCCTGATCGGCATACCCGTGGAGAGCTGCAATGTCTGCATGTGGTACAGAACCTTGAAGAGATCGAGCGGCTTGCCGGGCACGGGCTAGCTGTAGCCAAAAACTGGGCGTGCGTCCTGTTTGGCTGATCAGCAACCTTTGCAGAGTTCGGGGGGTGACACCCAGCCATTTTGCGGCTTGGGTCACGCTTTTTGGCCGACTTCTCAGACACTCAAGCGATTCGGCTATTGCTCCGCTGAGATGGCAACAGTCATTGAGCCAACCTTCTACAGCCTGGACATCTTGCTCACCCGCTGTCATTAAGCCTGACATGGATCGGATTAATTGAGACTCAGCAATCTGAGTGCCGGGCCTTAACCGCATACCCACAAGGCGAACGCCCTGATCAAGGTAAACCTTCCGCATCTGAGTGTCCAAATTCGTTATTTTCCAGGCACGCGATCCATCTGGTGAGACAGACATAATGATATCTCTACAGCCGTCAGGAATCACGATGGCCGAGCAGCTGCCAGTTGTTGTAAATTGCCACGTCTCGAGTACACAATCAGTCATACTAGAGTCCTCCGATTTGATCGCAAGGCGTTCTACCCCTTATACAATGACACTGTCTGCTGAGCACAATGGAGGTACTCTATGGCAACGCTCGATCTTGAGAATCAGCTGGTAACGGTTATTGTGTTGTTTAAGGTCAAGGAGGGTCAGCAGGCAGCGCTGCTGGAGCAGATTAAGAAGGTGCTTGCGATCGCAAAACAGCAGCCCGGTTTTGTCTCATCTAACCTGCATCGCAGCCTGGATGGGCTTAAAGTTGCCAACTACGCCCAGTGGGAGAGCGAAACCGCCCTGGAGCATTTCAGGCAGCTGCCCGAAGCCCAGGCGCTGGTGGCACCGCTCAAAGATTTAGCTGAGGAAATGGACTCCCACCAGTATGAGATTATCGCCTCAGAATCCAAAGTTGGCGTCCCCCAGATCAAAGCTGGGGAATACTTTGTCCATTTTGCTGAGTTTCGGATGCCCCCAGAAAATCAGCCACGCATGATAGAGCTGGCAAAGGAGCATGTAGGACCAGCTATGTCACTGGAGGGTTTGCTGTCGGCCACTTTCCATCGCTCTTTGGACGGCGAGCGGGTGATTAACTACGGTCAGTGGGAAAACGAAGCAGCCATCACCCAACTGACCCAGCGACCCGGCTTTGGTAAGGAAGACGGCTATTGGACCGGTCTGGCTGAAAACGAATTCCATCTTTACGAAGTTGCGAACTGACAAGTCAGCGCTTGCGCTATCGCTGAATGAGAGAGGCACCTAACCGTCCCCCTTGACCTTCAAGTAACTTGAAACTCTAAACTGCGAGTATGACGTTGACCACAGTGCCTCACACCTAGTATGGCTACACTGCTTTACTAGAAAGGCCCTGCGACTCGTAACCACACAAAGTCTTGTGATGGTTGCCGTATCCGCTCTGAGGGCATAGGAATGTTTCGGATTGGTGAGTTTTCTAAAATTGCCCAGGTATCCGCTAGCCTGCTGCGCTATTACGACGAGATTGGCTTGTTTACCCCGCTCGATAGCGATCGGGAGACGGGCTATCGTTACTACAGCGTGCAGCAGCTAACTCAGCTCAACCGCATTCTTGCCCTCAAAGACCTGGGGCTCTCATTAGAGCAAGTCAAGCGTCTATTAGACAATGAAGTCTCCCCCGATGAAATTCGCGGGATGCTCGCCCTCAGAAAGGCGCAGATTGAGCAAACTATCCAGGCAGAAGCAGCCCGCCTTCGGGCTGTGGAAACCCGACTGCGAGAGATTGAGCGTCAAGGGCAATTTCACAACGAAGACGTCGTGTTAAAAAGCCTCCCCGCTCAACCGTTTCTTGCCCAGCGGCATACCTGTAAAGGGTTAGCAGAGGGCCTCGCACTCATCTCAGAAATGGGGCAGGTCGTCCCCAAATATGTCAAAGCTAAGTCTCTAGGGCGGTTTGCCGCCTTGATTCATAGCGAGCTGTATGTGGATGAGAATTGGGATCTGGAGTTTGGCTTTTTTCTCAATCATGGGCTGGATATCACAGTGCCACTCTCGAATGGTTTGGCTATGAACGTTCGGGAACTCCCCCCAGTCGAAAAGGCTTTAACAGCAGTTCGATTTGGGGGACCTGAAAAAGGCGTCCATGCCTATGGCGCGATTGGTACCTGGGCAGAGATGAACCAATACACACTGATAGGGCCTGGTCGGGAGGTGTTTATCGTACCCCCCAAGCCCGGTCATGAATCAGAAATGGTGGTAGAAATCCAGTTCCCTGTAGAGGCCTCTGCGGCCTAACACAAGGGCCAACCCTTGAATGCATAGCTCTTTTGTGTAAGAGGAGCACAGGTCCGATTCAATTGCATATCGGCGGATAGTCTCATCCGCCACAGAGTATGCTGGCCAATTTCACACGACAAAGCATAGGAGAAAACCATGCAAATTAAACAACAACTCACCATTGACACTTCCGCTGATAAAGTTTGGGAAATTCTCGGTCCTCAGTTTGAGCATGTCGCTGATTGGGTCAGTGCGGTGCATGTTTCCGAAGGGCGCAACAACGGTGTGATTCCTCATAATGCACCGACCTCGGGTCGGGTTTGTAAAACCGACCTTGGGCCATTCAAGGAATCAATCCTCCGCTATGATGAGCGCAATCGGATCATTGCTTACAGTGCCCAGGGTGACAAGATGCCGTTCTTTGTCAAGCAGTTGAGCAATACCTGGACCGTAACGCCCATCAGCAACCATAAAACGAGGGTAGAAATGTGCGCGGAGATCTCTCTGTTGCCCATATTTAGTCTGGTCATGGGGCCGATGATGCGGATGCAGATGGGCGGAATTCTCAAAAACGCGGTAGAAGAGTTAAAGTACTTTGCCGAAAAGGGCGTACCCCATCCTCGCAAGTTGGCAGCCCAACAAAAGTATCAGTTGAAGGCGGCCTGATAGCGTCTTGACACATAGCTTCTAGACTAAGGGAGGCAGGCTAGCCCGATAGGCTCATCACTCCAGTCACTTATTCTGCAAGGGTAACCTCACGAGTTAACGTAATGGGAATCTCAGGCTGACTGAGGGCTGTGGCGTAAGCGGGGTCTAGATATTGACGATAGGTTGCCTCCTCAGTCAAATAGGTTTTGAGAAAGGCGAGGCTGATTGCCTTGATATAGCGCTGTGCTACCTCGGGATTGGGGCCGATGGCTCTCTCGGGCAACGCTAAAGATTCTTCAGTCGCCTGCGGATTGTGGATGGCTGAAAAGTGGGTGCCGCCGTCCATTAATAATAGATAGCGATCCGGGGAGGTCATCCAGGTAAAGGGACGAATTTGTTCCGCCAGGGCTGGGGTGACGGTGTCGGCACTGCCTGAGACAATCAGGGTAGGGATCTGGATATCGGCCATGCCGGTTGGGCCAAAGACTGCGCTATCGAGGGGGTTAAGTGCGATCGCAGCTTTCACCCGACTATCTTGTAAAGTCGGCAACGGCTGCGGCAGCGACGGCACCAAGCACTGCAACAACAGCGACAGATTGAGCTGAGCTACCTCGGGCGGGCAGCTCTCGTTTAGAGTTTCCAGGTCAACCGTGGCCCCCGCCAGGGCCAGGGCGGTATAAGCTCCCATCGACTGCCCCAAAACGCCCACTCGGTCAAAATTAAACTGATTACGGAGAGTCGGGTCGCTTTGGGCAATGGCCTCTAATTCATCTAAGAAAGCTTGAATATCAGTGGGGCGACGGGTCATCTCTTCGGGCTCAACCGCCTCGCTGGCTTTACCGCTCAGCAAGGCCTCGAGCTGAGCATCACTGCTGCCTGGATGC
>JBCDDJ010000320.1:0-7534 GCA_039180385.1 Cyanobacteria bacterium P01_G01_bin.38 | reverse complement strand
TGAGCAGCGACTCGCGGTTAAGATTCTCTCTAACATGGGGTCTGCGGCCTATCGCTATAACCAGACGGTATGGCAGGTAGTGGTGGTGGTGTCCATCCGGCTCTTTTTGGAGCATGGCAATGTGCCCGAGTCTTGCTATGGCTATTCTAACTATGGCACCTTGCTGGGTTCAGTCCTACAGGATTACCCGGCCAGCTACGAGTCTTGTCTGGTTTCTCTCAGACTGAGTGAGAAGTACAACAACCTGACGCAAAAATCACGGGCGTGCTTTATCCTGAGTAACTTTGTCCATTCCTGGGTCAAACCTGTCAGGTTGGCCGATGAGATCAATCAGACCGGGGCGCAGGTGGGGCTAGAGTCTGGTGAGTTGCAATATGTAGGGTATACCATCAGCTACCGGATTTCTAATCTGTTTTTCCAGGGTAAGTTCCTTGAGGCACTGGCCGTTGATTTACAGGATGCGCTGTCTTTTTGTCGCAAGGTCAAAAACCAATGGGCCATTGATGCGCTGTTGGGCTATCAGTTTGCCATTAAGGCGCTGTCTAAGGGGTCTGATGTTTCCCCATTATCAGATGAGGCAGCTAACGAAGAGGCCAACGAAGAGGCCAACTATATTAGCGACTGCACCGAGCATAAAAGCTTTAGCGGTCTCTGTCGCTACTACATTCTCAAAACCATGCTGCTTTACCTGGCGGGCGAGCCCGAGGCTGCTCTAGACTATGCCCGTCAGGCTAAAGACCTGCAGAGTTACATTTTGGGGGTAGTGTCCAACGCAGAGCTAAATCTGTATACCGCTTTGAGTCTCCTTCAACTTTATCCAGCGGCGTCTTTCCAACAGCAGGGTGAGTACCTGGATGAAATTAGAGGGCTGCAGCGTGAGCTGCGACGCTGGGCAGACAGCTGCCCTGAGAATTTCTTACACAAATATTGGCTAGTGGAGGCAGAGCTAGCCCGGGTCGAAGATTATTCCTGGGATGCCCATGAGTTTTATGATCAGGCAATTGCCATCGCTGCGGAACAGGGGTTTATCCAGGAAGAAGCGCTGGCCAATGAGCTAGCCGCCCGGTTCTGGCTGGAGTACGATAAGCCCAGATTTGCCCAGGAATATTTGCAAAATGCCCGCTATGCTTATCAAGTTTGGGGCGCACAGGCCAAGGTTCAACAGTTGGAAAGACAGTATGCTCAGTGGCTAGAGGCTGCTCCCCGTCGCCCCGAGTCCTCCACCTTTAGCTCTCAAGCGATCGCGGCCAGCATCTCTTCGGGCACCGCAAACTTAGACTTGCAGACCCTTATGAAGGCCTCCCAAGCCATCACCCGTGAGATCGTGCTTGAGAAGCTGCTGGCTCAGCTGATGACGGTGTTCATGGAAAATGCCGGGGCGCAGGCGGGGCATCTGGTTCTTGAAACAGAGGGAGAGTTTTGGATTGAGGCGTCGGGGCAGGTTGAGCCAACGGAAGAGAATGCGGTAATGGGGCAAGCTGATAGCGCCCCTCGGGTACTGGCGAGTCTGCCTATGGAGGGTGCAGTGCCCCTCAGCCTGTTTAACTACGTGAGACATACTCAAAAGAGTGTGGTGTTGCACAATGCGATCGCAGATGGCGATTTTACTCAGGATGACTATGTCCAGCAGCATCGGCTCAAGTCAGCCCTGTGTACGCCGCTGATCCACCAGGGCAAATTGACCGGCATTTTATATCTAGAGAATAATTTAGTTGAGGGGGCCTTTAGCCGCGATCGCATCCAAATCCTGAACCTGCTGTTGGCCCAGGCGGCTATTTCCCTAGAAAATGCCCAACTCTACACCACCCTTGAGCAAAAGGTGGCCGAGCGCACCCTCGAACTTCAGGACGCTAAAGAAGCCGCAGAGTTAGCCAGCCAGGCCAAGGGTCGATTTTTGGCGAACATGAGCCATGAGCTGCGCACCCCCCTGAACTCTATCCTGGGCTTCAGCCAAATAATGGCACGCGATGCCGCCCTTGCAGACGCTCATCAAGAACGCCTCAACCTGATTCGCCATAGTGGTGAACATCTCCTGGAGCTAATCAATGATATTTTAGAACTCTCTAAGCTAGAAGCTGGCAAGCAAACCCTCCAGGAAATCCCCTTCGACCTAAACCACCTCTTAGATACCATTGAAGCCCTCTTTCGGTTGTGCATTGAGCAAAAGGGCTTACACTTTGCCATTGAGGCTGCACCGGATTTGCCCCCGCAGGTTATCGGTGATGAGAAAAAGATTCGCCAGGTGTTGATTAATCTTCTCAGCAATGCACTGAAGTTTACCCATGAAGGGCAGATTGTCGTGCGAGTCCACCACCCACTACCCACTACCCACTACCCACCACCCACTCCCCATCACCCACTCCCCCCCACCCAAGTCCTGCACTTCGAAGTCGAAGACACTGGCGAAGGAATCTCCGCCGAGGACATTCCTAAGCTATTCGTGCCGTTTGAGCAAACTGAGAGTGGCGAAAAAGCAAGGATAGGCACCGGGTTAGGGCTGACGATTAGCCAACAGTTTGTCACGTTGATGGGGGGAGAGATCACGGTAACGAGTCAGCCTGGGCAAGGGTCTGTGTTTTCGTTTACGGTTCAGACTCAATCAGAGAATGTGCTTGGTGAGGGGCTGTCACCCGGTACGCTCGATAAACCTGCTGCACTGGATCAATCTGTTGTATCGCCAGAGACATCTAATCTAACTGAGGGGCAGGTCGCTCTCACGGCAGAGGCGCTGAATGTGATGCCAGCGAACTGGCTGAGTGACCTACATCAGGCGGCCAGCCAACTCAAGGGCAAACGGGTTTTGCAGCTGATTGAACAAATACCCCCTGAGCAGGCGCACTTGGCCCGTAGTCTGCGAGAATTCGCTGAGAATTATCAATTTGACAAAATTGTTGGGATGCTTCAGTCTTGAATGCCTCTATCAAAGGGGGGTGATTTTGTTATGGATAATCTCCTCGCGCCATCAGGACTTGCCTCTCTAGCAAACGCCTCGAGTTGTTCATTTGTAGCAGCTTTACGGTTGCTGTTCCAATAGCGGTTTTGCCCACAATGAGCGACCCTTTCAGCTCAAAATGAGCATCCCATGCTTGAGTCCGAGGATTAAACAATCGCACTAGATCTCTACTTTTGGGATCAAAGGTTGTTAAATCGGAACCCTTATGACGATTGCAGTGCAAGCAGGTCAATGCCAGATTCTCAAGCACTGTTTGTCCATCATGTTTGATTGCGACGACATGATCTACTTCATGGGTATAAATAGAAGCCGATTGTGATAGCTTACAATACTCACACCTAGAATCTGCGCGTTGGATCACAGCTTGTCGGACAGCAGAAGAAATTGAAGAAGCCATTGTTATTGCTGGGAAGCAGCCCGTGCTTTCAACAAAATCATGAAGTGTTCAAGCTGTTCGTAGGTATCTAATTCTTGAGTTTCTCCAGTGGTCAATGATGCCTCATGGTTTTTAGCCAGAAGTTGGTGTAACCGTTCCTGTGCTTGAGATGATACCTTGTAGCCCATGACCTGCTGAGGTGTTGGGCGGGTTAACAAAAAATCTAATACCTCTGTGTAGACCAGGGTATCGCTGTTGGGTACAAGCCTGACTTGGGCAGCAAGGTTAATGCTTCCGCTATCTTGAACGAGCTGTTCCAAAAGATCCGGCAAACTTTGCTCGAGTGGTTTTAACCGTTCGGCTAGCTCATCGGGAATCCGTATTGTTAGTTCAGCCATGACAGCATTTACCCAGCTAAAGTGGTTTATCTCCATAGTAATCTATGGCTAGAGAGATGTGTTCGCAAGGGGTGTTGAGATACACTGAGGGTTTTAGTCAAAAGCTTAAAAGTTTATGCTCATGACCTAATCAAACTATTGCCGCCGTCGCTTTTGGCCTGTTGGAGGTTGCGATCGCACCCCTCTAAAAACCCCTCTAACCCCATGTCGGGTGTCGGTAACGTGGTCATCATGCCAATGCTGAGGGTGGCTGGTGTCTTATTCATTTTCAAGGTTTGCACCTGTTTTAAGAGCGTCTGAGCAATCTGCTCCCCTTTGGTAGTCTCTTGCTGGGGCAGTACGATGGCAAAGGTCAGGGTGCCATAGCGTCCCACCAGATCGTCCGGACCTTGCACCGTTTGTTTGATCGCCTGAGCCACCTGATAAAGAAATTGATCGCCTAATGTAGGGTTGCCCCCCTCCCCGTAAAAATTGAAATTATCCACCTGAGCGAGCATCAGCGTTAGCGGCGTTTGGGTTTGTATGGCCTGCTGCCAGCGCTCTAGCAAATACGCATCAAACCGACGACGGCTAGCCACCTGGGTTAAATCATCTAGAGCCGCAAGCCGCTGTAGCTCTTGAATTGCCTGCTGGAGTTGGGCATTTTGGGCCTTTAGCTCCCGTTGCAGCTGCTGAATCTTGAGTTGATTCTCAACCCGGGCGAGTACTTCAACCACCTTGAAAGGTTTCGTAATGTAATCACTCCCCCCCGCAGAAAATGCCTTGACTTTATCCCAGGCTTCATCCAGCGCACTGACAAAAATGACCGGAATATCTTCGGTGGCATGATCTGCCTTGAGCTGCTGGCAGACGCTATACCCATCCATCTCAGGCATGTGAATATCCAACAAAATCAAATCGGGTTTGTCTAGGGTCACCGCTTGTAGAGCAACCGCACCATTGATCGCCTGCTGCACCTCATACCCCTGCTCCTCAAGCAGGTCTGACAAAAGCCGTAAATTCTTAGGCTGATCGTCTACCAGCAAGATGTTAGACGACGTCAGGGGTTTGACTTCAGGAGGAGGCGATACCGCTGATACAGGAGGCGTCACGACCGCTGGAGCCGGGGCAGAGACGGGTTGACGCAGGGGTGAACTGCGCATTTCTTGCTCCAGCGTGGCTCGAGCATTTGATTTCGTGACCTTTTGATCCAGGGCCTGGGACAGCAGCTGCCAGAGTTTGGGGGCGACATCTTGCTTCACGTATTTGGCAGAGTAGCCACATTCCTCAGCAAGCTGATCATAGGTTTTGCGCTCACCCTGTAGGGCTGTCACCAAAATGCGGCGCTGCAGTTCGCTACAGTAGGTATCTGTTTTTTGATGAATCAGGGTTTCAGCGAATTCTAAAATATCGTCTGTGTCACTCATGACTATCACCCTTAACCTGTGTCACCCGGCTAGTTGAGTTTATCAAACTGGTTACAGCCATGACAGGTAGATAATAAATATTAGAGTAAACGGCAAGCCCCACGTTTTGGCATTCTCTGCAGACACAAGTTTGACCATGTGGCGCAAACGTTGTGTCAGTCAGCCTGACACCTGACTTTTTTGACTTAAAACCTGAACTTTCCTGAACTTTTAGGGATTTTTTCTGCCAGTGACTTCCACCATACTTGAGACAACTTGAGCCAGATGCTCAGCCAGCCAACCTTTGAGAGGCGTGGACAGGATGACAACGATTAACCGCACATCGAGTTTTGCGATTGCTGATTTAGGGGATGAGCCGATCGATAACCATTGCTATTTAACTGCCTCTCACAGCGAAAGTCATCCTGAGGATCAGCAATGCCCGAGTTTTAAGTCTATTCAGACAGTCATAGGTCCCCAGGATAGTGACCAAGATTTCTGGCGTTTGATGGCCGCTGTGAGATGGCAAAAACTCCTCACCCGCCTTGCCGCGTGGTTGCTAGCCGAAATTTTCTTGAGCTACGTCGGTTTGGATAACCTGGCCGATTACAGCGAGTATCTATCTGACCGTCGAATGGTCGCTAATTGCATAGTTGGTCAGTAAATAGGAAAGGAGAAGGTCATGAATACGGCCTTTTTGATGACCTGCTAAAACAGCGTTTGCTCAATGAACGCTTTGAAAAATGGCTGGTAGAGCAATTGATAGCAACCGATCACCCAATCAAAGGCAGCACTTAAGAGAACCTGAACAAACCTGAATTTAAACCTGAATAAACCTGAACTTTTCGGGATTTTTTCTACCGGTCATCTTCGCCATACTGAGGGCATGCAAACGGATAGATGAACCCAAACGGGATCTTACCCTTGGGATTTTATCTTTGCCAGGCAGTCTCGAGGAAATCTACCATGTCATTGTCAGTCTGCAGCCAGTCAATCCGCAGTGAGTCCGCCCACAGTGAGCCCGCCCACAGTGAGCCTGGTGCGATCGCACCCCCTTCAACCAGACATATAGCCACTTTTAGCTGGATAAAATCTCCGGTTGATACACGCGTAGCCAATGCTTCAGCAGATCAAAGCGCCAGTCGCTCAAATAAGCGCCCTCGCCCTAAACAGACCGAACAGGATATCGTTGTCATTTCCTCGATAAGACAGACTCCAGATACCTTCGAGCAAGGCTCCGACGACGCACAACTGTCCTTTTGGCTAATGCGGCTGCAAAGTCCGGGAACCCGGCTGATCTACTTGAGCGCCCAACCGATTGAGCCCAGCCGCATTGACGATTGCCTCAAGCATCTACCTGCCACCTTGATCCCTTTTCCCCAAGATCGTCTCACCTTGTTGTCAACCGACGATGCGTCTAGTAGATCTCTCGCCGAGCAGATCTTAAAGCGGCCCTGTTTAATCCATCGGATCAAGCAATCCCTGCGGCCAAACTGTGCGGTGATGGCCTGCGACCACTCCACCCGGCTAGAGCGTGAACTAGCGATGACCCTGGGCATTCCACTGATTGCTGACAATCTTGATTTACTGTATTAGAACAGAAACTGCCATGAACCCGCTCAATTGCCCCAAAATCGACGATCTTGCAACGCTGCGAGTCTATACACCTGATCAAGACTCGATGGCTAAAGGTTTCCCACCCCCTCAATCCTCCAAGACGCCTGAAAGATTATCCAGAGAAGAGCGTCTTGCCGCTGTTGTTATTGCTGCTCTGTTAATGCTGAGCGGTTTCACAGCCTATTTTGCCCAGCAAAGAGTCGTCACTCGAATGACTAACCAAACCCAGCTAACAACTCAGCAGCTCATTCAAACGATGTCCTGGCAACAATTCTAAAATTTGATCAATAACGGTTAGGCGACCGTAAGAAAATAGCATCCCGACAGCCCACTCTACGAGAAGCCGCTCTGGCGTCTACACCCTAAATCCCTCTCCCAAAACTGGGAGAGGGACTTTGAGCAACGCGATTTTTCTCGTAAAAGAGAACTTATCCAATACCTGAAGTCCCTATAAATCAAGGTTTTTTTCCCTTCTCCTAATTGTGGGAGAAGGGGTTGGAGGATGAGGCCTACCGGGATAGTCATTGCTGGGACGTTATTAATATGCACTCGCCTTAGGTCGTGAACTCACAGAACAGTAGGTTTCCGTGTTGGTATCAGCCTGTTCTGTAGTCAAGGCAAGTTCATTGTGCCATGGTTCTCTCTAAACCTGACTCAACCACTATGGACTGAAAGTCCATAGGTTCCAGGGGGTAACGGGACTGAAAGTCCCTCTACTCCAGCAAAAAATTGTCGTTGTCTTGATTTGATGGTTCTCGATGATGCTCCAGATATTCCTCTACCACCGACTCGCTAACATTTCCTG
>JBCDDJ010000319.1:0-7615 GCA_039180385.1 Cyanobacteria bacterium P01_G01_bin.38 | reverse complement strand
TCAGCGCCGCCACCAGATCCGCCAGGGCCGGTTCCCCGATTTGAGTGAGCACCGCCACCGCTTTGTCATGCAGCTTGTCTTGTTTTAGCGCCGCCACCAGTTCAGGCACCGCCGGTTGCCCAATGCGCACCAGCGCCGTGCCGGTTCGCTCAATCACTTTATTATTCTCAACCGCACCCACCAGGGTAGAGACAGCCCCAATTCTCACCAAGACATCAAGCACCGACTCATACCCCTCATCCTGTTGCAGGGCTGCGATCAAAACCGGCACGGCATTATCGCCAATGTTGGTCAAAATATCCGACACCTGAGGTCGGATCGAGTCTTTTTGGAGAGCTTTGACCAGTTCGGGGACCACTGCAATGTCTTGCTGCGCAAGGGTCTGAGCCGCTTGCTGTCGGACGGCCTCGTCGGGGGACTCTAGTTGTTTAATCAGAGCGGCGGTTTGGGTCGCAATCGGGGCCGAGTCGGTTTCTGGCTCAAGGCTCTGGTTTGGCACATAGGCCGATGCCAAAACCGGCACCTCGCCCAGGCTGGCTAATGCCTGATATAGCATGGCCGCCACCTCAGCCCGTGACGCCTCGCGCCGAGGGTTTAGCATCCCAACCTGGGGATAGTTGACTACCAGACCTTTTTCCGTGGCAGCGGCCAGCGCAGCAATGGCAAATCCAGGGATTTGGTCTGCATCCTCGTAGACAGCCAGGGTAGCCTCCACCGGCTGAGTGGGAGTATACTCCAGTCCGCTCGCCAGTGACACCAGCACCTCCCCCCGGGTGATCGACTGCTCGGGGCCAAACCGCTGCTCAGGATATCCGCTCAAAAAGCCTCGAGCGTAGGTGGCTGCGATCGCCTCGGCAGCCCAGTAAACAGACGGCACATCGGTGAACTCGATGGGGTCACGCTTATTAGGTTGGGTAAACGCTTTACTGATCACCGCCGCAAACTGGGCGCGGGTGATTTGATCATCTGGGTGGAAGGTCTCGTCGGGAAACCCTCGCAAAATTTCGCGGTCTGCCAGGGCTTGAATGTATTGGCTAGCCCAATGATCGGACGGCAGATCTGACCACATATGAATCACCCTCGCAGCGTTTTGACTGGGTCCATTCTAGCGGGGGAGTGGGATGGTGAGGGGGTGAGGGGGTGAGGGGGTGATTTAGAAGTTCAGGTGTATTCACCCCCTCACCAGCGCCAGCGCACGCACCGACTCACCAGCGCCAGCGCAGCGTACTCACTTAAGCTCCCAAATCCGCCATCGCCAACCGAATCTGCTCCAGACGACGGCGATTGACGCCCAAATCTGACTCCCCGAGCCGGGCCGCTGAGCGCACTTCGATGGTTTTGCTATCGGCTGGAAAGTAAAACTCGGCGTCGTCTACAAAGCCCATCAGCTTGCTGGTGAACTCCACATACACATAGTCGTCAGTTTGGTCGAGGAGCTGGGTGCGGGGTTGGTTTTGTAACACTTTGACCAGCGTGTCACGGGCGGTGTCGCGGTCCTGGCTGTAGGTGAAGGGTGCGATCGCATGCTCAGCATCCTCAACCTGACTAGAGACACAGTTGGGCGACTCTGGGCAGGGGGCCAGCTTTCCCGCTTGCACCCCCAAATTATCGGGACGACTGCCTGCAAAGACGCCGCCCAAACCGGGCAACGTTGCCAAAGGCGCAGCTTCCACCGCCGGGACTGCCATCATCCACACCAGGCCCGCCAATATCAGCGAAAAAAAACGCATCACCATCACTCAATTCCCTCAAAAATATCTCTAACCAAAGTTTATAGCGATTTCCAATCATTGCGGTTTTACCAGGTTTGATCCTGGATATGAAAACGGTCTGGTAGCATTTCGGATAAAGACCAGCCAGGAGTAACCCGCCGTGAAACAGTTACAAAACTATATTGCCGGTGAATGGTGCCCGGCAGATACATCAGAAGCACTTGATGTGATCAATCCCGCTACGGGGGATGTGATGGCTGAGGTGCCCCTCTCGTCAGGTAGCGATTTGGATCGGGCGGCGACGGCGGCAGCGGCAGCGTTTGTTTTGTGGCGGCGGGTGCCTCCCACCGAACGGGTTCAGTATTTGTTCAAACTTAAAGGGTTACTCGAAGCCCATCGCGAAGAGCTGGCGCAAATCATCACGATGGAGTGTGGCAAAACCCTGGCTGAGTCCAAAGGTGAGCTGCAAAGGGCGATCGAAAACGTAGACGTGGCCTGCGGCATTCCCACGCTTATGCAGGGCATCAACTCAGAGGACATCGCTCGCGGCATTGATGAGATCATGATTCGTCAGCCGCTGGGGGTGGTGGGGGTGATTGCGCCGTTTAACTTTCCGGCGATGATTCCGTTTTGGTTTTTCCCCTATGCGATCGCATGTGGCAACACCTGCATCCTCAAACCGTCTGAGAAAGTCCCCCTGACGATGCAACGGATCATGGAACTGATTGCTCAAACGGGATTACCTGCTGGGGTCGTCAACCTGGTCAACGGCAGTAAGACAGTCGTGGATGCCCTGCTCGAGCACCCCACCCTTCGAGCGATCAGCTTTGTGGGCTCCAGCCCCGTCGCGCAATATGTCTATCGCCAGGCCGCCGCCCATGGTAAGCGGGTACAGTGTCAGGGCGGTGCCAAAAACCCGGTGGTGATTTTGCCCGATGCCGATCTAGAGATGACCACGCGCATCGTCGCCGATAGCGCCTTTGGCTGTGCCGGACAGCGCTGCTTGGCTGCCTCGCTGGCGATTACAGTGGGCTCGGTTAAATCAGACTTTGTGAATGCGATCGCAGCCGCAGCCCAGCAAAGAACCGTGGGTTTTGGCCTGGACGAGGGGGTGCAAATGGGAGCCGTGATTAATCATCAGAGCTGCGATCGCATTGAGAGCCTCATTCAAACCGGCATTGACGAGGGTGGCACCCTTTTAGTAGATGGCCGCAACCCCCAAATTTCTGGCTACGGAAACGGCAGCTTTGTCCGCCCCACCCTGTTGCAAGACATTCCCTTAGAGGGCACAGTCGCCACCACCGAAATCTTTGGCCCCGTTTTAGGCCTGCTCCACGCAGACACCTTAGACGACGCCATTGCCCTGGTCAACCAAAGCCGCTGGGGCAACATGGCCTGCCTATTTACCAACTCCGGAGCCGCCGCCCGCAAATTTCGCTATGACACAAATGCAGGCAACATTGGCATTAACATTGGCGTCGCTGCTCCCATGGCCTTCTTCCCCTTCAGCGGCTGGAAAGAAAGCTTTTACGGCGACCTTCACGGACAGGGAGCCCACGCAGTCGAGTTTTTCACCCAAACCAAAGTCATCGTCGAACGCTGGCCCAAAGAATGGTCTCGCCAATTTTAAGTTTCTGGATCCCACCCTTTACGATACAAGCAGCCTCTGTCCTACTCTGTGTGGGCAATGCCCACCCCACCACCCTCTATCCACCACCTCCCCCATCTTCCCTTGCCTCCCCACCTCCCCTGCCCCAATGTCCCTCCGCCGATCTCTCTGCTTATCCCTCCTCGCCCTCGCCCTTGCGGCCTGTACAAACAAGCCCCCAAAGCTGCCCGCTGACCTCGATCCGCTCGGCAAGCAGTGCTATCAAGAAATCCTCAAAGTCATGGGCGAAGGAACCCCCCAGTTAGAGGCCCCCACCCCCTTGGAAGACGGCACCTACCTGATCCAATGGCAGTTCTCAGAGACGACCTTTGGATCTTGCAAGGTAGACGGCAGCGGTGCGCTGATGATGCTAACCCGCAGTACTCCCCCTACTCCCGCACCCCCAGAGACCCCGACCCCGGCACAAACCAATGCACCGGCACAAACGGATGCCGCTGCCCCCTTTCACCTACCTTGGGAAAACATCTGAATCGTGAAAAGAATCGTTCAACTATCTCCATTCTTTCCCTATTCAGCGATACCCTTCACAAATAGATACTCAAGCCCACCCACCCCAGGACTGCATCCCCCGCCGTTACTATGACAGACTACCTAAAACTCAAATCTATCATCGAGCAAGACCTTGAAGATGCCGAAACAAATCAAGAAGAATTGGTAGACAAGGCATTTCGGTCTTATACCCACCTGTACGAACACCCCACCGATAAAGTTTGTCTCTTTTTTCACGGGTTTACAGCAGGGCCTTACCAATTTGAACCCCTGGGGCAAACCCTGCATAAAGCTGGGTACAACATCCTGGTCCCCCGTCTGCCGGGCCATGGCATTGCTGGCGACTGGACCCCCCGCAACCCGCCGCCCCTTACCAACGACCCCCACGTCTATCTCAAATTTGCCCTGCACTGGCTAGGGGTGGCCCAAAAGATGGGTAATCAGGTGGTCTTGGGGGGGCTCTCGGGCGGAGCTACCCTGGCTGCCTGGTTAGCCCTCGAAAAAGCTGATGAGATTAATCGAACACTGCTCTTTGCCCCCTACTTTAGCGCCAGCAACAAGGTCATTGATCTCTTTGTCGAGCACATCGACACCTATTTTCAATGGGAAAATCTCTTGGGGCCAGCCTACCCTGGCTTTGAGATCGAAGCCCTTCGCGCCATTTTGCGGATTGCCGACTATAACTTTAAGCGCATCAAAAAAGGCCCGGTTGCCCCATTTTTTATCATCTCCAGCGAGAGCGATCGGGCCGTCGATAATTTTGACCACCAACACTTTTTTGAACGCGGCCTTAAACACCAGCCCAAATGCTGGTATCACCGCTTTGACCGGGTGCTGGACATCCCCCATACAATGATGACCGAGGCCGAAGGCAATCGATATATCAACCTGCTCAACGTGATGGCCAAAGCCTATATCGAGAGTGATCTCACCTGGGAAGCGGTCGAAGAAATCGCCTACCGTATGACCAAAGGCCGCACCTTCAATGCTGTTGTGACAGAGCTCGGTTGGGAAGCTCGGGTTTCGCCAGATATGCCGGCTATGATTACCCTGGTCGATAAATGGTCGATTGCGGCGAAGCGCCAGATGAGCTTACAGCGAGGACGTCGAGGGCGGCGGCTTAAATATGACCGATAATGCCATCCATCGCCTTTGAAACTCTAGAATTCACCATGAGATTAAACGGTAAAGTCAGTCTAATTACGGGTGCAGGGTCAGGGATTGGGCGCGCCACCGCTCAATGTTTTGCCCGAGAAGGGGCCACCGTGGTTGCCGTTGATCTCAACACCGAGGCGGTGCAGGCCACTCAGCAGAGGATTGTCGAGACCGGAGGCATTTGCCACAGCCTGACCGTCGATGTCAGTCAAGAACAACAGGTGAAGGATGCGATCGCATCCACCCTAGACCAGTTTAGCCAGCTCGACATCCTCCACAACAACGCTGGCATCTCCATCCTCAAACCGATCACCGAGACCACTGAAGCCGACCTTGACAAACTTCTGGGGATCAACCTCAAAGGCGTCTTTTTTGGCTGCAAACATGCCATCCCTCCGATGCTCAACCAGGGCGGCGGCGTGATCATCAATACCGCCTCAGAGCTGGCCATTATTGGGCAGCCGTTATATAGCGCCTACTGCGCCACCAAAGGCGGCGTGCTCGCCCTGACCCGAGCCCTCAGCGCCGAGTGGGCTGCCCAAAATATCCGAGTCAACGCCATCTGCCCCGGTCCAGTCGATACCCCCATGATCCATGCAGAGTTCGAGGTGGGCAAAAACCCCCAGGCAGAAGAGAAATCTCTCATCGCCACCATCCCCGCCGGGCGGCTGGGTAAGCCCGAAGATATCGCCCGCGTTGCTTTATTCCTAGCGACCGCAGATGCTGCCCTGGTTCACGGGGCAGCTATCGTGGCAGATGGGGGAAGGACGATTGTTTAAGGGGTGGGTGATGGGTAATAGGTGATAGGTGATGGGGCATATACCTAAAACCTAAAACCTAAAACCTCCTCTACCATAGATTTAGCTCATCGCTAGAGGCAGGTATGCTCATGAACTTCGAATGGTCTAACGTGTCCAATTTTAGCTACCTCCAAAACTCAGTAGAAACGCTCAATCACTATCTATCAGCGGCTCAGACCGTGGTGGGCTGGGCGACATCCCATCCTTATTGGGCAGTTGCGATCGCAATCCTCGCCCTCACCCTATTACAAACCCTGCTTAGCCTTACTAGTACGGCGGTTAGGCAAGCGCTGCTGTGGTTGCTCAAGGTGCCGTTTTGGGTAATTGGCTGGCTGGCCATTAGAGGGTTTCGCTCGACCCAGCGGGCGATGGCCCCGGTCAACTCTCCTGACGATCAGGTGACCTATATTTTGCAGCAGCTAGAAACTTTACGGCACGAGCAAGATGCCCTCCTGAACGAACTCAAAACGCTACTCGCTGACAACGGGCCTGCTGCGATGGCGTTGCGGGGCGTCAGCCAGCAAAAGCTCTAGTCGCCACAGCTTTGCTTGGGCGATGGCAGTGCAATAGCAGCTAATCAGCTGCTGGTCTCGTTGACTAGGACGGATGTGCTCGAGATCGTAGGTTGCGATCGCACCCGCAATCACCTTCGCCGTTTGGGGTGATATCCCCGCCTGCATGAGCTTGCGCCAGTAGATATTGCGCAGTTGATTGACCGTACAGCAAGTGACAGACATTTCAGTACTCCTTTCAGAAACCCAGTAGCATTTGCTACATGATTTCTTTTCAGAGCGTGCGCCGTCTTTTTCGTGGCCCAGTGGACAGAACCTGAACTGTCTTGGCTGGATTCTCTAAACCCTTGCCAAGGTAACCATCTCAGGCTGATCTTGATATTTGCCCTTGCGAGTTTCATAGCTTACCTGGCAGGGCTCACCCTCTAAAAACAGCAGCTGCACCACCCCCTCGTTGGCGTAAATGCGACAGTCCGCACTCGACGAGTTAGAAAACTCTAAGGTCAGGTAGCCGCGCCAGCCAGCCTCTGCTGGCGTCAGGTTCGCGATAATACCACAGCGAGCATAGGTGCTCTTGCCAATGCAAATCGTGGTGATGTTATCAGGGATGACCAACCGCTCTAGCGCCACTCCTAGCCCGTAGGAATGGGCCGGCAAAATAAAGTAGCTGCCATTTTCGTCTTCCCTAAGCTGGGTTGGCTCCAGGTTATCTGGGTTAAACCGCTTAGGGTCAATGACGGTGCCTGGAATGTGACGAAAGATCCGAAACTCGCTAGGCGACAGCCGAATGTCATACCCATAGGAAGACAGGCCGTAGCTGATCACCGGCATCTCAGGCAACCCTTGGAGCAGCTGCACCCGCCGTACTAAAGCAGGCTCAAAGGGCGCAATCATACCCTGCGCAGCCATCGTCTGAATCCAAGTATCGTTCTTAATCATGGCAAAAAATCGGGGTAAAAAATCTAGGGCAAAAAATTACGACGATATTCCGTCACCTGATCAGCGATTGACAAAATCGCATAGGGCATATGGGGTCCGGTGAGAATCATATCGATTTGGGGCGGGCGCGCCTCCAAAAAATCTAAAACATCCGCTTCGCTCAGCAGGCCGTACTCAATAGCCAGACTCAGCTCATCTAGGACAACCAGACTATATTTGCCCTGATCTACCACAGCGCGGGTATGCTCCCAAAGCTGCTGTAGCGCCGCTCTGGCCTCATCATCTGTGGTCGTCTCGGTAATGCACCCAGCGTAGCTGCATCTGAGCCAGTCTAGAGTT
>JBCDDJ010000318.1:0-7705 GCA_039180385.1 Cyanobacteria bacterium P01_G01_bin.38 | reverse complement strand
TTGCTGAGTCCCTGCTACATAAGTCTGCGCTTCGTCTAAGATGGCCGGGGCCAACCCTAACCGCCGCGCAATCGTCAGCGCATTGGACCGTCCGGGGATGCCCCACAGGAGCCGATAGGTAGGCGACAGGCTGACATCATCAAATTCTACGGATGCATTCTCAAAGCGGTCATCCTCATATTTCAGCGCCTTGAGTTCACCAAAGTGGGTGGTGGCAATGGTGAGGCGACTGTGATCCGCCAGGTATTTGAGCAGGGCAATGGCGAGAGCACTGCCTTCACTCGGGTCTGTACCCGCGCCAACTTCGTCGAGGAGAACGAGGGAATTTTGAATTTTGAATTTTGAATTTTGAATTTTGGTAGTGGGTAGTGGGTGGTGGGTAGTGGGTAATGGATTATTATCCTCCCCATCTCCCCCATCTCCCTCACCTGCCGAGATCGCCGCCAAAATCCGCCCAATCCGCCGGATATGCCCGGAGAAGGTCGATAGACTTTGCTCAATCGACTGCTCATCGCCAATATCTGCCAGGATTTGATCAAACCAGGGCAGCTCCACCGGCTCACGGGCAGGGATAAACAGACCGATTTTCGCCATCAGGGCGGTGAGGCCCAGGGTTTTGAGGGTGACAGTTTTGCCGCCGGTATTGGGGCCGGTGATGGCGACAACGCGGATGTCGGGGCGCATGACGATATCGGTGGGCACGACGTCGGGGCCTTGTTCGTGCTTTTGCTGCCACACCAGCAGCGGATGGCGTAGCTGACGCAGGACGGTTTGCTCCTCGGGGGCGACAAACCGGGGCGGGTTGGCCTCTAGCCAAAGGGAATAGCGGGCGCGGGCGGTGGCCAGGTCGAGGGTGGTGACGATCACCATGAGCTGTTCCAGGTCTTCGTTGACCTCGGCGACCTGGGTAGTGAGCTGCTGGCGGACGGTTTCTTCTTCGCGGGTTTCCTGACGTTGGAGCTGGCGCAGCTGGTTGCCGAACCCGACTACACTCTGGGGCTCAATAAACAGGGTGGCTCCGGTGCTGGAGACATCGTGGACGATGCCGGGAATTTTGTCTTTTTGCGGCGCTTTGACCGGAATCACATAGCGATCGCCGCGCTGGGTGATCAGGGTTTCTTGCAGCGCTCCCGGATGGCGTTGCACAAGCCGCTGAAGCTTGGCATGAATTTGGTCATGGACCAACTTGAGCTGACGGCGGATGCCCTCTAACTTGGGGTTAGCCCGGTCAGTGACCTTACCGCGGTCGTCGATGCAGTGGTGAATCGCTTGCTCAAGCTCGGGGTAGGTGCGCAGCTCAGCCACCAGGGCTTGGAGTACGGGGAAATCGTCTTCTTCCTGGGCGTCGATGGTACGGCGCAGCTGACGCGCACCAGCCAGGGTGGTGGCGATGGCTAAGAGTTCTTCCCCAGACAAAATACCCTGCAAGGTAGCCCGCTCCAGGGCATCGCCAACGTCGCGCACGCCGCTAAACTTGAGCGGGGTGGTCTGGTCGAGCTGGTAGGCCTCTCGGGTTTGAGCCAGCAGGCGCATGCTGTCGGCCAGGGTGGGGGGGATGGGCACGTGTCGGGCGGCCAGCGTGCCGAGCTTGGTGGCGGCAAAGGTGGAGAGGTGCTGGCACAGCCGGGGCCATTCGAGAAGGTCTAGAGTTTCTGCTTGGATCAAGGGGTTGGCAGTGGGTGTAATCTGTTTAGTCAATTTTAATGGGATTCCGGATTCTCGGCGTAGGGATAGATGGGCTACATGTTCGTTGAACGGCTCTGGCGTTGACGCAGTCTCTCCTGGGGAGAATCGCTGAAATCGGAATTGATCTATCTCAGGGCATTTGATAGTGATAAACAATTATGCTTTATGCGGATTGTGAGCCATCATTGCTTCTGGCACAAATAGATTCACCTATACTCGGTGTTATGAGCGATGTGGCTAATGTTGTACTGACCCCCCATCGAGGCGCAGTGATCATGCTTTGTAAAGAGTCTCTATTGCAGATGGCACCATTCCAGAAGTTGCCCCCTGAACGGTTGGACTGGATTTGCGATCGCGCCGAACATATTCACCTGACTCCTGGCGAAGTTCTTGTGCATGAAGGCGAACCCGTCAAAGGTTTCTTCATTCAGATCAGCGGTCAGATCACGGTTACTCGCCAAAGCAACGGTGCCGATATGCCCGTTGGCCGCCACAAAAGTCCCTCGTTCTTTGGGGAAGTTCAGGTGCTCACCGAAGACCTGGTTCCGGTTAGCCTCACTGCCGATGTTGACACCGATCTTTACCGACTCGACTGCGTTGATTTTCTGGAAGTACTTCATGGCTGTCGCGAGTTTGAAAAAGATATCTTTCGTACGGTCAGCAGTCGTCTGCGGGGTCTGGAATCCTTCATTCAAAATCGAGAAAAGATGGCGGCTCTAGGCACCCTCGCCGCTGGGCTGGCCCACGAGCTTAACAACCCCGCCGCCGCCCTCGTGCGGGTACTCAAGGATGTTAAACCCGCCATTCTTGAGCTTGAGCGCATGAATCAGGTGTATGGCCAACAGCAGGTCGATGAGGCCCATACCCAAGAATGGGTAGAGATTCGAGAGCGTGGCTTTGAGGCGATTGCAAATCCCAAGATTGATCCTATCTCCCAGGGTGATCGCGAAGACGCCCTCACGGATTGGCTAGAAGACTACGGTGTGCAAGATGCCTGGAAACTCGTAGAACCCTTAGCAGCTGCCGAAATAGACCCGGCCACGCTAGATATGATCATGACGCGCTGGCGTGATGATCCGACCGAGCTCAGGGATATGGGTCTGCGCTGGCTGGCGATCTCCTTTGATGTGATGGGCATGATCAAAGACGGACTGGATGGGGCTGAGCGCATCTCTGCGTTAGTGCAATCGATGAAGTCTTACGCCTACATGGATCGGGCTGCCCAACAACAAATCAACATCCACGACGGTATCGAAGACACCCTGCGCCTGTTTGCCTTTAAGCTCAAGTACGGTATCAAAGTCAAACGGCATTACGAATCAGCCCTCCCGGAAATTATGGCCTTTGGCAGTGAACTCAACCAGGTCTGGACTAATTTGATCGACAATGCCATTGATGCCCTGAATGAAGGGACCCCTGATGACACACCGCCGCAGATTGTCATTCGGACCTGCAAAAAGGAGGATAGCCTTCGCGTTGAAATTGAGGATAACGGCCCTGGCATCCCACCCCATTTAAAGAATCGCATTCTAGAACCCTTTTTCACCACCAAGCCCATGGGTAAGGGCACAGGGCTGGGGCTTGATGTCGTGCGGCGGATTATCGAAAATCGCCATGGCGGCAGCGTCTTGGTAGAGTCTGGTCCGGGGCGAACCTGCTTTGCGATCATGTTGCCCTTATAACCATGACTGATGGCGGAGATCGGTATACTCTCTTTCCATCATCAAATCCATCAAAGGGAAGTGTATCCGTCTGGGGCAGCGCTCGTTTGCCGCCGCTGATATTGCCGCCCCTCACCCTGGAATCAAATTGTGTTGTGCGTTACATAATGAGAGATTTTACCGCTGAGGGGATCGAAAATTTATGCCGAGAGAGAATTTATAGTCAAGATAGAGAAGATTTACAGCAAGAAATGACAAGACAGCCTAAACGTTTCCTTCCTATGATGTTGAGGTTGTCTATTTCGAGTAAGACTTGCCGTTACAAGAATTATTTATAAGGTCTATAACTAGCAGAGCTTTGAAAAATCACCTCATATTGCCTCAATCCAACTGATAGAAACTATGCAGCCCTCTCAGCCCTCACCCCCTGTGATAGAAAAGCCCCAACAGCCCGAGTCTCAGCTAACCCAAGATAGAAAACGCTGGCCCTGGTTTCTGTTGATCTTTGCGACCCTGTTGAGTGGTGGCTTGCTTTGGCGGTTCTTTCCCAGGTCTACCTCATCGACAGAAGATAATCAGCCCCCTGGGGCTTTGGTGCAATTGCACACAGTGGAAATGGGGGCGATTGAAAATAGCTCTGAATTTGTCGGTGCCCTGGAAGCTGAGCAGCGGGTTTTACTCAAACCTGAAGTCGAGGGGCAAATTGTTGAGATCTATGTCGACTCAGGGGACCCGGTGACGCCGGGGATGCCAATTTTGCAGCTTGATCCCGATCGGTCTCAGGCCGAGGCCAGCGGTGCGATCGCAAACGTCAATGCGGCCAGAGCTGCTCGCAATAGCACCGAGGCTGACCTGTTAACCTTTGAAGCCGAACAGGTCAGCGCAGTGGCAGAGGTAGATTTGCAAAATACCGAGTTTGAGCGCACCAGCACCCTGGTTGCCCAGGGTGCCCTATCCCAGCAGGAACTCGATCGGGTTCAGCGCGATCGAGATGCCGCCGTGGCGGCATTAGATGCGGCCAATAAACGGGTGCAAGCCGCCCAGGCAAACTTGGAAGAGGCCGGTGCAGCCTTCTCTAGAGCGCAGGCCGATGCGAATGTAGTCAATGAAGATCTCGATGAGTATAGGGTAGTTGCGCCCGTGGAGGGCACCATTGGCGATATTCCTGTCAAAGTGGGTGACTTTGTAGAGATTGGTGATACCTTAACAACCCTCACCCAGAATCAGGCGTTAGAACTACGGCTGGCGATTCCCATTGAGCAAGCCGTAAACTTGACGATCGGGCTGCCAGTTGAGCTGTCGATTCCCCAGCAAGATAGACCGGTGGCCACCGGTCAAATTAGCTTTATCTCTCCGCGAGTTGATTCGAGCGCCCAGGCTGTGCTCGCTAAGGCCCGGTTCCCCAATCCGCATGGCCTGCTGCGAGATGAGCAATTTGTGAGAGCCCGAGTGATTTGGGACAGCAGTCCGGGGGTTTTAATTCCGACGACGGCGGTCTCCTACATTGGTGGGCAAACCTTTGTTTATCTGGCTCAACCCGCGGAGGGCGAAGGAGGCGAAGGGGATGGGGCTACGGCGAGTCAGCAGGTCGCCAAACAGCAGCCTGTTCAACTGGGAGAGATCCAGGGAAATGCCTATCAGGTGCTTGAGGGCTTAAGCTCAGGTGATGCCGTGGTGACGTCGGGGCTGCTTAATTTGTCGGACGGCATGCCGATTTCGGCCGCTCCGCAAGATTCTCTGTAACCCACCTTTAATCAGACCTATGGATGAAGCTAATCAAACAGAAGCTAATCAAACAACAGATGTCCCTAGTTCCCCAAGATCAAATAATAGTGGAACAGCGGACGCCACCAGCGCAGCCCTTGCTAAGATTACCGATCAGCTGAGTCAGCTATCCCGCCAAATCACTGAGATTACTCAACAGCTGCCGCAGCTGTCCCAGCGGATTGCCGGGCTTGAAGACAACGCTATCTTACAATCTGACGCGTATCGCTATGGCCAACTCCGCGATTATTTAGCCGCTAGCAACTGGTTTGAGGCCGATAAAGAAACCATTCGATTAATTACCGAGATGGCTGGCAAGGCAGATCTCGAAGACCTCAATCCTGACAGCATCCGCCTGTTTCCCTGCAACGCGTTGCAGGTAATTGATAGACTCTGGAGTACTTACAGCCAGGGGCATTTCGGGTTTAGCGTCCAGGTCTCGCTCTATCAATCGTTGGGCGGCACGTTAGAAACCACAATTAGTCGAGACAGCGCCTTGATCCAACGCTGGGGTGAGCGTCTGGGATGGCGAAAAAATGGTCAGTGGCTCGCCTGCAATGATTTAGACTATACCCTGTCCGCGCCCCTGGGCAGTCATCCCGCCCGCTGGTGGAGTTCTCCTTATGGGTCTAAAATGACTAACTTTTTTCTCGCGCGCCTGATTACCTGTGAGATTAATTGATCTGTGAGACTGCTAGCTCATGAACCCATTTATTGATTTATGGCATCCCTATGCTTTGGCATGGCTACCCACAATGACGCTGGCAGAAGCTGCCTCAGAGGAAAGCTATTCAGAGGCGGTGGTGGCCACGCTACTGATTACCGCAGGGCTGGCTTTTATCACCAGTGTCTTGCTCGGGAAGCTTTGCGATCGCTTGAATCTTCCCGCTGTGCTAGGAGACTTAGCCGCGGGGGTGGTACTGGGGGGCTCTGTCTTGGGGATTCTGGTCTTTTCAGCAGACGGCCCTGCTGTTAACGGGGTTCTACTCAGCTGCCTAAAATTGACGACCGGCGCACCGACTGAGACGGTGATGTCCGCTTACCGGTTTGAGATGGATGCTTTTATCCATGAAAGTGCCAATATTGGATTACTGACCCTCCTGTTTGTCACCGGGCTCGAATCTAATTTAAAGGAGCTCATTCAGGTCGGCTCCCAAGCCGCGACCGTCGCCACAACGGGTGTTCTTCTCCCCTTTGCCCTGGGGACGATCACCCTAATTGCGGTCTTCCATCTGCCGATCGTCCCCGCTATCTTTGCGGGGGCAGCGCTGACCGCCACCAGCATCGGGATTACGGCCAAAGTCTTGCAAGAGATGGGCCAGCTTCAATCTCAAGAAGGCCAGATTATTTTAGGGGCCGCCATCCTGGATGATATTTTAGGCATCGTCATCCTGGCACTGGTCTTGAGTTTGGCGGAGACTGGCGAAATTGAGCTGGCCAGCCTGGTCACGCTTTTGGCCAGCGCGGTGGGGTTTGTCCTGCTGGCGGTGTTGCTAAATCGCTATTTCTGTCCAATTTTTTCAGCCGTGGTGGAGCGATTTAAAGATCCGGCGGCCTTACTGCTCCTGTCGCTGGCCTTTCTAAATGCCCTGGCGCTGCTGGCCGTTGCCCTGGGCCTGGAAGCGCTGCTCGGAGCCTTTGCTGCCGGGCTAGTCCTCAGTGGCACTCGACGAAAAGAAGAGTTAATGCAATTGATTCAACCCTTTGTGTATGTTTATACCACTATTTTCTTTGTGACCATTGGGGCCAGTGTCAACCTGAGTGTGCTAAATCCGTTTGACCCTGCCAATCGAGCCGGGCTGATCGTGGCAGGCTGTTTGATTGCGATCGCAATCCTCGGCAAAGTCGTGGCAGGCTTTGTCGTTTTTAGCAACAAACCTGTCAATCGCTGGGTGATTGGTGCCGGGATGATTCCCCGAGGAGAAGTCGGGCTGGTGTTTGCCGGATTGGGGGCCTCAACCGGCATCTTGTCAGATTCCCTGGATGCGGCGGTGATCATCATGGTGATCGCGACCACTCTGATCGCCCCCCTGTTGTTAAAAACCCTCTTCCCTGACCCCAATCCTCAAGAAGCGGTGTCCCTATAAGAAACCAGGTTTCTCCAAACCCCGATTTCTGGCCCCTAATTACGCCTGTTGGTCTCCTACTATGTTTGTCGAATTTTTCATTCGCCGCCCGGTTCTCACCATTGTCTGCTCAATGATTGTGCTCCTGGTGGGGCTGATCAGCATTCCCACGCTGCCCGTTGAACAATATCCAGACATTAGCCCGGTTCAGGTGGTGGTCTCATCCAACTACATTGGGGCCAGTGCCGAAGTGGTCGAAGAAACCGTCACAACCGTATTAGAACGGGAAATCAACGGCGTTGAAGGCATGCGATATATGACCTCCACCAGCGCCGAAGATGGCACTAGTAGCATTACCGTTACCTTTGAGCAAGGGTATGACTTAGACATTGCCGCCGTCGATGTGCTCAATCGAGTTTCCCTGGCAGAGCCTCAGCTGCCAGAGGCGGTCCGGCAAACCGGCGTCTCGGTCATTAAGCAGTCCAGCAGTGTGGTAGCGGGGATGGCCATCTTCAGCGAAGAAGAGGG
>JBCDDJ010000317.1:0-7816 GCA_039180385.1 Cyanobacteria bacterium P01_G01_bin.38 | reverse complement strand
CACAAAACCACCGTCGAGTCCGGCAACAATTTTGTGCGGCTAAATGACGAAGGCAAAACCCATCTCAAAGAGGCCGATCTGGTGGCCGAAGTCCACTTCTTGACTGAGCTGGCCCACAGGCTGCATGGTCCCTCCCCCATCAACTGGCGCAAGCTCCAAGACACCCGCTACATTCGTCAGCTGATTGCAGAAACCATTCCGGGCTATCAGAAAATTGGCCAAATTGACGACACCCGTGAAGAGTTCACCATTGCTGGGCGTATTCTCACCGCCCCGAAATTTGCCACCCCCTCTGGCAAAGCTCAGATGCAGCTGACGCCGCTCCCTAAGCTAACCCTGCCAACGCCTGAACACTTTAAAGAAAGAGATACCCAAGGCATCGTCCTGGCGCTGATTACCGGGCGTAGCTACACCCAGCACAACACCGTTGTCTATCGCACCGCTGACAAATATCGCGGTATGCCCCACCGCCACTGCATCTTGATGCATCCTGAGGATGTGGCTAGCGCTGGTCTCGCCAATCACCAGCGGGTCACCGTTCAGGGTGAAGCAGGCAAGCTTGAGAATATCGAAATCATCTGCGGCGCAGTCCGACGCGGGGCAGCACTAATGTTTTACCCCGAAACCAATGTCTTGATGAAGGGGAACACCGACCCCAAATCACACACACCTGCTTACAAGCGAGTTCCCGTGATGGTTTTTGGGTAAGAAATAGAAATCTTACAAATCCTTCATAAAGGCACCATGAAGCTTCACCAGAGTTCCGGATAATTTACAGCTCGTTAGTAATCAGGAATACAAATGCAACAGTTAACATCGCTGACCTCTAGTCGGCTTAAAGCGAAGTGCTCGTATCCATAAATTTAGGTAAAGTAAGACTTTGAAGCCTTGAGCGAGTTTGTCGATTTAGCGAGAGCTTAAATGAGTAAGCAGGTTCAAGCGACTGAGGGGATATGCTCTCCACCTGTTGATGAGTGTTTTCATATCGTTTGTTGCCAGATTTTTTTGTTTTCATATCGTGTGAAATCCCTCGGCTAGGGTTATCGTGAGTTCTTGGCAGCCTCTGTAAGACTGTCCCAAATCCAGTTTGCTCACTAGCGTTAAGTAGCCTGATGTTCTGTGCTACATGTAGCCCCCTGTAAACAGGACAATGAGTTGGTCTCCCCACTGGCTTGCTACAGCTGCCTCTCCACCTAATGATTCCTCGGATTCTTGATCTTTATCTCTCAGATGTCTTGAGATATTCAAACCCACAAATCATATGATTAAACCGTTAAAACTTTCTCTTAGTTCTGTTGTGACAGCGATTCCAGAGCACGTCTGTTCTGATCTGAATGGCGAGATTGTTATTCTTAATCTGAAATCTGGTACTTATTTTGGCTTAAATGAGACTGGGGCACTGGTGTGGAATCTGATTAAAGAGCCTAAGACCGTTGACCAGTTAAGAACTGCGATTTTGGATGAGTATGAGGTTGACAACGAGGTTTGCGATCGCGACCTCACAGCCCTACTCCAAGCCTTAGCAGAACAAAACTTGATTGAGGTAACCAATGCAGAGGCGACTCAAACCGTTGACTAAGCTCAAGCGACGGTGGCGAGATCTCCCTTTGCTAATGATCACTTTCATATTGCTGAGTGTCATTCGGCTAGGGCTATGGCTGTTACCTTTTCGGCTATTGTGCAAAGTCCTGATCCCTAGTGGTCAGCCCAGCCTCTCACCACCCGCCTCTAGCGTGCTTGAAACCGCCCCCGCCCCAGCGCCGCTGGGTGCATTGAGCACAAATCATCAGCCTCACTCCCACCAGGCCCACACCCAATTGCGTCAGGTTGCCAAAATTGTTTGGGCGATCAACCTCGCCAGCCGCTACATGCCAGGGGGGGTAAAATGTCTGGCTCGGGCACTCACGACCCAGGTATTGATGAACTGGCATCAGTATGAGTCTGAAATGCAGATTGGCGTTGATAAAACACCTGAAGGTGGCTTTAGAGCACATGCCTGGATTGAATATCAAGGGCATGTCATTGTCGGCAACCTCCAAGACCTTTCCCATTTCACAACATTGTTGGCTTATCGAGGCATTGAACCATGAGTGGCATCGTCGGGATAGTTTCTCTTAAGGGTCATACAGTCAGCCAAACTGATTTAACCGCCATGCTAGATACCCTTGCCCATCGAGGCACTGATGGGGTGAACAGCTGGTTGAAAGGAACCGTCGGCATGGGACACCGAATGCTGTGGAGCACACCAGAATCCCTGCTGGAGACTTTGCCGTTGGTGGAGCCATCCCAATCTTTAGCGAAGGATTTAGAACAAGAGTTGACCGAGGAGTTGACTGAGCGTTGGGTATTGACTGCGGATGCCCGGATTGATAACCGTGAAGAGTTACTCACCAAGCTAGATCTAGGCAATCGCCCGCTTGAGAAAATACCTGACAGTGATTTTATCCTGGCCGCCTATCAAAAGTGGGGAATTGATTGCCCACAGCATCTCCTAGGTGCATTTGCATTCGCCATTTGGGATGCCTCAAAGCAGTCTCTTTTCTGTGCCAGAGATCATCTGGGGGTCAAACCTTTCTACTACTCCTATCAAGCCGATCACAGTTTTTCATTTGCCTCTGAGATCAAGGCGCTACTGGCTCTGCCCCAGATACCGCATCGCATTAATGAGGTCAGGCTAGGCGACTATTTAGCCCTTATGATGAACGATAAAACCATCACGAGTTATTGTGATATTTTACGCTTACCCCCAGCCCATAGTCTTCTGGTCAGCCCATCAGAATTAAAGCTCTGGTCTTACTGGTCTCTCAATCCTGATTATGAGCTGAAACTAGATTCTGATGAAGCCTATGCCGAAGCGTTTCAGAAGATTTTCACAGAAGCCGTCAGATGTCGTTTAAGAAGTGCCTTTTCGCTCGGCGCTCATTTAAGCGGTGGTTTAGACTCCTCCTCGATCACCTGTGTTGCCCGCCAGCTACTGGCTGACTCTGAAGACACTACACTCCATACGTTCTCTAATATCTTTGACGATGTTCCAGAGTGTGACGAACGCCCTTATATCAATGCCGTTTTAGAGCAAGGCGGGCTCACCCCTCACTATGTTCAAGCAGACCAGTTCGGTCCCTTAGCTGATACCAAAGACATTTGGCAGTACGAAGATGAAGCCCTGTTAGGGCCAAGCCATTCCTATCCCTGGCATCTCAATCGAGCCGCTCAGCAGGCTGGGGTACGGATTGTCTTAGATGGTTTAGACGGCGATACGACAGTTTCTCACGGTATTGCTAGATTGACAGACCTGGCCCATCAGGGTGACTGGAAAACCTTCTGCGAAGAGGCTTATGGAGTAGCCAAAAACTTTGGAGAATCCTCGCGCTCGATCCTCAAAAACTATGGCTTTCCCACTTTGCAGAAATGGGGTGAGACCCGGCAATGGCTCCCCTTGTTTAAGGCGATTCAGGTGATTCATGCCCATTTTGGGATATCCCGCAAGCAAATGTTGCGCAGTTTTGGATTAAAACCTTTATTTTCAGAACTAACCCAAAGATTTCGGTCTAACAACATTCAAGCGACACCTGTTAAAGTGGCCTATCCTAAATTAGTTAAGCCATCATTTGCTGAGAAAATCAATTTAGATTGCCGTATTCAGGCAAATGACCAAACCTCTCCAGCGTCATCTACCCCGCGAGAGCAACACTGGCAATCCTTAAATCACGGTGTGCTCGCGCTGATACTCGAGCAGTTAGATCGGTGTGCAGCGGCATTCTCCCTTGAAGTGCGTCATCCTTTTATGGATAAACGGCTGGTTGAGTTCTGTTTGGCTCTACCTGCTGAGCAAAAACTCAACCAGGGTTGGACTCGAATGGTACTTCGTCGGGCTATGACAGATATTTTGCCAGACTCTGTGCAATGGCGTGGGGGCAAAGCAAATATGACTGCTAACCTTGTTCATGGGCTGCAGGTGCGCGATCGCAAACAACTAGACGACATCATGTTGAATCAGTTAGATATTGTTGAACCTTATATCAATCTGGATGTTTTGAAGGCTTCTTATGATCGGTTGATTTCGACTCAGAAGGTAAAGGCTAAAGACAGTATGATCGTCTGGCAAGCAGTTATCCTGGCCCTTTGGCTACAGCGTAGCTAAGCAACTCATCAAGACTTGGCGGGTTTTGTTCTGTAACTCCGTGTAGGATGTTGCCGGACAAAGCTGTAAGTCCAGTCAGGGCAGATCGTCTACCTCATTGAAACTAACCTGTAAAAGAGGAGACTCTTAATCATGAAAAAAAGTTACATTTCTCCCAAATTGAGTGTTCACGGCAGTGTTGAGCAACTCACCCAAGTTATTGGTACCGACGCGACAGCAGACGTACTGATCATTTCTGGTGAAGTTCTTGATACTGATGGTTCCCAGGAAATTATCGTTCCTTAAGATCAGACAGTCGGGTGTGAATACGCTCATTGTCTTGACTTAACTTAATACTCCTCGAGCCTTTAAAGCTACTTCAGCTTTAAAAGCACTTGCCCAATGACTGTAACTTTCTGAGTATGATTTACAGTCTCTAATTGAAAGTCTCAGTAGAGTGCTATCCAAGCTTGGGTAATCTTTCCATTATCAAGATTCAGGATAGCACTCTATATTTTTTATTTATTCACAACCTTTTCTCACTGCTGCAAGTATGGATATTTATACTGCCTATAGCCTTTGTATCCACTCAGAAATCCCTTTGCTAGAGACGATGAAGTCTTCAGGGGCTGCCGATGTCACTGTGCGATTTGGCAAACTAGATGACATCTCTCGCACTTCGCTAGATGAAAGCAAACAGGTTTTAGGCCACATACCTAGCATTGGCCAGTTTCTCGTCCAGGCGGGGCAAGAAATTATCATCGACTCAGAACCAGATGTAGACATATCGATGCTGTGTTCAACCATTTTGGGCTCAGCGATGGCAGTCATTCTGCGTCAGCGAGGGCTGTTAGTGCTCCATGCCAGTGCCGTAGTGATTAAGGGTTATGCGATATCATTTATGGGCGGGTCTGGTTGGGGTAAATCAACCCTGGCTAATGCCTTCCATCGCCATGGATATGACATCTTGACCGATGATGTTCTTGCCGTCAACCTTCAAACCAAGTCCCCTCTGGTCTATCCTGCTTTTCCCCAGCAACGACTGTGGATCGAAGCGGCTAATGCTTTGGGCCATCAAGCCTCAGCACTTTCTCCCATACACGGCAACACGCCGAAACTCGCTTATAGGCTAAATCGCGGTTTTCAACAGACGCCAACCCCCCTAGGTCGAGTTTATGTGCTAGCCAAGGGAGCGCACCACGCCATTACTCAACTTGACTCCCAAACTGCCTTCGCTGAAATTATTCGGCATACTCGTGCGGTGTCTAGCCTGAAATCCCAAACATTTGTTGCTGGCCATTTGCACCAGTGTACCCAACTTCTAAAGACCACAAAGGTCTGCCGCTTTAGTCGCAAACCCTCGCTAGAGGAACTACCTGCTCTCGTAGCTATGGTAGAAGCCGATCTCGCCGAGGCCCAAGGTGATTTGGCCAAGGGTGATATTGTGGACAATGTTGTGGACAAGGAGACAATATCCGCAGCATAGCCAATATCTCCAAGCCCTGTGGCTGCTAAGTTACCCCTAAGCGACCTAATGTTATTGACCGAGCTTTCTAAACGTGTCTACAACATCGATCTCAGCCTCCTTCCGCCACACTAACACGATTGCATCTCAGCTTTTCAAGACCTTTGTCCTGGTGTGGTCAGCCTCTGGCTATTGGACCCTGATCTGGATACTAGTATTAGTAATTCAAGGTCTCTTACCCGCTGCCAGCGTGGCCTTGAGTCGATGGTTGGTTGACAATTTGGTTGAGGTCGTTGGCAAAGGGGTTGAGTGGGCAACCATTCAAACATTACTATTGCCCACCGGGTTGATGACAGGTATTTTGCTAGCTACGCAAGTACTGAGCAGCATCAATGAGTTGATCCGCACTATACAATCAGAACTGGTGCAAGATCACATTAGCCATTTAGTCCATGAGCAATCTATCGCCATCGATTTTGGTTGCTATGAGTCCTCGGAGTACAACGATCAGCTCGAACGTGCCCGAGCGGGGGCGGGGGGTCGCTCCCTGACACTGTTAGAGAGTAGCGGTAGCCTGTTGCAAAACAGTATTACGCTGTTTGCGGTGGCCGCCTTACTCTCCAATTATGGGCTTTGGCTACCTCTGGTTTTGTTAGGCAGTGCTTTGCCCACCTTTTATGTGGTTTTGCGATTAAATCGATTGCAATACCAATGGTCACAACGAACCACCATCGATCGCCGTCGCTTAAATTATTTCGAGTTGTTGCTAACGCACTCAACCGTCGCGGCTGAGCTACGGCTGTTTGATTTTGGGCCTCACTTTCGAGAGGCTTACCAAAGACTACGCCACAGATTACGCACCGAAAAATTCAAACTCATCCGAGACCAAAGCATCAGTCGTTTTTTTGCTGGGCTGATAGCCCTACTGTTAGCAGGTGGCGTTCTGTCTTGGATGGGGCGTCAGGTACTCTCAGGGGTAGTTACCTTGGGCGATCTGGCACTATTCTATCAAGCCTTTAATCGGGGGCAAAACGTTGTTAAATCAGCCTTAAATAGCCTGGGACAAATTTATAAAAACAGTTTATTCATCAGCAACCTGTTTGAGTTCTTAAATATCCAACCTAAGATCGTAGATCCTACCCACCCCATGCCAGTGCCCACCAATCTCAGCCAGGGCATTCGGTTCAATCGGGTCACCTTTCGCTACCCTGGCAGCAGCGAGGCTGTACTCAAAGACTTTGACCTCACCATCCCAGCGGGCAAAATTGTGGCTATTGTCGGTGACAACGGTGCAGGCAAAAGTACCCTACTAAAGCTCTTGTGCCGGTTTTACGATCCTGAAAGCGGCAGTATCGAGCTAGACGGCATTGACATTCGACAGTTTCCAGTGCAGCCCTTACGCAAGTTGATTACCGTCTTGTTTCAATTTCCGCTCACCTATCAGCTATCAGCAGCTGACAACATTGCCCTGGGAGACTTATCGGCAATCGATCAGCAAGATCGGATTCAGGCTGCGGCGATAGACGCAGGCATTCATGACAAACTGATGCACCTGCCCCAGCAATACAATACGCTTTTGGGCAAATGGTTTCCTGGTGGCACCGATCTCAGCGGTGGTCAATGGCAGCGCATTGCCCTGGCCCGAGCATTCTTTCGCAAAGCCCCCATTGTGATTCTGGACGAACCCACCAGCGCTATGGATCCCTGGGCAGAGTCAGATTGGCTAGATCGCTTTCGGAGCATGGCCAGTGGGCGTACAGCCGTTGTCATTACGCATCGGTTTACGCTGGCTATGCGAGCCGATCAGATTCACGTTATGCGGGCAGGGCAGATGGTCGAGACGGGTACCCATGCTGAGCTACTGCAACAAGATGGTCTGTATGCCGAATCATGGCGATCGCAAATGCAAACGACTCCCCCCTCTGGCAGTCAGGCTGGGTTATCTCCAGAATTAAGTCAACTTTCATCATGATCCCGCCGCTCCAAAAACACGCAGGTTAACCAAACTCGTCAACCGTCATGAAAACCCTATCTGACCTAACTCGATTGCCAAGCACTATTGATCGAACGACAAGGGCTGAAGTTGAATTACTTTTGTGCTGTGCTCGGACTCAGATTACCCCTGAGGGAGTTGATCGCATTAAATCTCTGTTGACAACAGAATTAGACTGGGAGTTTCTGATCATTTTGGCAGCACGACACCGGGTACTGCCCCTTTTATTTCACAATCT
>JBCDDJ010000316.1:0-7840 GCA_039180385.1 Cyanobacteria bacterium P01_G01_bin.38 | reverse complement strand
GCGATTATAGTTAGGCAATTATCAGATGATTTCTATGCATATTGCCGACCCAGATGCCATTAATACGATTTTTGCCTTTCCATACCACGGTCTCCGCATCGAGATCACCACAACCCATCATCAAGGGCGGATCGTCTATACAGCCTGGGTCGATTACACCACCGGCAGCGCCGTTGCGGTCCCCAAAGCCTATTCTCGCGAAGAGGCCATTCGACGCGCTAAAAAGTGGGCGCGACAGCGATTTCAATGGCCAGATTAGGAAATTTCAGCATAATCGGCCTGGGCGGCTACTCGGATGCATTCGATGGGGTAGGTTCGTCAGGGAATGTTGGTTCATCCTCTTCCCAGACTTCAAAGGCCTCGATATCAATAGTATCGGTGTCTGCGCTATCAGAGGCAAAAATAGTGGGGGGTTTTAAGGGCGTCTTTTTCAGCTTTTCCCTCACCTCTGACACTTGTTTTTGCATGCGATCGCGAATACCCTGCGTCCGTTCTTGCAGCTGCTCGGTCAGCTCGGGGAGGTTCTCTTGGGTATAGTCAGATAGCTTTTGAGTGCGCTGCTTAAGCTTATCGGCCAGCGTTTTTGCCCCTTTCACAAAAGCATCCAAGTCTTGCTGAGTTTGGGCATAGTCTGACTTTAAAAAATCAGCCGCCTCAGTTGCCTTTTGATTGAGGCCAACCTCATACACCTCAGCCCCCTCAGCGGCGCTGGCGCTCACCATCATGCGCTTGCGACCAGCACTCAAAATAGCCCTGGGGGCAAGGCTAAACAATCCCTCTGTCAACTCTCGCAAACCCTCCGCAGCAAAGAGATACTGCACAACCTCACCGGTTTTGTAATCAATTATGTAGTCGGCAATGCGCCCTACTTGATTACCTGTATCCGTCCAAACCTCCAAACCCAAAACATTTTGGGCAGCCGCAATCCGATCTTGGCTATCTGACACGCCTTCAGCTTTTTGCTCACTGACCGCGTGAACCACAAGGCTGTCCTGACCGATGCTCGCCACCTGCGACCAGGCAAAGGTTTGCTTCTGACGGCCCAGCAGACCCGCTTTGCAGACCACCCCTTCAACTTGAGCCCGCTTGAGATCTACCAAGAGGCTATCCACATGACCCACTTCTTCGGTGGTATCAACATCGATCACCAAGCGATTGAGTAGCTCTGCGTGGCGGATAGTGGCATCATCGGTCATGGTCAGCTTCCTTAGCGCCTGTATTTGAGTTATAGCAAGTTTTGGACAATGTTTGAGTCTTTCAAGAAACGCCAGATCACAATTTCCCAGGCGAAAATTTACACCGTGATTGGAGGCTCAGGGCCGCCGCTGTTGCTGCTGCACGGGTACCCCCAAACCCATGCCATGTGGCACAAGGTTGCCCCCCAACTGGCGGAGCACTTTACGCTCGTCTGCACTGACCTACGTGGCTACGGCGACAGCAGCAAACCACCGTCCAAGGCTGACCATGCCCCCTACTCAAAACGCGCCATGGCCCAGGATCAAATCGAGATCATGGCCGAGCTAGGCTTCGACACTTTTATGGCAGCGGGTCACGATCGCGGCGGGCGGGTCTTGCATCGACTGCTGCTCGATCATCCCCAGCGGGTCACCCGAGCAGCAGTGCTCGACATCGTGCCCACTCGCTATATTTTCAAAACCATCAACCAGGCGATGGCCACCCTTTATGAACATTGGTTCTTTTTGATCCAACCCGATGGCTTGCCCGAACGGCTGATTGGCCATGATCCTGACGATTACCTCACCACCAAGCTTCACCGATGGAGCGCTGACCCCAGCGCCTTTAGCGAGGCGGCTATGGCCGAATATCAACGCTGTTTTCGGCAAGCTGAGACCATTCATGCCAGCTGCGAAGACTATCGTGCCGCCGCTACGATTGATTTGGCCAATGACGAGACCGACTTGGATGCCCAGATTCAATGCCCGCTACTGGTCCTGTGGGGAGCCCAAGGTGCAATGGAGCGCCATTACGACGTGCTAAAAATCTGGCGAGACCGGGCAGTTAATGTCCAGGGGCAGGCGCTGCCCTGTGGTCACTTTTTGCCAGAGGAGGCTCCCCACGCAACCACCCAAGCGCTGCTCAAGTTTTTTCAGAGCAAGCCTTAAGCAGCACTCCTGATTGTCTGACACATCTTGCTGCCTGGCGGTTTAAACCGCGGCGACATGGACCAAGTTGGCCTGCGCCGATCAGAGAAATCCTTGATACAGCCGGTCTTTATAGGCGGACTTTACATCTACAGGGGCGGTTTCAACCGCCCACCTGTCTAAACCTCAATCTCGCGACCGTTATACAAATTCATCGCTGCCTCGACCCCCTTGCGCAGACTAAAGTCGAGCGCATCCACCGCTGTGGGCACCACCGCATCCATTACCTTTTGCTCCTGGGGGGCAAACTTACCCAACACATGGGAGATCACCACGCCGTCGCGATTGCTTTGCGCCTTATCAGCGCTGCCTATGCCCACTCGCAAGCGGGGAAACCCCTGTGTACCCAGGTGAGCAATAATCGACTTCATGCCGTTGTGCCCACCAGCGGAGCCCGACGGCCTGAGCCGCAGCTTACCCACGGGCAAATCCATATCATCGTAGATCACCAGCACAGAGGCTGGCGATAGCTTATACCAGTCCAAGACAGCTCGCACGGCCCGTCCTGAATTATTCATGTAAGTCATTGGTTTAAGCAAAATCAGGCGCTCGCCCCCACGGGTGCGCCCTTCTCCGGCAAAGCCTTGAAATCGTTTGTGGTCTGCTAAGACAATCTGCCAGCTCTTAGCAAACCCATCAATGATTTCGAAACCGATATTGTGACGGGTCCGCTCGTACTTAGCGCCTGGGTTACCCAGCCCGACCACCAGCTGAGGCAAGACAATGGCGCTACTCATATCTAAACGATTAGCCACGTTAGCTCGAACATTCATTGAAATTGCAGCCTTTAGGCCGCCTCACCGTCGACACTCTGGACAGCTTGCTCAGCATCTTTTGATTGAGCGTCCTCTGTTTGTACAGCGTCAGCGGCTGACTCAGCTGACTCGGCTGCTTTAGGCTCAATCACCTCTGCATCCATTGCATCAGCATTGGCCGAGAGTGCCTTAGGCTCAGGCTTTTCGAGAGTCGCTTTGATGGGCTCAGCGACGGTTTTCTCAATCCGCTCAGCTTCTTTTTTAAACTCTGACTCAAACTCCTTTGAGGCATCCTGAAACCCCTTAAGCGCCTTACCTAAGCTACGACCAATCTCAGGCAGCTTTTTGGGCCCAAAAACAAGCAGCGCCACCGTAAAGATGAGCGCCATTTCAGGAAGACCAATGCCAAAAATATTCATAACGTTTAAAGGTAATGCAAGTGGCTCTTAAAAGTATAAGGGGCAGGCTATCAAAGCACCTAACCCCCATACGACTTGATTTCTAACTTGCCTGAACTCCGCCTGTAGGAAGTCCAAACATTGAGCCCCTAGAGCCCGAGGCTGCGCCAATCGACATCAACACCCTGGATTTGAATGGAGCTGTTGTATAGCTGAAGAATAATCAGCAAAAACACAAGAAACAGCGCCATAAAAACGCCCATAAGCCCGGTTGTGCCCCAGCCTGGGGTGACCTTACCGTACTCAGAATTGAGGGGTCTCAACAAGTTTCCTAGTTTTGTTTGCTGTGCCATGGGTGTAATTGCCTTAATGTCACTTTATATTCTGTAATATCATAGAGTTTACAACCTTTCGTCTTGAAGAGATCCTATGGATTCTGCAACAGTTCTTATTATTTCGGTCGCGGCTATCGTGGTGGCGTTTACGGCATTCGCCATCTACACAGCATTTGGGCCCCCGTCCAAGATGCTCAGCGACCCCTACGAAGATCACGAAGATTGACACCCTACCGAATCGATGAATGCAAGTGTTACAATGAGTTGCTCTGAGTAAGGCTGATCTCTCATACTTGATTTTACCCGTTTGTCATTGTCTTCCCGGCTCATTGACACACGCGCACTTTATCAAGCGAGGCAGCCTATTCGGGTTGACAAGGCTTTGACTACCCAGACACTAGAACTGCCCAGACATTAGAAACGACTAAACTGAATCATGATCAAACTGCGATTAAAGCGTTACGGCAAAAAGCGCGAGGTAAGCTATCGGATTGTGGCGATGAACAGCCGCGATCGTCGTGATGGCCGTCCTTTAGAAGAGCTGGGCTATTACAATCCCCGTACCGACGAAACCCGTCTAGAGGTGCCCGCCATTGTGAAGCGGCTGAAAGAAGGGGCTCAACCGACCAGAACGGTCAAGAGTATTTTAGAGAAAGCGAACGTTTACGAACAGCTTAGCGACTAGGCAGGCTAAGACCAGGGGACGTGCAGGTAAATTAAAGACTGTCCTTAAATTGTGAATCCCCGAGCTGTGTTTCTGACTAGATACGTAATAATTTCCCTGGATAGATCAACGTGCCTGATTTTGAAGCGCTAGTCCAATATTTGGTTGAACCTTTGCTAGAAGCCCCTGACTCACTCCGGATTAACAGTGAAACGTTAGCAGGTGGCAAGCGTATTTGGCTCAGGCTTGCCTTTGATGGCGAGGATAAGGGGCGCGTATTTGGCCGGGGTGGGCGTAATATTCAGGCAATTCGTAAAGTGGTTAAGGCCACAGGCCAGCTCAATGATTGCTCGGTTCATCTCGATGTGTATGGGGAATCGGCCCATGAGGGCGATGGGGCCAAGCGATCTCGCGGTGGGGGGGGTAGCCGCCCACGACGACCTTCCCCTGATCGTCCTCGACGTCGCTAATGGCGTTGTTACAAGGCTTTTTACAACATTAGGGTTTACTTCGGGCCAGGTTTGGCATGGAAAGTAGCTTTAAGCTTGAGTTTTCGAGCCCTGAGAGTGCGATGGCGCTGGCAGGCTATCAGGAAGATACCCTCAAGCGTCTGTCTCAACAAACGGGTGCAAAGGTGGTCTTGCGAGGCAATGAGCTGTTAATTTTGGGCACCCAGACTCAGATCGATCGGTCCAAGCGCCTGATTGAGGCGCTTGAGCCGCTATGGGCTAAGGGGCAGTCGGTTGCGATCGCAGACCTGATGACTGCAATCCAGGCCGTCGATACCCATCGCGAAGACGAGCTAGGGCTGCTCCAGGAGGATGTGATCGCCCGCACCCGCCGGGGCGAAACCATTCGGGCCAAAACCTTTCGGCAGCGACGCTACATTCAATCGCTCAAGTCCCGCGATCTGACCTTTTGTACGGGGCCAGCGGGCACAGGTAAAACCTTTTTAGCCGCCATGATCGCCGTGCAGGCGCTGCTCGATCAGCAATACGAGCGGCTGATTTTAACCCGCCCCGCCGTAGAAGCCGGGGAGCGGCTCGGCTTTTTGCCCGGAGACTTGCAGCAAAAGGTTAATCCTTATCTCAGGCCGCTATACGATGCCCTCCATGAGCTGATCGATCCCGAAAAAATCCCTAGCCTGATGGAGCGAGGCGTGATTGAGGTGGCCCCGTTGGCCTACATGCGAGGGCGTACCCTTAACAATGCCTTTGTCATCCTGGACGAAGCCCAAAACACCACCCCGGCCCAGATGAAAATGGTGCTGACCCGCCTAGGCTTTAAATCTCGCATGGTGGTGACCGGGGACGTCACCCAAACCGATTTGCCCAGCTATCAAAATTCTGGCCTGGCCACGGCCATCAAAATTTTGAAAGGGGTCGACGGGATTGCCTTTTGTGAGTTAACCAAGGCCGATGTGGTGCGTCATCCCCTGGTGCAACGCATTGTCGGTGCCTACGAAAAGTACGAAGCCTAGCGTCTTTATAGAGTTGGAGTTAGCTTCTTTTGCCTCTTTTACACCTGCGAGGATTATGGTCGTTCTGCATGGAAGTTGGTTGCCTAAGCGTCAGCGGTTTTTGCTGTGGGGTGAGACCTGGCGTCGCATTAACCCAGATGACTTCGGTCGCCCGGCTTTAGAAAAAGGGGCGGATCTTAAGCCGCATCCCTACTGTCTGACCTACGATGAGCTGTTGGCATTTCTAAAACAACCCTCACCCAGCCTCGACTTAAGTTGGCTGAGCGAGCGGGCTAAGTCTCGCTGGAAAACCCAGGCTGTAGCCCTACCCACCCAGCTCACCGAGACCCTGGCCCAGCCTCAGCACTCCGGCACTCCACCGACGGGTGCGGTGCTATATCCCTGGCAGATTGAGGGGTTGATGCTGCCCGCGACTGCGGCCATCAAGCTGCTCAATGGCTTGCCGCTGGGGATGACAGACGGCAGCGTCGGGGCCGATTTACGCTATTGGTCCCATGTCACCCGCTGGTGCCTCGATCTGATGTCGCGGGGCAAGTTTATTCCGAAGATGAGTGCCGATAAGGGGGGTGCGATCGCAACCTGGCATCTGCTCCTCGATAGCGCCATTGATCAGACCCGGCTGCGGCAGTTTAGCGGACAAATGCCCCTGGCCAGCCGACTCTACGGCCCTGCTGTCAAAGCAACCAAGGGGATCGCCGAGATCAGCCTCCTGCAGACTCCGTTTCCGACTACGTCCCAAACCTTGTTGCGAAGTTTCTTAGAAACTTTGATCGATGCGCAGGTTAGAGCGGTGGCTAAAGAGATCCCGCTGTCAGCCAGTACGCCCCTTAGTAAAGACTTGCCACTGAGAGAATGGATCAGCGCCCTGGCCGCCCACAAAGATCCTCACTTTAGCGCCACCCCCGCAGGTCTGGTGCGCCTTAACGAAGCCCTTCACACCTGGACTGCCCCGCTCCAAAACGTCGAAGGCGATACCCAAAACCAGCTACGCACCTGTTTTATCTTGGAGCCCCCGCCCCCGGGCGAACTAGAATGGGCTCTACATTACACGCTGCAATCCCTGGAAGACGATCAATTTAAAGTGGATGCCGCGACCATCTGGGCACACCCGGTTGACGCCTTTGAACACGAAGGTCGCGCCATCGAAGCCCCCCAAGAAACGCTGCTCGGTGGACTAGGCCGCGCTGCCCGCCTATATGAGCCGATTAGGCAAACCCTGGCTGAGCAAAGCCCCCTCAGCTGCCCCCTAGACCCGGTACAAGCCTATGACTTTATCAAGGTCACCTCCTGGCGGCTGATGGACAACGGCTTTGGGGTGGTGCTACCGGCTAACCTGGCAGACCCCAACGAAATCACCAACGGTAGCCGTTTGGGGCTACGCGTCAAAGCCACTGCCCCCACCCGCAGCAAACAGCGCCTGGGGTTACAAAGTCTGCTCAATTTTCGCTGGGAGCTGTCGATCGGGGGCCAAAGCGTCACCAAAGAAGAATTCGACGAACTGGCGGCTCAACAGACCCCTCTGGTGGAGATCAATGGCCAGTGGGTGGAGCTGCGATCGCAAGACATCAAAGCCGTCCAAGACTTTTTCAAAAATCGCCAGAACCAAAACAAACTCTCCATCGAAGACGTCCTGCGCATTAGCACCGGCGATAACCAGCTAATCGACAAGCTACCCGTCGTTGATTTTCAAGCTACCGGTAAACTCCAGGATCTGATCACCACCCTCACCACCGGCAACCAAACCCTGGAGCCCATGGCAGAGCCCGAGGGCTTTGCAGGTCAGCTGCGCCCCTACCAGGCTCGAGGCGTATCCTGGCTTTCTTTCTTGGAACAGTGGGGGCTGGGGGCTTGCCTGGCCGACGATATGGGTTTAGGCAAAACCATTCAGCTAATCGCCTTTTTACTCGCCCTGGCAGAAGAAGAGGCTTTGACCTCACCTGTACTATTGGTCTGCCCGACATCGGTGCTGACCAACTGGGAACGGGAGGTCAAGAAATTTGGCCCCAGCCTCAAGACCCTGGTGTACCACGGGGACAAACGCCCCCG
>JBCDDJ010000315.1:0-7854 GCA_039180385.1 Cyanobacteria bacterium P01_G01_bin.38 | reverse complement strand
GCCATGGCAGCCTGTGGCTCTGAAGCTACGGGTTGAGGGGGGATGGGCTCAGGCACCACGAGGGGATCAGGGGGTAACAAATCTGGAATACTAAGGTCGTTGCTGGTGGGGATGACGGGCTCTACTGCTGGGGTTGCGCCTCGCAAGTCGGCGCCACACTGGCCACAAAAGCTGGCATCTGACTGCACTGCGGCACCACACGCCGGGCAGGCTGTCTTCTGCGGTAAAGGCGTGTAGCAGGCCTCGCACTGGACTGCACCGTCTGGATTTTGATGATTGCAGTTAGGGCAAATAATCATCAACTGTTTCCTAAAATCTAGTTCCCAAATTTAGCGATTACAACAGCAGGGCACCCACTCGTCAGGCTTGAAATTTGACCACCCAACCTCAAGATTTACTATTCCCCAGTCTGCGCCAAATCAATCTGCTCAGGCAAACCTTTGGCGGCGTCTTGATCCATCATCCAATACAGCTCACCTTGGGGTTGCACCAGCATCGACGGATATTGGTGCGGATCAGCCGTGGTCGAAAAAACTTGACCCAGGGCGGCTTGCTTGTTGGCTCCAGCCAACAAAAAAATAACCGTACGGGCTTGGTTAATCAGAGGGACTGTAAAGGTAATGCGCGGCTGACCGGCCTTTTCACCGACGGCAACCCAGCGCTCTGTTTCTTGCAGCACCGGGGTATGGGGGAATAGGGAGGCGGTATGGCCATCGTCTCCCATGCCGAGCAAAATGATGTCAAAGTTAGGGAGTGAACCGCCTTGGGCATCGCCTCTGAAAACTTGCTGCAAAGTTTCTTGATACTGATGGGCAGAGGTTGCGGGGCTGTCGGTATCTGTGTCAACGGCGAATACTTGCTCAGCTGGAATACTGACGTAGTCTAGCCAGCTTTCGCGGGCCATTTTGAAGTTGCTGTCAGGGTGATCATGGGGTACATAGCGCTCATCGCCCCAAAAAATGTAGAGCTTATCCCAGGGCAGGTCAGTGTTCGCTAGAGCTGCGTAAAGGGGTTTTGGGGTACTCCCGCCGGAGAGGGCAATGGTACAGCGATCGCGCTGTGCGATCGCAGCTTTGATTTTTTCAACAACGACTGTCTGGGTGTAGTCTATCAGCGCAGTCTTATCGGGGAGGGCCGCCACGATAGGGTGCATAGGGGTTAGTCTCTATAAGGAGTGAACGTTTAATGGTGAACGTTAGCCTAGCCTACATCTGGGTAGTTGAGTTTTTGCCTAAGGGCAATTTAAGGGGCTTATGTAAGGTTTCTAGATCTAGCCAAGCTTAACTTAACCTCTAGGTTGCTCAAACTTATATAAACTCTACTCATTTCAAACATCACTTTACGCAAACGCGTTTATGATTTCGGTCGTTTTACCCTGTCTCAATGAGATGCGGCATGGCTATCTACCGCAGATTTTGACCAATTTAACCCAGCAGCAAGGCCCTAAACAGCTGATTGCTGTGGTTAGCCCTAGCCAAGACGGCACCCGCGAGGCCATCGCTCAGCATAAAGCGATCGAAATCATGGATGTCCCTGCTCAAAATCGAGCCCAGCGCCTGAATCTGGGCATCGCGGCCAGTCGCTACGAGCAGGTGCTCTTACACCACCCGGCAACGCTGTTACCGGCCTATAATGGCCTGGCCCAAGCAACGACTCTGCTGACTGACCCCGAGGTGGTTTGGGGCGGGTTTTGCCATAGCTTTGATATGGACCACTGGTTATTAAGATTTACCTCTTGGTATTCCACCACTCAGCGCCCCCGCTGGAGCCGTATTCTCTATCTAGACCACTGCATTTTTGCCCGGCGCTCGGCCTTAGAGAAAATTGGCGGGGTACCTGACTTGGATATTTTTGAAGACACGGTGCTAAGCGAAGGGTTACGACAGTTTGGGGCACCTGCGATCGCACCCGGCACCGTGATCACCTCCGCCCGTCGATTCCGTGAGCGGGGGATTTATAAACATGCTTTACTAAACCAACTGCTCAAGCTGATGTACCATGCCAACCTTGACCCCAAGTATCTCAATCGACTCTACGAGCACAAAAGCCAGATCAATGTGGCTTACGAAGCCTCAAGAAAATCTCTAATGGAAACAAAGGAAACAGAAGATCCCTAATTGCGTTAGGTTCTGCATTGGGCGCACGCCGTGACGCCCCTACGATGATATCCCATCCAAAATCCAAAAATCCTCTGCCTCTCCTGCGTCCTGCTCCCTTCGCCCTTCCCCTTCCCCCATGTCTCGCACCTACAAAGCCACTGGCATCAACCTCAAGACCATGCCCATGGGTGAGTCTGATCGCCTGGTGACCGTCTTAACCAAAGAGCTAGGCTTGATTCGGGCGATTGCCCCCGGTGCCCGCAAGCACAAATCTCGATTAGGGGGACGGAGTGGTTTATTTGTGATTAATGAGCTGCTGCTGACCCGCGGCAAATCCCTCGATAAGATGGTGCAAGCTGAGACCCAGCGGTCATTTCCAGCACTGAGCCGTGACCTGGCTCGGCTGACCGCCAGCCAGTATCTAGCGGAGCTGATCCTCTGTGAGGCCGTCAGCGAGCAGCCTCAAGAAGCCTTGTTTTATCTGCTGGTAGAGCATCTTGAACGGTTGGAAACGGCCTCCTCCTCGGCGGTGTTGGCCTGTTTGGCCCAGGCCACCTTCCACATCCTGGCCCTGGCAGGGGTTGCCCCAGAGCTGTATCAGTGCTGTGTCACCCAGCAGCCGATTGAGCCCGACCTGAGTAACCCTGATTGGCGGGTGGGGTTTAGCCTGAGTGCCGGGGGGATTGTCGAACTGGCAGCCCTCAGTCGCATTGTGACACCGAGAAGCTTTCGGGCGGCTGAGGAGGGCGGTAAACTGGAAATGAAAGCTGAGCTGAGTGCCTTTGAGCTGTCGTTATTTCAACAATTGGGGCGGCCAGAGCTTGTGCTAACCCAGGCTGATTCTTTACCATCAGTAGAGGGAGGAAATCTGTCTCCCCATGTGCTTTGGCGACGAATTGAGCGTATTTTGCGTCACTACGTCCAGTATCATTTTGATCGGCCAATTCGCTCCGCGGCGTTGATTGATACCTGCTTTGCCTCACCCGCTTATGCTTCGTGAGTTTGACGATATTCCTGAAAATATAGAAGACGAGGGGGCTAATCTGCCACTGCCAGCTGTTAATGGCTCAGGCAACGAGCCACTCGACACCGTATTGCCACAGTCAATACCGCCACAGTCAATACCGCCACAGTCAACGTCAACGGTTGCTCCGGAAGACGTTCAGAAGCTTAACGCCTCCGCCGATCGAACGGACCCGGTTCAAGAAACGTTTCAAGAACCAGGCCAAGGAACGGACCCATTAGACGACGAAACCCCTATACGTGGATTTTGGCCAGTCTTCCAAAACCAAAATTTTTTGACCCTCTGGAGCGGTCAGGTGTTTTCCCAGATGGCCGATAAGGTCTATCTGGTGTTGATGATTGCGATTATTGCCAGTCAGTATGATGTGCCAGGGCAGTCGATCAGCGGCTGGGTGTCCGGCATTATGGTGGCGTTTACGATTCCGGCGGTGCTGTTTGGGTCGCTGGCGGGGGTCTATGTCGATCGCTGGCGCAAAAAGCCGGTACTGGTGCTGACTAACCTGCTCAGGGGTGCTCTGGTATTGCTGCTGCCGGGGCTATTGTGGTTGACCCAGGGCTGGGGAGAGGTTGCTAATCTACCCGTCGGGTTTTGGATTTTGCTGGGGGTGACCTTTTTGGTGTCAACGCTGACGCAGTTTTTTGCCCCGGCGGAGCAGGCGGCGCTTCCCCTAATTGTTAAGAAACGCAATCTGCTGTCGGCCAATTCGCTCTATACCACCACGATGATGGCCTCGGTGATTATTGGTTTTGCGGTGGGGGAGCCGCTGCTTGCGATCGCAGACACTCTGTTAGCGCCCTTTGATGGCGGCTCAGGACTCGGCAAAAGTATTTTGGTCGGTATCAGCTACGGTCTGGCCGGGGCGATTTTACTCCTGCTACGACCCCATGAAAGCCTCAGTGACAAACCCCCTGCCCACGTTTGGGATGACATTAAAGATGGGCTTGCCTACCTGGGTAACCATGCTCGGGTGCGAGGGGCACTCATCCAGTTAGTGTTGCTGTTTTCAGTGTTTGCGGCATTAGCCGTCTTAGCGGTCAGGCTGGCAGAGGTGATTCCAGCCATAAAATCTTCCCAGTTTGGCTTTTTGCTAGCCGCTGGCGGAGTTGGCATGGGGCTCGGCGCGGCCCTGGTGGGTCAGTTTGGTCAGCGCTTTCGGCACTATCGGCTGAGTCTGTATGGGGCATTTGGGATGGCGGCTATGCTCAGCGGGCTATCCCTCAACCATGACCATCTGTGGATCACGCTGGGGCTGATTACGGGGTTAGGCTTGTTTGCAGCCATGGTGGGTATTCCGATGCAGACCACCATTCAGGAATATACCCCCGAAGCAATGCGTGGCAAGGTTTTTGGCCTACAAAACAACGTCGTCAATATTGCTTTGAGTTTGCCCTTGGCCCTCGCAGGGGTGGCAGAAACTTTTTTGGGCCTGCGGATTGTCTTTGCTTTACTGGCGATCATGGTGGCGTTGGGGGGCGTGCTGACTTGGTCATTGGTGAATAACCCGTCTCCTCAGGCTGACGGACCCCAGGGGCAGTAAAATCTTGATAATGTTTTAGTCGGTGATGCGCCCCATTACATGCATATAGCGTGGCTTGGTAAAAAAACTCCCTTTTGTGGCAACGTAACCTATGGCCGAGAAATTACCAATGCTCTGCTAGAACGAGGATATCGGGTTACCTTTCTACATTTTGCCCAGAGCGAAGACCCTTCAGAAGATCACGCTGGTTACGAAGAGGTGTCGCTACCCTTTATCTTTAAATCCCAAATCTTGACGGTGCCCTCGTTTCGCTCGGGTCGTATGTTGGCAGCGGCCTTAAAAAAGCTCAAGCCCGATCTGGTCCATGCCTCATTGACCTTATCGCCGCTTGACTTTAAGCTGCCTGAGATCTGTCAAGAACTGGGTATTCCACTGGTAGCAACCTTTCACCCGCCGTTTGATCGCAAGCTGCGTAATTTTACCTCTGGGACTCAGCATTTGGCCTATCAGCTCTACGCGCCTTGCTTAGCCAACTATGATCGCGTCATTGTATTTTCTAAGCTCCAGCAAAATTTGCTGGTCAAATTGGGGGTTGAGCCCCATCGGGTGGTGGTCATCCCCAACGGCGTAGACGTTTTCAGATATGCGCCGGGGTTATCTCGCGCCAAGGCAGAACTCCAGGCAAAACAGCTTTATGTTTACCAGGGCCGACTCGCCATCGAAAAAAACGTAGAATCTTTGCTCAAGGGTTGGAAACTCGCCAACATGGGCCCCGATAACAAGCTCTTGATTGTGGGTAGCGGTCCCTTGCAGGTGCCCTTAAAAGCAGCCTATGGCTCGGACGACTCGGTTATTTGGACAGGTTTTGTTGCCAGCGAAGATCGCCGTATCGAAATTTTACGGGCTGCCGATGCGTTCATTTTGCCGTCCCTGGTCGAGGGGCTATCGCTATCGCTGTTAGAGGCCATGGCCTGTGGGACCGCCTGCATTGCCACCGATGCCGGAGCCGACGGTGAAGTGCTAGAAAACGGAGCCGGGATTATCCTGGACACGCAGCGGGTCTCAACCCAGTTGCAAACGATTTTGCCCATCCTCCGCGACCACCCCGAGATGTCGTCATTGTTAGGCAGTAAGGCCAGACAGCGGGTGCTTGATCGCTATACGCTGAGCAAAAACATTACCCAGCTTGAAAATTTGTACGCCAAAATCTTGCCTGCTAAGGCGCAGGCGTATCTTAGGCAGGGGGTCAGAGGGGGCCGATTTTAGGTCTGTTCTGCCAGCTTCACACGAAAATTCGTGCTACGCGCTTTCTATCAGGGGGTCAAAAAAATCTGTAACAGGGCTATTGAGCCTTATAGAAGGGGCGTTTGACAACCGTTGCGGCAAAGGGCTTTTTACGGATTTCGACCTCAACCGTTTGGCCAATTTTAGCCAGCTCAACGGGAACATAGGCCAGGGCCACCGGGTAGCCCAGGGTGGGCGATAGCGTGCCACTGGTGACAATCCCCACTGGGGTGCCCTCTGATAACACCGGATAGTCGTGGCGGGCAATGTTGCGCCCTTCAAGCTGTAGCCCCACCAGTCGGCGGGACAACCCCTCTGCTTTTTGCTGTTCTAAAACGGATCGCCCCACAAAATCTTGGGGTTTATCCAGGTGAACTAACCAACTTAAGCCCGCTTCTAGGGGGGTGGTCGTATCGTTAATATCTTGCCCGTAGAGGGCCATCGCCGCCTCTAGGCGGAGGGTATCGCGAGCACCCAAACCACAAGGCGTCACGTCTTTGTCCAACAAAGCTCTCCAGACCGCAACCGCGCCTTTGGGATCGAGCATCACCTCAAAGCCGTCCTCGCCGGTATAGCCCGTACGGGCCAAAAAGGCATCATGGCCCAGCAGGCTCCCCTGGCAGTGCCCAAATCGGGAGACCTCGGACAGATCAGTCTCGGTTAGGGTTTGCAGCTTAGCGACGGCTTGGGGGCCTTGTACCGCCAGCAGGGCTTTGTCTTGAGAAATGTCATTGAGCTGTACATCGGCCTCGGGCAAGTGCTCTAACAGCCATGCTTTATCTTTTGCCGTGGTGCCCGCATTCACAATCAGAAAGACTTGCGCCTCACCGTTGTCTGCTTGGCCCTGGTCGTAGACGATCAGGTCGTCGATGATGCCGCCCTCGGGGTTCAGCAGTACCGTATATTGGGCCTTGCCAGGGGATAACCGACTGAGATCGGTGGGCACTAGGGTTTGTAGGTGCTCTAACAGGTTACTCCCCGTCAGGACAAACTTACCCATGTGGGAAATATCAAAGACCCCCGCGCGCGCGCGTACGGCCTGGTGTTCTTTTTGGATGCCGCTAAACTGAACCGGCATCTCCCAGCCTGAGAAAGCCGTCATTCTAGCGCCTTGCTGCACGCAAAGTTTATGGAGCGGAGTTTTGAGGAGGGTCATAGGGCAAATTCGATCATATATTCTGCAGTGGCCTGGGGCTTTTCTAGATGGGGTACGTGGCCGCATTCGGGAATCCACACCAGTTGGCTATCGGGAACGGTTTTTTGAAATTTTTGAGCGTCTCGAGTGCCTAGAATCTTATCTTGTTCGCCCCAGATAACCAGCGTAGGGGTTGAAATGTCTTTGATTTTTTGGCTTAAAAAATTGTAGCCTCCGCTTTTAGTAAAGCTAATCAGGGCTTCTTTCCACTGGGGGGCTTGCAAATGTAGCGAGGCGCAGAGTTCGGCATCGGGGGTAACCAGGGTGCGATCGCAATAGGCTTGTTGAGAAATCCGCCGTCGCACCCCCGGATTCCTTAAAAACGCCGTTGCCCAGCTATCCAAAGGCGGAAACATCACTTTCCCAATCGCAGGCCCCGCCGCAAACCCAGCACTGTCAAACAGCACCAGCTTGCTCACCGCCTCGGGGTACGTCAGCCCAAAATCAATCGCGGCTGCCCCGCCCATCGATGCCCCGCCCAGCCCCACCGGCTGAGCGATCATCTGCTGCCAAAAGTGATATAGATGCCGCTTAATCACCCCCGGGCTATAGGCTGAGACCACCGTGCGGTCAGTAAACCCAAACCCCAACAGGTCTACCACCCAGACTTGAAAGTGCTCAGCCAAACGCGGCACCAGCCGCCGAAACTCAAACAGAGAACTGTCAAACCCGTGGATCAGTAAAAGCGGTGGCCCACTCCCCTGACAGACGTAGCTGGTGGAAATCGGTTTATCGGCCAGCGGCGTCTCAATCTCAGCAAACTGAATCGCCTGGG
>JBCDDJ010000314.1:0-7900 GCA_039180385.1 Cyanobacteria bacterium P01_G01_bin.38 | reverse complement strand
GGATAGGTAAACTCGACCCCATCTAGCACTAACCCCTCACGCATCGGCAAGGGAAACGCCTTGGGATGCGCCGGACTCACCACCTGAGGCTCCAGATCTAAAAACTCAAAATACTGAGACACATAGAGATTGTATTCATAGAGACTGGCAATGCTCGTCAAAATTCCTCTGATCGTACCCTGGGCCTGCTGAAAAGCCCCAACATAGAGAGTCAAATCACCAATGGTCACCACCCCCCGCACCCCCTGCCAAATCACTAAGACATAGGCCCCATAAAACCCCATCGTCGAGATCAGCTCCAGACCAAACTGGGCAAATGACTGACGGGCCGCCAACTGACGGGACTCAATATTAAACACCTCGCGAATTTTGCGATACTGCTCTACCAGGTAGTGCCCCAGATTAAACAGCCGCACCTCTTTGACATACTGAGGCTCCGTCAGCACCTCACCAAAATAATCAGCCTGCCGCCGGGCCGGGGTTTGCCAACGGGTCATGCGATAGCGTCGCTGAGAAAAATGCACCCCGATCCAAAAAGTGGGTAAGGTACTCACGAGTAACAACAGCGTTACCCACGGACTAAATCGCAGCAGCAACGTCAGTAACCCGCCAAACTGGGTAATTTGACCCAACAGACCTGTAAACAACCGCACTACCAGCAGCGGATAGCGACTGCCACTCTGCTGTGCCCGATTGAGCACATCGTAAAACTGAGAAGACTCGTAGTAGGCCAAGTCCAACCGAGTTGCCTGCCTCAGCAGCTTTAAGTTGGCGTACAGCAAAAACTGATCCTCGAGCACCCGAGCAACATAGGTACTGGCCTGCTGTAAAAATGCCCCTACGCCTTTTAAGGCAAAGCCCGCCGCCACCAGCAACACTAGCTGTCGGGGGAAGGTCGTCAACGTCCCCGACTCAACCAGGGCAACCACCTGATCGACAATTAATTTGCCGACGTAGAGTTGGGCAATCGGCCCCAGTGAGTTGAGCAGCGTTAAGCCAATATTGAGCAGCAGCCAGACCGGGGCTGATGCCCATACCAAGCGGACTAAACGGGGCGTATTTCTGAGAATTTCAAGAACGCGGCCAGAGTTTTGAAGCGTAACTTTCCAACGGCGCAAATGATGAAGTATAGACATTTATCAATTATAGGAGATGGGAGATAGGCTTTAAGATTTGCCCAAACTAGGGTGTTTCGGCCAGCGACTGGAAGTCGCGCCTACCTATACAAAATCGGCCTGCACCGATTAGGGAAACTCCCTTGAAAGAACTAGTCTACGCAGGCGGACTTTGTATAGGTAGAAGTGGGTTTTTAACCGTCTAGCTAAAAGTTTTGCCAGTCAACCCGGTAATTGGGCTTCCTATCAACCACACCGCAGGTCAAAATCCTTTAACCGTTTTGAGTATCAATAGCCCCCATCCAAACTCATCCATCGTTCGTAGTATTAGTAACCCCCATCCAAACTCGTTGATTTAAATCACTGATGCAGTGGACCTTTCAGACAATTTATAGGGGCAAGTTAAACCTGACTTAGAGAATTATCAGCGTTCTCTAAGTCAAACCCTCGATAGTGACTATGGAAGCGGCAGGTTGAATGTCGCGGAACTGCACACTCGGAGACGACCTATCATGAAAAATCTGATTTTTGCTAGCCTATCTGCCGTTATCCTCTCAGGGACGCTGATTCCTTTTGCAACCGCCAGGGAAGTGGCACCTCTGACTGTTCCGGCTTCTCAGTCACTCGTGGCCCAGGCTCCCCAATTAGCCTCGGGTTCGTTTGTCACCGTTGATCAGGCCCATGCCACCACAGGCACCGCCCGCATCGTTGAGGAAAACGGTCAGCGCTACCTCGAATTTGACGCGGCCTTTGACACGGCGCGTGGGCCTGATGTGCAGGTGGTGCTCTACACAGGTGACACTGTCCCGGTGAGTATTGCCGAAGCAGACTACACTACGGTTGCCGATTTACAAAGCTTTGAGGGCGCTCAACGCTATGCTCTGCCTGAGTCTGTAAACCTGGCTGAGTATGGTGCGATCGCAATCTGGTGCGCCGAGTTTAACGTCACCTTTGGCTATGCCAGCTTGGGGTAGAGAGTAGAAGGATGGAGGGTAGAGGGTGAAGAGTAGACAGCATATTGCCCCACTACCCACTACCTATCCCAATCTCATTTCCCTTTAATCTTGACTTCACGAGATGTTAATACCATCACTTTAGGTAATCCCTAACAGTGTCATGCTAATTTCTATCATTGCCCCTCTTGTAGAGTCTGCATATGACTTCTGTCTTACCCCAAACGCGTAGCTTTCGGCTTCAACTGGCCACGCTAATGATGATCGGCATCGTGGCTATATCAGGCATGATTGCCGTCGCCTGGTTTTCTGGCCAGGGTACGATCACAACCGTTTTTGATCAGCTCTACGCCCTACAACAGCATCCCCCCACCTGGGCCATGACCCCCATGATGGTGGGAGAGTATTTTCTGTTTTGGACAGTGGCACTGATGGTGCTGGTGCTGGTAATTATGAAAGTTTGGCCGAGCCCAACCACCTGGCCCAGGCGAGTGGTCGTCGGCATTTTAGCGATTTTGACTATTCGCTATGTGCTGTGGCGCTCGGTCTCAACACTGAACCTGAGCACGCCTTTGAATGGGGTCTTTAGCTTGGGGCTGTTTGGCTTAGAGCTGTTGATTTTGACCAGTGGCATCATCCAGCTATTTTTGATGCTGCGGATCAAGGACCGGCGAAAAGCCGCCGATCAGCTGTCTGACGCTGTTTTAAGAGGGACGTACTCACCCAGGGTGGATGTGCTGATTCCCACCTATGATGAGCCGCTTTTCATTCTTAAGCGCACGGTCATGGGCTGTCAGGCCATGACCTATGGGCCCAAAACGATCTACCTACTCGACGATACTCGTCGCCCCGAGATTAAAGCCCTGGCGGAGGAGTTAGGGTGCCAGTACATGACTCGCCCCCACAATCGCCATGCAAAAGCAGGCAATCTGAACCATGCCTTACCTAACCTGAAGGGTGAGCTAATCACGATTTTTGATGCAGACTTTGTCCCCACCAAAAATTTTCTGACCCGCACGGTGGGCTTTTTTCAAGATCCGCTGGTGGGGCTGGTGCAAACCCCCCAGAGCTTTTATAACCCTGACCCGATTGCCCGAAATTTGGGCCTCGAAGATGTCTTAACCCCCGAAGAGGAAGTCTTTTACCGACAGATCCAGCGGGTCCGCGATGGGGCTGGCGCTGTGGTGTGTGCCGGGACCTCTTTTGTGGTGCGCCGCTCGGCCTTAGACAAAATTGGGGGCTTTGTCACCGAGGCCGTGAGCGAAGACTTTTTTACCGGCATTCAGCTGGCGGCCAAGGGATATCGCATGGTGTACCTAAACGAAAAGCTCAGTGCGGGGCTTGCCGCCGAAAACATCGGAGCCCACGCCATTCAGCGGGTGCGATGGGAGCAGGGCACACTCCAGGCCTTTTTTATCAAATCCAACCCCCTCACCATTCGTGGGCTCAAACCCATTCAGAGGCTGGCCTACTTTGAAGGTCTGTTGCACTGGTTTAGTAGCATTGCCCGTGTGGGGTTTTTGCTCATGCCCCTGGCCTATTCTTTTTTGCAGGTGATCCCCTTACAGGCCACCGAATCAGAGCTGATGTATTTCTTTTTACCCTTCTATCTGGTGCAGCTGAGCGTCTTTTCGTGGCTCAACTATCGCTCTCGATCGGCCTTGCTCTCGGATGTCTATTCACTGGTGCTGGCCTTTCCGCTGGCGGTCACAGTCATCCAGGTAATGCTGCGCCCCTTTAGCAAAGGCTTTAAGGTAACCCCCAAAGGCACCGCTAGCGATCGCTATCGGTTTAACTGGCAGTTGGCGTGGCCCTTGATGATTGTGTTTATCTTGACCGCCCTCAGCCTATGGATCAACCTGGCCCAGTGTTTGGTGATGATGGCAGATCCCATAGCCCATTGGAAGGGAATGGGCCTGGGTTGGATTTGGAGCGCTTACAACCTGCTAATGTTGGGCATTGCCCTGCTGATTTTACTTGATGCGCCGCGCCCCAGCCCCTATGAGTGGTTTGATTTAAAGCGGATTGCCAAAGTTGATATTCAAGGTGCGGGCACCGTATGGGGCTTTACCAACATGATGTCAGAGGTAGGGGCCGAAATTTCCCTGACTAATCCTGGGAACCTCAATCTGGCTGATTTACCCACCTCAAGCCTTGAGCTAACCCTGCTAGATGAGGGCATAACCCTGCCAGGCAAAGTGGTGGAATCCAAAAAACAAGGAGGGTTTCCGACCTTAAAAGTAAACTTTGAAGGGCTCAGTTTGGCTCAGGAGCGAAAGCTCACAGAGCTGCTATTTTGTCGCCCTGGCCAGTGGACCAGTCGCTGTGCCCCCAACGAGCTGCATTCACTCTGGTTGATTTTCAAAACCGTGTTGATGCCTCGGGTTGTCTTCGATCGAAAAATTGAAACCAAGCCTGTTATGGTCAGTAAGGTTTGAGTGGTGTTGCATACAACGCCTGTACGATAAAAATTGGGTGTCAATTCACCCAAAACATAAATGGTTTAAGTGTTCTATCTGTAAGGAGAATTCATGGGTACCGCTGATTGGTTGAGACTGATGCATCCCGCCCTGGCGGTAATAGTTGTGTTTCCCGCCATTGGGATGGTGACTTACTTTGCTTTGCAAACGCGGCAGCGACGCCTTAAAACCAAAGCAAAGGAAAAAACTAAAATCCCGCCTGTGGTTGGGGCAGAACACGTCAATTTGGGCAAGTGGCTGGCTGGAGCCGTGGTCGGATTGGCGCTAATAGGCATCGGAAATCCCATCATCAAGCACATTGTCAATGCTGATGTGTTAGCCAATGAGCCGTTTAAGGTGGTTTTTATTGGGGTGATGTTTGTGCTGACCATTACCTCTTTTGTTTTTCTCTTCAAGGCACGTCCCAAGGTATGGCGAGCCGTGTTTGCCGCGCTGACAACGGCAGGGCTGTGGATCTTGGGCTCTCAAGATGGGGTGTTTCGCCGCACCTATGAGTGGCAGATTTCCCATTATTACTACGGCATGGCGGCGGCTACGCTGATGATTATCTCGGTGGCGATTTTGCCTGAGATCTACAAGTCTTTATCCTGGCGGCGGGCTCACATTATTCTTAACTGCATTGCCCTGGTGTTTTTTATGATCCAAGGCATTACGGGGACTCGAGATTTGCTCGAAATCCCCCTGAGTTGGCAGGAGCCGTTTATTTATAGCTGTAACTTTGAGGCCAAGACCTGCGAGTAGAGTCTGCCAAAGATCAGACAAGATACCTGGGTGATTCCATGGTGAACGCATCTAACTCCCTAGATAGGTACTTATCTGGTCAGAAGTGACACATAAGCACCTCACTCACTATACTTAACCGTCAAAAGTGGCAGATAACACCTTGTTTTCCTGGAGTTATACGTCAAAAAGTGCATATAAGTTCTGTAAATAGGTGTGTTATCACCCAGAAATGACAGATAAGACCCACAAATCTGGATCTTATCTGTCAGATATGACGCTGAATATATAGTTATGCGGCATTCTTGCAATTTGCGCTAATCTCATTGAACACTTTTTGTAGCATAGGCTGCTAATTAGCTACCAAGGATAGTTTTTTCGCTCCATGAAAAATCCTCCAGTAGGACCATCTACTGGCAAAGTAGCTAGCCAGACAGGGTTGTCAGCACCTTCTTCTGGAGTCAAATCTGCTTCAGCAGACCCTAAATCAGTTTTAACCCAACCAGGGGTTGCCGCATTAACTTTGATAGATGTTTCCATCAACTCTTTCGCAAACTGAACTGTTAAGGTGTTGAGCGCTGTTTTGGATGCCTGATAGGCCATGCCCAGGAAACCGTAGTAGGGAGAATTGGGGTCGAGTGTATCGGTCAGCGAACCCAAATGGCTTGATATATTAACGATACGACCCGCATCGCTTTGCTTCAGCAAAGGAAGTAGTGCTTTAGTTACGGAAAACACGCCAAAAAAGTTTGCATCAAAGGTTTGCCGCAATATGTCTATCTCCAAATCACTAGGTTGGGTGCCCCAATCCAGCAACACGCCAGCGTTATTGACCAAAATATCTAGTCTTCCGAATTTTTCTTGTAAGAATCCTGGCAGTGCTGCGATGTCGTCTGAATTCGTAACATTTAGCTTAACTGGATAAACGTCTAAGCCTTCTTGGCGAAGTTTCTCGACGGCTTCAATGCCCCTTTCTTCGCTACGGGCTGCCATCATAACCGTAATCCCTTGCTTAGCCAACTGACGGCTGATTTCAAAACCTAGTCCTTTGTTTGAGCCGGTTACAAGGGCTATTTGAGAAGCCGAGGATGTAGTCATCTGACTGATCTCCTATCGTGTATTGCTATCAGCAATTTCAATGTATTACTTCATTTCAGAAAGATAAATATGCTAATATTCATTTCACTTATGACTAAGAGTCAATAATCTGTCGATGAAAGACTTAAACCAGTTAGTCCCGTTTGTAAAAGTGGTGACTGACGGCAATTTCACTCAAGCTGCTCGAACGTTAGGGATGACGCCCTCTGGGGTTAGTCGGACCATCTCCCGATTAGAGCAAGAGCTGGGTGTTCAGTTGTTGACTCGAACTACTCGTCGTCTCTCACTAACACACGAAGGAGAGATCTTCTATCAGCGGTGCGTAGAGATTCTCAAAGATTTAGAAGAAGCTGAGCTGTTGATTACTCAGTCTCAATCAGTCCCTCAAGGTGATTTGTCGATTGGTATACCTGTGGCTTTTGGCCAAGTAATACTGTTGCCAGTCATAGCGGAATTCAGTAAACGCTATCCTTCGATATCTACTTCGCTTTTTTTCTCTGATAGGATGGTTGACCTGATTGATGAGGGATTCGATGTAGTGATTCGGATTGGTGATCTCGAGGATTCTCGTCTCATTGCTCGACCAATCAAAACAACAGAATTAATAACTTGTGCATCAAAACAGTATCTCAGTATTGAAGGCTCCCCTACTCGAATTGAAGAACTCCAAAATCATAATTGCCTGGGTTACATCAATCAAAAAACAGGAAAAGTTATGGATTGGTATTTTGCGATATCTAATGACACCTCAACAATCCGACCCAGTGGCAGTATTCATTCAACTAATGGAAAAGCACTAGTCAATTTCGCTCTTGCCAATGTTGGTATTATTCAGCTGCATAGCTATTTGGTTGAGAAAGAAATCACTCAAGGCAACTTAATTGAAATATTTCCGGACTATCGAATAATCTCCCATCCAATATCTATTGTCTACCCTCGAAAGCGATATGAGTCCTTGGCAGTGCGCACTTTTGTAAATTTCTTGGTCGATAGGCTTAAGAGTGCCACAGGAACGATTGCGAAGCTAACTAGGTCCTGACTGAATGGTAAATTACTTGCTTCAGACTGAACAGAGTGTGCTTAAATGGCAAGCAAAGTAATCTCTCAGAGGTCTACGTCAGCTTCATGGAACAGCTCTTTGAACATCCCTGCTGTAATCAAAGCTCGAGGAAAGCCGGACGTAACAGTCGTAAAATGCACGATCTCCATTAGCTCCTCAGGTGTACCCCCCATAACTCAAAGCATAAAAGCATGGCCTTTGAATTTGCTTCTCCACAATAACGGTCTCATGCCTTGACTAAATTCTCTTCAGAATGCGCTGGCTGTCGGTCGGACAATGATTTCGTTCACATCTACATCATCGGGTTGCGATACGGCGTATAAGACGGCTTTTGCGATCGCATCTGAGGTGAGTGAAATTTTGCGAAATTCCTGCAAGGCATCTTTCGCAGACGCTTCCGTAATGTCAGAGCCCAGTTCCGTTTCCACCACACCAGGAGAGATCGTAGTGACGCGAATAGTCCGTGACTCCTGG
>JBCDDJ010000313.1:0-7942 GCA_039180385.1 Cyanobacteria bacterium P01_G01_bin.38 | reverse complement strand
GCCGTATCTATCGCTACAACATGGAGACGGGAGAGAGCACGCTCTTTCGCGAGGCTACAGTTAACTTTGACCCCAGTCAGTATGAAACCCAGCAAGTGTTTTACACCGGCAAAGACGGGACTCGCATCCCCATGTTTATCACTTACAAAAAAGGGCTTGTACTGAATGGCCAAAACCCCACCCTGCTCTATGGCTACGGCGGGTTTAATATCTCCTTGAGCCCCAGTTTCTCAGTGGGTAACCTGGTCTGGCTTGAGCAAGGGGGCATCTACGCCGTGGCTAACCTGCGTGGCGGCGGTGAATATGGCGAAGAGTGGCATCAGGCGGGCACTAAACTTAACAAACAAAATGTCTTTGACGACTTTATCGCTGCGGCTGAGTGGCTAATTGATAATCGCTATACCGCTTCGCAAAAGCTGGCGATTATGGGTGGCAGCAACGGTGGGCTGTTGGTGGGGGCCTGCATCACCCAGCGTCCCGATCTTTTTGCCGCAGCCCTGCCCGCCGTGGGAGTGATGGATATGCTCCGCTTTAACCAGTTCACCATTGGCTGGGCCTGGGAGTCTGACTACGGTTCTCCCCAAGATGAGGCAGAGTTCAAAGCACTCTATGCCTATTCACCTTTGCATAACCTTAAGCCAGGGACTGCTTACCCCGCCACGCTGATTACCACCGCAGATCATGATGATCGGGTAGTCCCCGCTCACAGTTTCAAGTTTGCCGCTGCGCTGCAGGCCACCCATGCTGGAGAGAACCCCGTGATGATCCGCATTGAGACAAAAGCGGGCCATGGGGCGGGCAAACCCACTGCCAAAATTATCGAAGAAATCGCCGATAAGTGGGCATTTTTAGCCAACGAGTTACAGATGGAGGTAAATGGGTAATGGGTCAAACTCACTCCGGCACAAAGATATCCTCTTTCGCCAAAAAGCCAAGGGAGGTGAGCTGATATCCTGTTGCTGAGTCGGGTTGGGCTTCTACCTTGAGAAGACGAACCCCATAGGGCGGGGTCTTGTTTTCGGTGGTGAAAACTTGCTGGAGACTGGCTCGGTTGGGGGCCTGACGCAACCCTGAAATCATTGATTGGGTGGTGTTATAGCTGGTGGTCGTGCGCCAGTCAATGGCCTGCCCCCAGATTGCTAAAGCACCCGCACTAAAGGGGGCACCTGAGCTGGTATAGAGTTCTTCAGGGACCGCCAAAATTAAGCCATCAGCTGCCTCTCCCAGCTGATCTAAGGCGACTGGATTAAACAGTTCATAACTTCCTAAAAGATGCGGATGCTGATGGTTAGGGCTAGACGGAATCAATTTAAGCTCGGCTGAGGTTGCTTGCAGAGAGTTTTTTTCTGCAAACAAGACAAGGACCTCCAACGCGCCAAGATCAGTCGTTGCCTCCTCAGAAGCTGCTGCCTGGGGCTCGGCCAGATTGACCTGATCGCTTAGCATTCCTCCGTTGACAGAGAATGCTGTCTCAAATCTAGATTTGAGGCGACGACTGCGATCGCTGCGACCATCATAAAAAATTCCAGCTGTACGGTGTTTGAGCTTAAATACATAGTGGGCTAAGGCCCCTGCGACCAAAGGATCGCTAGCCAGGGTAGGTAGCATGTCCTGGTTTAGACTCGCGGGATCAAGCACCGTGTTGTTGGGCCACATGGCCAACAACTGGTCGCCGTAAATGCTGGCTGCAGCGGTCGCCGCCGGGGCGCTATTGTGTCCAATCACCCCCAAAATTTCAGGAGTTTGAACTATCTTCTCAGCGATCTCTTTAGCAAAAACAGATGAGTTTTTGTCATCCGCAATGGCAATCCGCAGGGGTTTGCCTTGGATGCCGCCAGCCTGGTTAACTTCAGTTTGGGCCTGGGCGATGCCGCGCAAAATGCTGGTTGAGATCGCTGGGGTCGTCTCAGCAGGCACCACTGCCGCGATCGCATAGGCCTCAGCAGTACCAATGCGGGCGTTATTAAGGTAAATGAGGGTTTCTGGATCTAGCTTATCCGCCGTCTGTGCTGCCTCAAATGCTTCGATAGCTGCTGCATAATCCCCACTCGCGATCGCAGCCGCCCCGGCCACCTTATGGCGATTGGTGGAGTCGGTCAGCAAAATTTTGTTGCCCCAGCTAATCCCCGATTTTGGTTCATCCGCCTCGAGCAGTTGGGTTTCCTCAACGGGCGATTCCTGGAGGGAGAGTGTTTCCGCTTGAGCGCTCAGTTGCGACTGATCGGTGTCACGCCCAAACCCACCCCGCGCCCACCAAGCTACCCCCAAAAAGAAGGCGGTCAGACAAACCAGCGCGGCCAAAAATACCTTCAGGGTAAATCCGTCTTCTTTGTCCACAGCCACGACCTCGCTCGCACATTGAGTCAGATTAACCAGATTAGCCAGACCTGGTCCCAAAGTTTGTTTAGTTCAAATTTAGTTGATGCTACCCCTACATGGTTGCATTTGAGCGAACGGATTGTCAGAGTTTTCAGCTGCGATCGCAATTACTTCACAATCCTGAAGGTCTCTGCCCACAAGCCATTGCCGATTACCTATCCCCAACTGTGGTTCATATCTATAGTCAAGCCCATTAATTAGCGCATAATTAGGAGTGTAAAGGCACAGCTCCATAACACTTAACCCATCCACCTTCCTAGCTTATGGTTCAAGCGACTGCATTCAACCGTATGGACTTCAAGGAATTCATCAAATGGATTCCCGAAGACGGTAAGCGCTACGAACTCCACAATGGAATCATTATTGAAATGCAACCTACAGGTCCCCACGAGCTAGTCGGCGCATTCCTATCAGAAGAATTTACATTAGAGATTCGCAAAGAAAAGCGCCCCTACACGCTGCCTAAAAGTTGCCTCTTAAAACCGCAGATTCCTGATTCTGGCTATCGTCCAGATGTTGTGGTGTTAGATAAAACTCAGCTGAAGCATGAACCCCTATGGGCCAATGCTTCAACGGTGCAATCGGGAGAAACAGTCCCCCTGGTTGTTGAGGTAGTTAGCACCAACTGGCGCGATGATTATGGACACAAATTGGTCGAATATGAAGCAATGGGGATTGCAGAATATTGGATTGTTGACTTCCGGGCATTGGGCGCGGTGCGATACATTGGCAAGCCCAAACAACCCACAATTACCATTTGCCAGTTAATTGATGGCGAATATCAGCTACAGCGATTGACATCAGACCAACCCATCAAATCAAACGTTTTTCCAAATCTGACTCTGACCACGGAGGCTGTTTTTCAAGCAGCCTCCAATCATTAATTTGCCAGATATAGGCCACTCTCTGTGCAGATGCCATCCAGGGGTTTGTCCCAGACATCACGGGGTACTTTAGGTAACCGGGCATATTCAAACACAATACCAATGGTGGGTTTGTTGGCCCACAGCGGATGGCTCAACATGCGATCATAAAACCCGCCACCGTAGCCGAGACGATAGCCCTTGATATCGCAGGCGACCGCAGGCAGCATAATCAGGTCAACTTTATGGGGCTCGATCAGGGGCGACTGGGGATGGGGCTCAATAATGCCATAGGTCCCTATTTGCAAAGGCCATTCGCAGGTAGGATACCAGCGATGCCACGATAGTTTTTTGCCCTCACAGCGGGGGAGCCCCCAAGAGCGCTGCTGTTTTAATAACAGCTCAAGACTCGGCTCTTTGCGAAAGCTGCAATAGGCCAAAATTGTTTGGGCGTTTTGAAAGGTAGACCAGTTGGCCAGGTGCTGACAGATGCGATCGCTCTTTTCTGCCCACACCCTGATGGGCATCGACTGCCGAGCTTTTAACAGCGAACGACGAAGTTTCGCTTTTTGTGCGTGATTCGATGGGTCAGGATGCGAAGATGCGGGTTCATTCAGGGAAGAGGACAATTGCATTGCGGGTTAAAAGTACAGCAGCAGGTTTAAACCTGGAATCGTTCGGGACAGGGTCCAAAGGAATAAGGCGATATATAGCACACCGAGCGACCACTGGTACCAAACTAGCGCGGTAATCAACCCCGGTACCGCCTGGTCTCGCAGGCGAGTATCGTTAAAGCCAAAGCGAAACCAGTTGTTGAGGCTAAAGTCGTAATAATTGAGCCAGTTCCAGCGGCGGTCTAGGGGTAGAAAGGTGTAGCGATCCCGATAGAAAGGAAAATTTGGAATCACCGGCAAACGGGCGATCAGCAGACGAATTTGGCGGGCGCTGCCGTCCTGAACAAAGTAGCTAACCGCCATCAGATCGTGGTAACGGCCTTGACGGTAGAGCAACGTCAGTAAAACAGCAGGGATGGGCAGGGTGATCAGCCCGATGCACAGCAGCGTCAGCCCTGGACGATTGGCACTGCGATAAAGGTTGCTCAGCCCGAGACTGAGCAATCCAACAAAGCTAGCCCCCATACAGAGGGTTTCGGACAAGGCCGGCACGATCGGGGTGGGCAACCGACGACGATAGCGATCGATTCCCCAGAATATGACGCCGTATAGGGCAATCGCCACCAACCCCACTCCAAATACCAGCCCGACGCTGGTGCCATAGCGGCTCAGCAACAGCAATAAACCTAGCCCCAGCCAGCGAAACACTACCGCCAGTCGTTGCCCCACCGATAGGGACGTGCCGGTAAAAATGCGATCGCGAATTTTGACATAGGTGGCCAGATTCATCGCATCGAGCTTGAGCAAATCGGCCACCTCCAGCAAAGGCTGCTGCGATCTCGATTGCAGCACAGACTCCACCTGATCTGCGGACAGCCCCAGCCGCGTCAATTTTGAGGCTGACGCAGTATTCACATTAACCCCAACAATTTGCCGAGCCAGCCGTTTTAACCGCAATCGCTCGGTGGTGTACTCCACTTGATTGGCATCGGCAATTTGCTCCGTTTGTCGAAAGTTACGCACTAAATTTCGCAGCACGGTCTCGTTACCCGTAAGGGTTGGCACCGAGAAAACTTGACCGATTTTGCCAGGGGTTCCCAAAATCTGGGCTGCTTCTGGATTGAACTCTAGATCAGCCGTGTTGAGATAGGCCGATGGCAAAAATCGCGCATCGCCAAAATCGACCTGGGATTGAATTGTCGCCCCCCGCAGATTCACCGGCTGGTTAAATTGGGCCAACCGAAAACTCACCGGGGCATTTAACTGGGCTTCATTGAGAAATAAGGCCTGCTCAAACTGGGCTTTGGCAAACACCACGGGGCTAGCAAACTGGGCCTGGGCAAAATCCGTATTGCTGTGCCAGGTCGTGCGGCTAAAGTTGGCATTGCCGTCAAATCGAGCCTGATTAAAATAGGTTGCCGCTCGAAAATCGGCAGCTTGAAACGTGCTGTTGCGATTAAACTGAACCTGATTAAAGCGAGTTCGCTCAAAAAAGAGCACGTTGCGAAATCGGCTGGCTTGCTGAAACTGCGCGTTAATAAACTGCACCGGGCGGATAAACCGGGAGCCGCTCCAGTCAGCGGCTTGGGTAAAGATCGCCTGCGGGGCATCCACCGTATTCAGAAAATAGGTATCTGAGGCCAGCAGTTGGCCTGTAAAAGTGGTTTGCACCAGCTTCAGCGGCCCTGGAAAGAGATTAATTTTTTGGCGGGTAGAGGGTGTCTGTAAGAGCAGCGATTGGGAAAGCCGACCTAACTGGGCCAGACGGTTGAGATCGCGGTTGAGCCGCTCAGCCGCCACCTCTGACATTGGACGTCCCTGATCGCTATACAGCGAGGGACTCAGCCCCAATCGCTGCAGGTTCAAATCCCCCAGCACGATGGCATCACTCAAATCTAGCCCCACCGGAGCCTTGTTGTTCTGAATTTGGGCTTGCACCTGCTCATAAAAGCGATCGCGAAAGTCCGCATTTTGATCGCGCAGGTCAAGGGTAGTCTGTCGCAAATCTAGGGTGAGTTGACCTTCTCTGCGCACAGGCTGTTCGATCCGCTGCTGGAGCTCTCCCACGGTTAGGGGCGCTGCCCCCACCGGGGCGACCCTTCCCCATAGCCAAAGGATGATGGCTAAGACAACACAGACCAGCCATTGACGCCAACGAGCCCCACGGATAACAACCGGTCCTCTGGCGGTGCAAATTTTAGCTGGGCTCCCTGGGTTCGCCATGCGAATCTCCGTCGTGATAGCCCTATTTAACCAGCCAAGAGACCATCAAGATTAAGCCGAATTGCTGTTTCTAAACATCGGCCAGTTACCGAAAATTAAAGGGTACCCAAAATCGGTCACGCACTACCAGTTCACAGAGTTTTGTAGGGCAACCAATCATCCCATGACGCTTCAAGGTTATACATCAGACGTTTCTCTACCCGCCCTCTTTAAGGCTTTTCAAGAGAGTCAAAAGACAGGCCAACTTTGCCTAAAGCCTGCCTCAAAGTACCGTCCAAAGGGCAATCAAGACGCTCAACAATATTCTTTTTGGTTTCACCGGGGCAACTTGATCGCCGCGACCCACCGCTCCGATGGTCGCGGTCTGATGAAACTCATCCAGCAGCGGGTTCCACTTAAAGCGGCTACGCTACCACGTTTACTGCAACGCTGCCCCGATCAACAACCCCTGGGCAAATTTCTCAAAGACAATGGTGTGCTCACCACCCGGCAGTTGCGATCGCTATTTACCCACCAGATCTTAAGATACCTGTGCGTCTTATTCCAGGCCCCTGACGTTCACTTTGCCTTTCATCCCCAAGCGGCGCTCCCGTACTCGGAGATGACCAATATCAAAATCCCAGCCACTGAGATGATGCTGCCAGGTCTACGCGCCCTAAAAAACTGGAATGCGTTGCAGCCAAAGCTGCCTAGTCCAGACTCTAGCCTCCGCAAGCGCCGCGTAAACGCCCCTAAAATTAAACTCAATACCATTGAGAAAGAAGTCTTGAAGATTGCCGAGGGTGGCCACTCCTTAGCACAGATCGCAAAGTTGACGCGGCAACCCACCGAAGATGTCCTCAAAATCGCATTCCGGCTCATCTTTGTGGGGATAACGGAGGAAGCCCCCTACATCAGATTTACTATGACCTGTGAGCGTGACACCCCAAGTCAGCCCCAAAACCAGAGCCGGCTATTAGAAAAACTCTCCCATCGCTTTCAAAAATCGCCCCTGAGCGCTCCGATGTCGGTCAAGGCCACGCACTAAATTGCCCGCTGCCTTAAAACGACATTGCCCAGGAGGGCTACTTGGGATCAGAAATGGAATAACTTACCGATCTCTCCCCCCTAGAGGGCTAGGGTGGGTTTCGGTCGTTAGCGCCAGCGGCTAACCTATCGCTAGGCAACCCGCTCAAGGGAGCCAGACAGGGCTTCGTCTTCGGTTTCGTAGATGTCAAAAACAGAGTCCATCATAGTGACTTCAAACACCAGCTTGGCCTCAGGATGAACATTACAAATTCGAAAGCTGCCTTTGACCTTATCAGCGTCGCGCATGCCAGCGACCAGGGAGGTCAACCCCGAACTATCGATAAAGTTGACCTGACTCAGGTTAACCACAACATGGGGAGTCACCCCAGAAATACACTCCTGCAGCTTCAGGCGAAACTGCCAAGCGGTGGTGATATCGAGACGCCCGGTTGGCGTCAAAATCATAACGTCTGTCCCGTTTGGAGACTTGAATGTTTTCTGCTCCATGTTGCCAACTATTGCTTCCTATAAGCTTCGGAGAACGGTCTGGGTATCCGTCTGGACACTCCACTGTTAGATTGCCCGACTGTCTCTAAAACGAACGGAGTTGTTTACAAAAACCTTGGCCAGCTTCTGGATAGCTTGATGATTTTGTGGGGTGTTTGGCTGGGTCAAAATGGTTTGGCTGGGAGGTAGGAGATAGGAGCGAACGGTTGGAATAGGAGGTAGGAGATAGGAGCGAACGGTTGGAATTCGATCTGTGGGTAGATTGGGTGCGAAATTAGACGGTATCTGGATCTATGCCGAGCTCTCGCAACCGCTCGGCCAACGCCTGAGCGCGTTCTGCACCGGTTC
>JBCDDJ010000312.1:0-7948 GCA_039180385.1 Cyanobacteria bacterium P01_G01_bin.38 | reverse complement strand
GGCATGATGTCTTGAAAGCTCGGCAGCGTGTCTACCTGTTGCAGCACCTGATCTAACTCATCTCGAATCACTTGCCAATTGGCCTCAAGTTTGGTGGCCCAAGGAAACTGCTCCACCGTAAAAAAGGGAGAATTGCTGACAGTAGACTGCTCTCCCAGCCAGGCTTCTATTTTGCGATAGGGACCACTGTCAAAAATTGGATGAATCGGGGTCTGGGAGGATTGAGGCTGGGTCACAGCGGTCTGCATAGAGATAGAAGGGCATAACGACAGTTGGCTTACCATTCTATCTCTGAGTGGCCTGTCTTCTGGGGCTGTCGATAATCGAGATCAGGTATCTCCAATACCGCACTCTGCTATGCGTCGGTATAAAACCAGGCCGCTCTCAATCCAGGCCTCGCCTTTACCAGGGCTAGATTCGTACATCCAGCTTTGCGACGGGAGATGCCCGGTCGGGGCATCCAGTGAATAGGTGATGGTTTGCGACCAACCGAACTTGTCTAGGAGTGCATCATACAGTCTGAATTCGTCTTCGAAGTCGTCGGGGTCGAGGCTAGCCCAAAACTGCTGCTGGACGCTCAGACCAAATTTTCCCTGGCTGTGGGTGCGCCATAGATTGTCGATGGTGGCTAAATCCTGGCAGGGAAACTCAATCAACCCACCATAGCTGCCGCCAAAAATCGTGCGATCGCGATACCACCCAATTTCTAAAATCAGCTTCTCAGTTTCTTGATCCGCAGCCTTCCACTGTTGCTCAGACAGCAGTACCTCCAGCCGTTGGTAGTTAGGCGAGTGAGTCGATAGATAGCGCAAAAGCCCCAGTGCTGAGAAACCTAGCAGCACTAGGGCAAAGGGCCATTTTTTGAGTCCGGGTAGTGCCATTTGAGCATCGAACGCGTCAAAGGAGATCAACACGTTTGAACTCAATCGTTACGCAAAGTGAGATCGAATCCTTAGCTGTGTTGTGTCTCCCGCAGATAAAGAAATATCGGTAGCGAACAAGATAGCCCAATCCCGAAGGTTAAACCCATGTAGAGGGCTAGCCAACGGCGAGATAGCCCTAATCTTTTTAGCTCAATGAAACTAAAACAGAAGAATACCCCACAAGTGATCAGCAAATCGGCGGCTAAGGCACTCGCCACCGGGTTAGCAAACGCCTCGGCAAAAAAGCTCCCCACAGCTGCATTTCCCCGTTGCTGCAAAAACTCAATCAAAAAATACCAGGGAACAATACTGCCAAAGATGGCCAGCGCTAGATAAATATTTTTGTGGGTTGAACGTCGAGTCGTGATAGTAGGTGTCATAGGGCAGTCACTCAAATCAATTGCCTCGATTATGACCACCCTACATAACAGAAACAATTACCTTAGAGGTAATCAAGTTTTCAAATACTGCCAAGATATTCCGACCTCTTTCCCATGAACACCTTCCTGTCTGATACTTTTAGCGAACTGCTCAAATACTGGCGCAAGCAGCGCAATCTGAGTCAGCTGGCCCTGTCTCTAAACAGTGATGTTTCCCAACGCCACATTAGCTTTTTAGAATCGGGTCGGGCCAAACCCAGTCGTGAAATGGTGTTGCAGTTGGCGACGGTGTTGAATATTTCCTTTCGAGAACAAAACAAACTGCTCACCGCTGCTGGCTTTGCCCCGGTTTTTACCGAGAGCGACCTGTCCGATCCGGAGTTGGCCCCCATCCGCAAAGCCCTTGACTTTATGCTGGCCCAGCAAGAGCCATTCCCTGCCATCGTGATGGATCGCTATTGGAATCAAATTGATAGCAACCAGGCTGCCCAGAGGGTAATGACCCTGCTGATGGATGCAGACGGGTTGCAGGCTTGCATGGATGCAGACGGCAGATTTAACCTGATGAAAGCAACGTTACACCCGGCTGCCCTCAGACCAACCATCACGAATTGGGAAACCGTCGCCAGCCATCTAATTCGTCGGGTTTACCGAGAAACCTTGGAAGTCGGGCAGAACACGACATCGCTTGAATTATTTGACGAGCTAATGAGCTACCCAGACGTGACTCGGCTGTGGGAAGCCGGCCCTTACCAGGGATGGCAAATGCCCCTGCTAACAGTCAATTTCAAAAAAGATGGCCAGCAGCTGAGCTTTTTCTCAACCATTGCCACCCTGGGAACACCCAACGACATCACGCTACAAGAATTGCGAATAGAGTCGCTGTTTCCAGCGGATGAAGAGACCGCAATGCGCCTAAAGCATATGAATACAGCAGAGCTATAGCCACTGGAGAACGCTCGACAGATCGATCTGACTGGCTAATAGCAATTATCGAGAATATCTCTCTTATGAGAGACGTCGAGGATGCAAGCAGCCAATCAAAATTAGAGCCTAAGCTGATCTGTCTTGTTGCGAGGAACCTATTAAGAGTCATGCCCAACCCTGAGCCATCCGACCCTTCTAGTGCTGTACTAGAGCAAATTGCCCAACAGGTGTTTGGCTATGACAACCTGCGACCTGCTCAACATCATGCGCTCGAGCAGGTGCTAAGCGGTCGCGACACGCTGGCCGTGATGCCTACCGGGTCTGGCAAGTCAGCGATTTATCAGATCGCTGCGCTACGGATTAAGGGGATAACGGTGGTGATTTCTCCTCTGATTGCACTGCAGCAGGATCAGGTGGATGCGATCGCAGCCCAGGGCACCGTTCGAGCAGCCGTCCTCAATTCGCTGCTGACTCAGACCGAACGAGACGCCGTTTTCGAGCAGCTAAAAAATCAATCCCTAGAATTTGTTTTCCTGGCCCCCGAGCAGTTTAGCAATGCCGAAACCCTGGAACAGATCCAGGCTGTTCGACCCTCTTTGTTTGTGGTCGATGAAGCCCACTGCGTCAGCGAGTGGGGCCACGACTTTCGCCCCGACTATTTACAGCTGGGAGGCGTTATTGAAGCCTTGGGTCATCCGGTGGTGCTGGCGCTGACGGCAACGGCCTCCCCTCTGGTGCGCCAGGAAATTATTGAGCGGTTGGAGATGACCAACCCGGTCGAGATCGTCAGAGGGTTTGACCGACCCAACCTGTATCTGAGCGTTCGTCGATTTTACGACAAAGCAGAGAAGCTATCCGCGCTGATGCAGGCAGTGAACAGAGCAGCCACCCCCGGCATTATCTATGTCGCGACCCGAAAGGCGGCTGATCAGATTGCCGAGACGCTGCAATCTCATCACATTCAAGCCGCTGCCTACCATGCGGGGATGGGCACAGCAGCCCGAGAGGCGGTCCAAACCCGGTTTATGCAGGATAATATTGATGTGATTGTCGCTACCACCGCCTTTGGTATGGGCATCGACAAACCCAACGTCAGGTTTGTCTATCACTATCACATCCCGAGTTCTGTCGATGCCTATTACCAGGAGATTGGCCGAGCCGGGCGCGATGGTGAGCCCGCCACCGCCCTGCTGTTTTACCACGCTGATGACATGAAACTGCAGCGTTTTTTTAACGGCGGTGGCACTGTTGATGAGGAAACCTTGTCTGGGCTGGCAGAGTTGCTAGACGCGGTGCCCACTCCCCCGTCTAAAGCCCAGCTGCTAGAGCACTTTGATCTTTCCCAGGCTAAGCTCTCAGCGGCGCTAGAGCACCTTGAGACCGCCGGATTAATTGAGCGGACTCCGGACGGTAGCATTACCCAGATTGCCTCTGAAACTGACGTGGATAGCGTCGTTGACCGAGCCCTGACCCAACAGGCCCGACGCAAACAGTTTGACCACTCCCGATTACACATGGTCCGCGGCTATGCTGAGACTGACACCTGCCGCCGCCGCTATATTCTGAGCTATTTTGGCGAAGCTTTTGACGCCCCCTGCCAGCATTGCGATCGCTGCGACACTGGGTCAGCAGACTCCCCCAAGTATCCACAACCCTTCCCCATCGGCAGCACCATCATCCACACAAACTTTGGCAAAGGCCAGGTGCTGCGGTACGAGCAAGATAAGGTCAACGTCTTGTTTCAGACCGTTGGCTACAAAACTTTTGTGACCAATATGATTGCCAACTCAGTCACCTGCCTAGACCGCTAAACGATACCCGAGTTAAAGCGGCTCGGTAAAGGCTGACTATACCCATTCTGGCTATGCTTTAGCCACATCAGAGTCAGCCAGCTTTAGCAGAAAGGATGTCAATCTTATTTGACATTTCTTAACATATTGCGTTACATTTGTTTACGTAGACGGTTAGCTTACTCCTGAGGTCGAGCTAGCTTTCGATTGGAACACCTTCAAGGAGCTTATTTTTATGGCTATCGTATTAGCGCTGATTATTGTCGGTTGGTTGGCAGCGTCCATCATTGGAACTCAGGCTTACTTCCGCGGTGAGCAGACCAAGCCCATCCACGATCGCAACTGGAGTTCTGACGAGTTTGAGCAACTGGCTAGGTCTTTCACCGGTCGCGACACAAACTTTAATGAGCGGGTGCCTGCCTATGGGTATGACGCTTATGCCAGTCAGTCTATGGCTAAGTAAGCCTGTCTGACTTAAAAAGATTGTTTTTTTGAGACTCTCCAGCTTGTGATAAGGCCCGATGCCCTGGTAGGCGTCGGGCTTTTTTATTGCAGATCTGTTGCCAAAAACCGATCGAGGGGCAAATAGGCCCAATACATAGAGGACTGTCGGTCAACCCCCAGCTTTTGAAAGCCCAGGCCCTGGATCAGGTCTTCGTAGATCGGGTGAATGGTCAGGGTATAGATATCGCACAGATTGGGAAAGTCTTGCTGCATTTGGGTCAAGATTTGCTGTGCGTCCTGGAGTAAAACGCGCTGGTGGGTTTTCCAGTAAGGAGCGTCGATAATCCAACTACGGGCAAAGACGGCGCGGCAATCGGTATCCCCTGGCAGGGCCATCTCAAAGCGATCGTCGGTGGCCTCCAGGGCGCTGAGGTGCAGCCCTTTACTGGGAGGCCCAAAGAAGTGAACTTCTGAGCTGCGCCGGGTGGGGTAGAGCAGATAAAACCCTGCCGGGTTTTGGGTGTTGCGCTGGCGTAGGACTCGCATGCCTACTGCATATTGATCGGCCCAGTCCCGTAGTAACTGAGCGATGCGATAGGGCACTGCGTCGCTGTTGCGATTCATCCAGTTATAGTTTTGGGCGAGCAGGTTGGCAACCGGGATGGCGTCGCAGCGCGGGTCAAAGGTATCGGTAAATAAATCAGCTCTCTGGGCTGTGGATTGTTCTGTATCCAACAGTTCGGGGATGGGGGGGATTGCGATCGCAAGCGTATTGCCATCAAATATTTTTTTAATCAGCCCTAGCGCGGCCAGCTTATCGAGCATCAGCCCTGCCGAGCGCTCACTGCCCCGATCGGTATCGATATAAAACAGCGCCATCGCTTCGCGACAGGTGCAGCTGACCCAGTCATCAATGGGCATCAGCGTTTCGCACCTGTTCATCGGTTGCTGTTTAAGACAGAGATAGGCCCACAGTCTGGTAAAGCACTCTGCCCGACGGCGCGTTAGCCCCACCCGCCCGCGCAGCAGATCAGCATAATACTTTTGGCGCTCTACCGGAAAACAGTCATCGAGTTGGGAAGGATCTAAACGCACAGTGATGGGTGATGGGTAGGGGTGATGAGTGGTGGGTAATGGGCGGTGGGTAGGGAGTAAAAAGTAGTGGGTAGGGAGTTTTTCTCTACGCCTGATTCCTGAGGTCTGCCCCGGCTAGAACGATTCGGCTCAAGCAGATATCCCTTTTCTATATCGCAGATTCCATCAGCGGTGTCAGCTAGCTATGTGTGACTTCATCAGTTGGCCCTGGGTTTCCTGATGATTTAGCCTCAAAAACTTCGATCTGCTTCGGTTTGATTCTTAGTACTTTTAGCCAACCCGACTCCCAACGATAGGCTTCTTGCAGGTGCCCTGAATGCATTGATGCTTCGGAGATGGGTTTGTCAAAATGCAGTTAACCCGATGTACCCAAGTCGATGAGGCTATTCCCATGAAAGACATGAGTAATAATTCTCTCCACAGCTCTGGCTGGATTCTTCAATGTTGGATATCGTTTGTGGTGTCTTTATTTGCAACTACGATGGGGCTGATTTACATGCCGATGAATGCCTGGTCTAGGGGCTATATGGCTGTTAGCGTCTTGTTCACGGTCAGCTCAACGATTAGCATATCAAAAACGACTCGTGACCAGCACGAATCTCGAAAAATCATTGCCAAGGTAGATGAGGCGCGTGTGGAGAGATTGTTGGCCGAGCATCATCCGCTCAAATAAACAGACGTCGGTTGGTTATGTGATGGAGTTCCTGTTAATTGGTGATTGGTGATTGGCGATGATACCGTACTGTTACCGGCTTACCCACTACCCACTGCCTATGTCCCCCCAACTACACCAACGTAACTATTGGATCTTTGATATGGATGGCACCTTGACGGTGAGCATCCATGATTTTGAGGGCATCAAGGCTGAGTTGGGGCTGCCCCCGGAGGAGCCGATTTTAGAGTCGCTGGCAAAGGTGCCTGAGCCCCGAGCCAGTCAGATCCATGCTCAACTTGAAGCAATCGAGCTAGAGATTGCTCATAAAGCAACCCAGCAGTCAGGGGCTTATGAACTGCTCTCAACCTTAAAGGCTCAGGGTCGGAAAATTGGTGTGCTCACCCGCAACACAAAGCCGAATGCCCATGCGACTTTGGCGGCATGTAATCTGGATCAGTTTTTTGAGCCTGATTTTGTGTTGAGCCGCCATTGCTGCCCGCCGAAGCCCAGCCCGGATGGCATCTTGCACTTGCTGACTGCTTGGGACGCGGCACCCCATGATGCGGTGATGGTGGGGGACTATGTGTTTGACCTACAGGCGGGGCGCAGTGCGGGCACGGCGACGATCTATATTGACCCCACAGGAGAGTTTTTGTGGAAGGACCATGCCGATAAGAGCATTACCTGTTTGTCCGATGTGGTGAGGATGCTGTGATTGGAGCCGGGTTGATTTTTGAATTTGCCTGGCGGTTAGAAACCGCGGCAACAATTACGAAATCGGCCTACGCCGATTGGGGAGACTGAATGGATCCTGTATATGCTGAGGACAGTTATTCGGTGGGTAGTCCGCTCGAGCGCCAGCCGACCATGTCCCCTTCGAGTTGGAGGACTTCGTAGCCTGCGGCTTCTAATGTGGTTTCGGCGATGCTCGCTCGAATGCCGCGTTCGCAGTAAACTACGATTTTTTGTTGGTCAAGGGCTGCGACTTCATCCAAGCGGTTAGAAATCTCTTGAAAGTGAATATTGACCGCGCCAGGTACATGGCCCCTGGCATACTCGGCGGGGGTGCGGACGTCAAGAATGGCGGGTGGGCTATCGGTTTCGATCAGGGTGATCAGCTCATCTGGGGTGATCAGTTCGCTGGCGGCGAGTTGGTTTGCCGCGATGCCAGTGATGAGTGCGAACAGCGCGATCGCAACCATTAAAACAATCGGAGGCCGACTCAACTTGCGAAACATTAGGGTAGATATCCATCATCAATCCTCATCCCCATTATGCGGCGTCCTTGGTCAATTTAGCAGGGCTTGATGCAAGCTTCGCTCGGAGTCAAGACAATACCATGGATCGAAACGATCTTCGCTGCGGAATCTCTGCTTGAAGAATTGAAGGGATGACATCGCACAATGATCCATGTATTCAAGAAGCTATGTCTCTAAAAGGAATTGCCCAAGCCACTCTCGAAATTTTAGAAGCAGGGCAAGCTAACGCAGCCGACCTATTACGAGGTAAACCGGGCTCAAGATTCGCTTTTGTACACAGACCACGTTATTTACTCGCCCAAGGTACCGTGGTTTCGTACCCAAAGTCGTAATTTGCTGGAGGACGTTTTCTTCGCATCGGTCATTACGGCTCCAGCTCCTAATGCGGGGCAAATCCTGCGTCGTGATCTCCAAGGCGGGGCCAGAGATCGAAACAGCCCTGAGACGAAGAGCAGGTATTGTGCTGGCCATTGCC
>JBCDDJ010000311.1:0-7956 GCA_039180385.1 Cyanobacteria bacterium P01_G01_bin.38 | reverse complement strand
CGGATTTATCTTTCTAGTTCTTCCGAACATGTTCGGAAGCCGGGACTTTTAGTCCCTCTCAGAACCTATGGACTTTCAGTCCATAGTGGTTCAGTTCTCAGTCCTAAAGCCTGAATCTCAATCAGGGACTTAAACATCTCGATTTAGGACTTAAAAAGAGGTTGATTAATCTTATTTTGAGATTATATTTCTGTTTTCTTTTATGATCCGCGTAGTCAGTATGGGTACTGAGTGATTGTCTGGTATTTACCGCAGATTTGAATGCAGGGGGGTGCTGAGAGGCTGGTTGTATAGTGCTGGCAGTGGTACGTGGACTTAAATTTGAATATGTATTTATTGATTCTATAAAAGACTCAGTAAAAACCGATGATTTGATTTTTGAGAGAATCCGTAATATTGCTTTCACACAAGCAATATGGCCCACGCAATCAGCATAGCTATTGCTTATAGTGAATCTACACCATGTATTATTTGTTACCTATGAACACAGATTCGGCTACGCTTCGTGAGATTATTCGGCTTCCCAATCGTGTAGACATGATTATCTCGCCTTTCTTTGCAGAGGACCTGAAGCAGAAAATTCGCCCAGGGGTCACGCTCATCTTGGATATGGCAAGAACTAGCTTTGTTGATCCGGCAACAACTTCTGTCTTTTTGGAAGGTATTCTCCGATCTCAACAGGAGGGCGCAACGATTGTGGTTAAAGGAATGAATGCCCAGGTTAGTCAAGTGTTTGAACGCGCTGGCCTCTTGCCTTATTTTGGATGATTTTGGCAACAACCTTAACATCACTGACAAAAACATCACCGACAAAAGAATACTCATAAGAGATAACCTAAAAGGCGATTCATTCAAAAATGGATCGCCTTTTTTTGAAGCTGGAGGAGGGATGTCACCTCAGCCCTTGAGATTGTGACTGAAATTCTGTCTAAAAAATAGACTCATAAATTCAATATTAAGACTCATGCTGAATCAATCTAATCTCAATATGGGACTAATGTCTTGCGGCGATAGTCTGTCATCCCTAAATTTTCGGATTGGGTGAGTATGCCGCGCTGGTGAATGGGGATATAGCTGCCTCCTGAATCACCGCCGCACCCTCTCACTCCCTCACCTCATCTAAATTTTGAGGATCCCCCCAGCCCCCTTGAAAAAGGGAGAACTAGGGAAATTGCACATGCCGTGAATATTCGTTTGTCGTCTCGGCAATTGTTGACGTTGATTGCTAATGGTTGCGCAGCCTTCATCTCGTGATATGCTTTGCCGGTATAGCTAGGGGTGCCCACTAAGCGGGGCTGAGAATACACCCTTGGAACCTGAGTCCGGTTAAAACCGGCGGAGGGAAGCTGTTTATAGAGGTCAATCGAATATGTCGCGATCTAGGCTGCGTTCACAGTTACGCTCAGAGTGGATTGTCAAACGGCAGGGGCACGGAAATGTCTCCCAGATGCACTATGCCCGGCAAGGTGTGATTACTGAGGAGATGATTTACGTTGCCAATCGGGAAAATCTTCAGCCTGAGTTGATTCGGTCTGAGGTGGCGCGGGGGCGGATGATCATTCCAGCCAATATTAACCATGCCAACTTGGAGCCAATGGCGATTGGAGTGGCGAGTCAGTGCAAGGTGAATGCCAATATCGGCGCGTCGCCCAACAGCTCGGACTTGGCAGAAGAAGTGGCCAAGCTTGAGCTGGCGGTGAAGTATGGCGCGGATACGGTGATGGATTTATCGACGGGGGGTGGTGATCTCGACAAGATTCGCACGGCGATCATCCAGGCGTCGCCGATCCCCATTGGGACGGTGCCGATCTATCAGGCGCTCGAAAGTGTGCATGGTCAGATTGAAAATCTCATCGCCGATGACTTTTTGCACATCATTGAGAAACATGCCCAGCAAGGGGTGGACTATATGACCATCCATGCCGGGATTTTGATTGAGCATTTGCCGCTGGTGCGCAGTCGGGTGACTGGGATTGTGTCGCGGGGCGGTGGCATCATTGCTCGGTGGATGTTGCATCACCATCAGCAAAACCCGCTGTACACTCACTTTGATGACATCATTGAGATTTTCAAAAAATATGATGTCTCTTTTAGCTTGGGAGATTCGCTGCGACCGGGCTGCACCCATGATGCGTCGGATGAGGCGCAGCTGGCTGAGCTGAATACGCTGGGTCAGCTGACGCGTCGAGCCTGGGAGCACGATGTGCAGGTGATGGTCGAGGGGCCAGGTCATGTGCCGATGGATCAGATTGAGTTTAATGTGAAAAAGCAGATGGAGGTATGCTCGGAAGCGCCTTTTTATGTGCTGGGGCCGCTGGTGACGGATATTGCGCCGGGTTACGATCACATTACGAGTGCAATTGGGGCGGCGATGGCAGGTTGGCACGGCACGGCGATGCTTTGCTATGTGACGCCGAAAGAACATCTTGGCCTACCCAATGCTGAGGATGTGCGCAACGGGCTGATCGCGTATAAGATTGCGGCCCATGCTGCGGATATTGCTCGACATCGTCCGGGGGCTCGCGATCGCGATGATGAACTGTCGGCGGCGCGGTACAACTTTGACTGGCATAAGCAGTTCGAGCTGTCCCTCGATCCGGAGCGGGCACGGGAGTATCACGATGAAACCTTGCCTGCTGATATTTATAAGACGGCTGAGTTTTGCTCGATGTGTGGGCCTAAGTTTTGCCCGATGCAGACTAAGGTAGATGCGGATGCGCTGACGGAACTGGAAAAGTTCCTGGCCAGTGACGCGGAAAAGCGCGAAGTTACTGCCACACAGGCCGTTTAGGCGGGTAAACTGCCTTTTAGGGCATTTTTGAGGTCAGCGTAAAAAGGACTCAAAATTTAGTCCAATTTTAGTCCAGCTAAAAATAAAAGCCTCTAAAGCTCCTTCCAAAATAAGGACTTTAGAGGCTTGATTATTTGCTTTTTACGCAACTAGTCAAGCTTTGCGACATTGGCTTTTAGTATCTGGATGGCTACATTTGTATAGCGCTGCAAGCTGGGATTATTTTGAAAACCTTGCAGTATCTCCAGAGCTTCTGTGGCCGTTGCCACGGATCGATCTTTGTCAGGCTTTGTCTGCAAATAAAAAATGCTTAGGTTAATCAGCGTCGCTGCAACATGGGGCAAACAGATGAGTGGGTTCTCCTGGGCTAGCTGACGCCTAATAGCTAGGGCTTCTTGATAGTTTGTCTGGGCAGCCTCCAGTTCTTTCTGGTTCGCTTGCAAAAGCGCCAAATCGTTCAGCGTCCCTGCAACATAGGGCAAATAGGCGCGTGGGTTCTCCTTAGCTAGTTGACGCCTAATAGCTAGGGCTTCTTGGTAGTTTGTCTGGGCCTGAATCAGTTCATTTTGCGCCTTTTGCAAAAGCGCCAAATCGTTCAGCGTCCTTGCAACATAGGGCAAATAGGTGCGCGGGCTTTTCTGGGCGAGCTCACGCCAGATTGTCAGGGCTTCTTGCAAAAGCGGTTCGGCTTCGCTGTGGTGCCCTTGATTGTCGTAGAGCACCGCCAGACTGCTGAGACTCAAGGCTACATCGGGATGCTTGTTGCTCAATAGCCGTTTATACATCACCAGGGCTTCTTGGTAGAATCGTTCGGCTTCGCTGTAGTACCCTTGATTGTCGTAGAGCACCGCCAGATTGTTGAGGCTCACGGCTACATCGAGATGCTCGTTGTCCAGGCGCTGGTAGCTGATATCTAAGCAGCGTGCGTACCACAGCTCAGCCTGATCAAAAGCACTTTGAACCTCATAAAATCGTCCCAAGCAGACATATGGCCAAGTCAAATCTTTGTCAGTTAGCCAGCTTTGCAGGGTAGTTGCAGCTTCAATAATGTGGGGCACACGGGGGCTAAACGCCTCAATGTCAGCCAGGGTTGGCCTACCAGGCATTTGTCGGGCCAGGGTAGCTATTCCCTTACAATAGATATGCTTTAGCGCGTCGGCATTGCTCAGCTCAGACAGCGCTTGTTCAAAGCGTTCGCGCATCAGCTCATGCAGTGCGTAGGTGTCGGGTCTGGTCACCTGTACCAGAAACTTCTTAACCAGCTCAGCTAATGGTTCGCTCAGATCATCAACGGGCAAATGATCCAGTTTAATCCCGTCAAGGATTTGCTCTAACAACTTTCGAGAAATCGGAGCCAGCCCAAACAAACTGAGAAAACATCCCAAAGTTTGGGCCTCAAGGCTCAGTGACTGCCAGCTCAACTCAAAGATAGCAGCAAGGCCAGACTGATCAGCATTATTGATTTCTATATCTTTCTGACGAAGCTGTATGAGTAAATCTTCTAGCATTAGCCACCCTCCCCAGTCAGAAATTTATCCCCTGCCAGAGCAGCGATCAGATGCAGTTTTTGGGGTAAATGTTCAGCATATTCACACAGCTGATCCGCGAGAGTTGCCTGTTGTTGTAAAACATCTTCTCCCCACAAATGTCCTAACAGCTGGCGCGATGACTCACGGGGTAAACCGCCCAAAATTAATTGCTGAGATCGGGGCAAGCTTAACCGCTCACGAGTTGTGATCAATACCTTAAATCGAGGATTGTTTATGGGCAGATAGCTTCGAACTGTGCTGTAATCCACCAAATCATCAATCACAATCAGCACATCATCCTCGGGCCATTTATTCCAGCAGAACGAAACCTGGGTTTGCAACGCCAGATCCCCAGGAATCATCAAAATTTCGGAGAAATGAGCTCGCACAAACTCAGTAATCTGAGGACCAAGGTTCGATTGTTTTGGATACAACCAGCACACGCCTCCCCGGTAGTCCTGACGGTGCTTGAGAGAATATTGGGTGGCAAGCTCTGTCTTACCCATACCCCCTGCACTATTGACGCTGGTGATTACAGCCAGCTGGTGCTGCTGTAGCAGTTGATGAACAGTCTCGATGGGCCGTTCACGGTCCACAAAGCAGCTGGTCTTGGGGGGAGGAATATTATTAGGAACCGGGGAACTTACCACCTGAGCGGGCGACCGAGTACTCAAAAGCTCGGTTAGCCCTTCAATTAGCCGATCCATATCTGGGTGAAAATCTGGATCAGCTCGGGCAGTCGTACTGCTGCGATAGGCCAGCGGCTGTAAACAGTCCGGCAGATCTACAGCTCTTGGAAGTCGGGCCATACTCACCAATAGCGGAATCACCGGAATACCCCGCTGCAAAGCAGTTTCAATTTCAAGCCGCACCCAATCACCAGGATGATCTAGACGGCGATTGCCCTCTGCATCTTGCACAGTCAGCCAGGTAGGGCCAATCACCGCAACTAACACCTGACAGCCACTCAGTTCGGTTTCAATATAGTTTCGGAAGTCTACCCCGAACGGGATCGACTGAATATCTCTGAAGATGACATCTGGGCCAAAGTGACCCACCAATCGGTCATAAATGCGCCCGGTGATATCGCCACTGTCGCTTCGACGATAAGAGATAAAAATGCTGGGCATCGCTAAACTACTGCATAAATTTTTAAGTATTGTACTCCCCCCGGAGAAAAGTCATTCGCCGTTGCCTCATTACGAGACTCAGGCACTACATCCCTGGTCTCAATTTAGAGAATTTAAGTCTCAACTTGAGTTTTTGGGAGTCAGGGAACATTCTTGGCAATGATGCAACGACATAAGGCTTCAGGTAGGTCGGTCACGAGTCAGCAGCCTGATTAACATTTAGCAAACTGCCACTTTTGAGCATGATCATCAAATGTTCGATACGTTCACATTCGTTGAGTTCCTGGCGCTCATCAGCACTCAGCTCACCGTCCTGTTCTCGGCTCACCAAATACCTCAGCCGGTCTTGCATCTCTAAAGTTGGGCGAAATTCCGCAACCTGCTCAGGGGTAGGTTGGCTTGCCAGAAAGTCGAGGATATAGCGATAGACTTGCGCTGGTAGCGCCAAGGGTTGGAGGCCGCGACGCAGTAACTCGGGTAATTGATCTCTAAACGGAGAGAGCTGCTCCATCAGCTCATCGGGTATTTCTATCGTCAGCGTTGCCATCAGTCTTACCCTCTATTAAATTAATCCGTGGAAATCTTTTCTAATCTGCCTGAAGGGTCCTACCTATCTGAGCTAGGTGTGTAATGATACCGTCAGACAATTATGTTAAGCGGGTTCTCATATGGTGACTGCCGTTCTAACTTTTCTAAATACGCATTTGCCCATTCAGGGAATTGTTCATCACGTTGGCGTATCAAGAAGATCCGTTGGCCATCTTTATGAGAATTTATGCCCTCTGCAGCTATGGAGGATACATCTTTTTGGGCATCATCAAACCACCATGCGCCAGACAGTTTATCCTCTGTTATAGGCGTAAGAAAAACGAAGCCTTTCATTTGACTATCTCGTAGCCATTGAAATTTTGCAAACCAGTAGTGACCCAGCTGTTTCCAATCGTAAAAAACGCCAGTAAGGGAGTTATTGCCACCAAAGCAATATGGAGCATAGAAAACTTTCCCAACGCGTCGAAAACATACATGAGTATTCTCCATAGTGTCAACCCAAATACCTTCGAAGGGCAAAATTTCCTGTAGTGAAGATTGAGACTTACGGCTCTGCTCTTCCACAACACGAGGCATATTCCATGCACTTACAATTTCTTTCAACATCTCGGTAGTTTCAGAAAGCTGCTTCTGGAGGTTTTCCACTGAGATTGGAGACTTTGGAAGATCAACATTTGAAATTACGTCTTCTAAAGTAGTGGCAAACTCTGGCCAGAATGCATCATATCGTTTCTCGAAAATCGCATCTGGTGTAGGGGAAGGCAAGATGGAGTTAATTGCCTTTACGAGACGAAGTGTACCGGCACGCTCAGCTGTGAGGGACTGAAATTGCTTTAGTGGACCTGTAAGGGAAGACTTCTCGATACCTACAAGGAAAGGGATTACACGTCCTGAGAGGAGGTCCTTTGATAATGCTCCTGATTCAAAATGTATCCATGGTGAAGTCAGATTCTCTATAGTAAGGATAATGATACCGAAATTGCACATATCTAACCGAGTAGCAAGTTCGTTCGCCCAGCGACTACCTTCCGGTATGTCATGTGAGGACATCCATAACTGAGGGCAATCTACGATACACGGAAGCCAGTCACGAAGAGCTTCTGCTACACGCCGACTGGCATCTCCCGACCAGCTGATAAATATCTTTGACGACGGCATATCTATCGGGTTCATGTAACTTTGTTGATGCTTAGCTATTTATCCTAGATCTACTTTTTCACTATATCCATCCAGAATCAGCTAGATACACCTAAGAACTACCTATAGATCTTGTTAGGTGGCTAGTTGCACATTATGCCAGGCACTCAGTTCATTGTCTCGCAATGAGACTAAATTAGCTCAACATTAGTCTCAATTCAAGAAATTAAAATCTCAACTTGAATAATGAGGGGAATCGCCTTTGCAGAAGCCACCATTGCAAGACTTGATCACGTTGATCGTCAGACTGAACCACTATGGACTTTCAGTCCATATCTTTCAGTCTGGGGTCAAATTTTTTAACTTGTCAGAATGACAAGTAGGCCAAATTCAAGAGTGAATAGTCATAGTCGCTCAAGATTAACAGCTCATATCGTATGGTGTACGAAATATCGCTATAAAGTTTTACGAGGGAGTATTCAAGAACGATGTCGAGAATTATTGTTGCAGATATGTGATGCAGAAGATGTAGTGATACTAAAGGGAGTAGTAGGTAAAGATCATATCCATATGCATATAGAGTATCCTCCTTACCAGAGCATTAGCAATTTAGTGAAGAAAATGAAAGGCAGGACCTCACGAAGATTACAGCAAGAATACGAAGAGCTACGTCGCAAGTACTGGGGTAGGCATTTCTGGGCTATAGGTTATGGAGTTTGGAGCACGGGAGAAACGACAGAAGAAATGGTGAACCAATACCTTGAGCATCATCGAGAAGATAAATCGAATGAGGATTTAGGAAATATGATGCTCGAGTAGT
>JBCDDJ010000310.1:0-8080 GCA_039180385.1 Cyanobacteria bacterium P01_G01_bin.38 | reverse complement strand
GAAACTCATTTCCATGTCGAGCTGGGTAAACTCGGGCTGACGGTCGGCGCGCAGGTCTTCGTCGCGAAAGCAGCGGGCGATCTGGTAATAACGGTCAAACCCGGACACCATCAGCAGCTGCTTAAATAGTTGGGGCGACTGGGGTAGGGCGTACCATTCGCCAGGGTTAACCCGTGAGGGCAAAATGTAGTCCCTTGCCCCCTCCGGCGTAGATCGGGTCAAGATGGGGGTTTCCACCTCGATAAAATCTTCCTTGTCTTCTAAGAACCGGCGGATGGCCTTGATCACTTCGTGGCGTAGCTGCATGTTGCGGCTCATGCGCTCACGCCGCAGGTCAAGGTAGCGATACTTGAGCCGCAGGTCCTCGCGGACGGATTCTTCTTCTGCCGTTGAGACCTGAAAGGGCATTTGCTTGCGCACCGCATTCAGCAGCTCAATGCTGTTGGCGTAAATTTCCACTTCCCCCGTGGGCAGCTTTGGGTTTAGAGACTCATCGGGGCGCTGGCTAACGCGACCTTCGATTTTGACCACATACTCATTACGCACCTGATCTGCGATGGGATAAGACTCGGGGGTGCGCTCGGGGTCGCTAACAATTTGCACGATGCCTTTGCGATCGCGCAGATCTAAAAAAATTACCCCACCATGATCACGGCGGCGATCGACCCAACCATAGAGGGTGACCGTCTTACCAATATGTTCGGATCGCAGATCGCCGCAATATGAAGTTCGCATAGCTCAAGCGGGTAAATAAGTGTACGGATAAAGTCCAGGGACTGAAAACCTTTTCATTATCTAGTATGGTCTACCCGCTTTAAATTCAAACTTCAGGTAAATTCGGGATCCATCTATCTCCTGCCTATCTACTGCTGACGCATGCGCAACTCTTCGGCCTCAAATTTTGAGGCATCCAACGGATGCTGAGCGGTGTGACCTGTGATCAGGTCGGACAGCATGGACGCCGGTTGAGCCTGATGGGGCCATGCAAAAGCATGGCGAAAGGCCGCTGCCTGGCAGGCTTGCAGAGCATCAAACCCAATCACATCCTGGGTCAGCAGATTTTCATATTCAAAGGGCAGACGGACATTGTGCAGTCCGGCATTGTCTGTGCAGATAGCAATATCTACGCCCGCATCGAGGCAAAGATTAAACACCTGCTTAAGCTGGCTTAAATCCTCTAAGGTGCCTGTTTGCAGATAGGTGGTTGGGCACACCTCCAAACATTGCCCTCGGGCAGCGACTTCTTTGAGTAATTCTGGATAGTGGAGGGGAATCTGAATGCCGTGACCAATCCGCATCAAATAGGGCAGCAGCTCTGGATAACAGCCGTTGGCTGTCTCATATAGATGGCCCGTGGTCTTAAGCCCCTGGGATTGGGCGTAGGCATATAGCCCAATAAACTCATCCAATCGCTCTCGATACGCTGCATCGCCCCCAGCAATATCTACCGCACAGACATAGTCGGGATATTGAGCGGCTAACTCGACGATGGCGCGGTTGACCTCATAGGGTAGCCGCGAGTGCATACAGAGGATCTGTCGAGTCACGATGGGATACTCGCTCTGATCGCTGGCGCGCCCCACAATCTCGATAATTTCGGCCATCGCCTCGATCCGCTCTGACTGAGACAGATGCTCTGGGGTTCGATAGTAAGGGGTATAGCGCAGCTCGAGATACGCTAAATTCTCAAAAATATAGGCCCCACGAATCAAGCGATAGATGAAATAGGGCAGGGCTTCTTTAGTTTGAACGCTTTCTACCAGGGTATGCAGCTCTAAATATTCTTCGAGGGACTGCTTGGGTTGCGTATAAAAATGCTCAAACTGGGCGTAGTCGGCAAATCGACCAGATAGGTCCGGACGGTTGCGTTGAAAATATCGCCATAGGATTCGGGGTACTACGGAGCCCCCTAGATGGCGATGCAGTTCTGCATAGAGACTCATAGGGCCTTCTAGAGTAATTTTGGAGTGAATTGGGCGTAAAATTTAGCTGATGCTAAATGGGGAGTTTCGTGGAGTCAAGGGGGTGAAACCACCGCACTCGCTCCCTAAAGCACAGCAAATATAAAGAGATATTAAACTTATTTTTACACCATTTTTTAGATTCTGTGGGCTTTGTCTGAAAAGCTGGTGTAGACTTTATTCTAATCAACAGCAAGTCAGGCCATTACCAGGGGCCATGGCTAGAAGTCAATCAAAGTTTCAGGGTGTTTATGTTGACACCCTCAACGTCACCTGACGATAATGATGGTTTGTTTGAACTTTTAGTACTTAATATAAATCCCTTGGCAAACGTTGTTGTAATTGGAGCCCAATGGGGCGACGAAGGTAAAGGTAAAATTACGGATCTGTTGAGTAAGTCGGCAGATGTTGTAGTTCGCTACCAGGGCGGTGTGAATGCAGGCCATACCGTTGTTGTCAAAGACCAAACCTTTAAGTTGCACCTGATTCCATCGGGTATTTTATATCCAGAGACAGAGTGCTTAATTGGCAGCGGCACCGTCATCGACCCCAGGGCGCTGATTGGAGAACTCAATAAGCTTGATGAGCTGGGTATCTCTGCTCAAAATTTATTTATTTCTGAGACGGCTCACGTGACGATGCCGTACCATCGCCTGATTGACCAGGCCGCCGAAGAGCGCCGGGGGACTAAAAAAATTGGGACGACGCGCCGTGGCATTGGCCCGACCTATGCCGACAAGTCAGAGCGCACAGGCATTCGAGTGGTTGATTTGATGGATCTCGAGGCACTCAAAGAGCAGCTGGAGTGGACAATTAACTATAAGAACGTTGTCCTTGAAAAGCTATATGACCTGGCTCCGCTTGATTCAAAAGAGGTCCTGGATGAATATGCTGTCTATGCAGAGCGGTTGCGATCGCATATCGTTGATAGCCCACTACATCTCTACAACGCGATTCAGCAGCGCAAAAACGTTTTATTTGAAGGGGCCCAAGGCACTCTGCTCGACCTTGACCATGGCACCTATCCCTATGTGACCTCATCTAACCCGGTGGCGGGTGGGGCTTGCATTGGCTCGGGGATCGGCCCCACGACGATTGATCGGGTGATCGGGGTTGCCAAAGCCTATACCACCCGGGTAGGTGAGGGGCCTTTCCCCACGGAGCTAAGCGACGACATGGGGGCGCTGCTGTGTGAAATCGGCGCAGAGTTTGGCACTACCACCGGTCGGCGACGCCGCTGTGGTTGGTTTGACGCGGTGATCGGTCGCTATGCCGTGCGTGTCAACGGGCTAGATTGTTTGGCCGTGACCAAACTGGATGTGCTCGACCACCTTGACGAGATCAAGGTTTGTGTTGCTTATAAGCTCGATGGTAAGAAGTGCCTGGAGCTGCCGGGCAGTGCTCGCCAGTTTGCTCGCTGTGAGCCAGTGTATGAAACCCTGCCCGGCTGGAAGCAGGCAACCGGTCACTGCCGCCGCCTGGAGGACCTGCCCAAGCAAGCCTTAGACTATCTCAAGTTTTTGGCAGAGCTGATGGAGGTGCCGATCGCCATCGTGTCGCTGGGGGCCAGCCGCGATCAAACCATCATCGTTGAAGATCCGATTCACGGACCTAAACGAGCCCTCCTCCATGAAAATGGAGCCGCTTTTAAGGTGGCCTGACCAGGTCGCTTGATTTTGACAACCGCCCCTTCGAGTCGCCCCCAAATCCGGTAGCATGTTAAAGCGCCGTATCCCGTAAGTTTTTCACCCTTTCATTTACTGACTAAGCAACTGTTATGGAACTGACCATTGAATGTAAAAAACGCGCTGAGGGCGAAAAACCCAAGGCACTGCGCCGCACTGGCAACCTGCCTGCGGTTCTCTATGGGCACGATGGCACCACATCTGTCGCCCTGACGGTGAATACGCGTGACGCTGAGGCCCTGCTACGTAAAGCAGTGGTCAATAAAACCGTCGTTGATGTCAAAGTGCCTGACATGCCCTGGAATGGCAAGGCGCTCTTGAGAGAGGTCCAAACCCATCCCTGGAAAAATAAGGTTTACCACATCAGCTTTTTCTCTATTGCCTCTCAATCTGAGGTAGAAGTTTCCATGCCTCTGAACTTCACGGGGATTGCCAAGGGGGTCAAAGATGACGGCGGTGTATTAGATACGGTCATCACTGAAATGCAGCTCAAATGTCCACCCGATGGGATTCCTGAAACCTTAGACATCAACGTGTCTGACATGGGAATCGGGGATTCTCTACATGTGGGCGATCTGATCTTGCCGGAGGGGGTGTCTGCCGTTGAAAGCCCTGAGCTGCTGGTCGTCTCTGTACTGGCAGGCCGTACTGCAGAGGCCGCTGATACTGAGGGTGAAGAAGACAATGCGATCGCAGATGCAGAAGCTGCCGCAGAGTAGGCTAAGCCTAACTAACTGTTAAGGCCCAAACTGCCTTTTTATTGAGCAAATCTCTTTGGAGAGTCTCTCTAGAAATTAAAAAAGCCAGAGGTAGAAAGCCCTCTGGCTTTTTGGTCGTCTTCAGCGTTTTGTGTATTGCATCTGTCTGGTTAGTGAGGACGATGGGTATCCTTAAAAGCCTTAGATGTCAATGGCTAACCTGACGCGCAATTGACGGATGCATCCGTCAATTACTATATCCGAACAAGGCTCAATCTTCTGGATTTCTTGAATCTCCTATCTTTTCTCTTGATTACTCAGCAACATGGTTGACTCCACTCTGCCTCCTTTGATTCAGCAAATGCTGAAGCCGTCGTTCTATCCCCATCCGGTGACGGAATCGATCGAGCTAATGCAGACCCATGTCTCCTATGTATTACTGACGGGGGACTATGCCTATAAGCTCAAAAAGCCAGTGAATTTTGGCTTTCTTGACTATTCGACCGTAGAGAAACGGCATCATTTTTGTGATGAGGAACTGCGACTTAACCAGCGGGCAGCGGCAGACCTCTATCTAGAGGTGTTACCTATCACGGAAACCCAGGATGGGTTCAAGCTGCAAGGATCGGGCGACCCGGCAGACTATGTGGTCAAGATGCGGCAGTTTCCTCAAACGGCTTTGCTTAGCAGCCAGTTTGAGGCGGGTTTACTCGATGCAGCCAGGGTGCGTGATCTGGCCAAAGTCGTCGCTGACTTCCATAGGCGCACCGAAACCAATGACTATATTCGCGACTTTGGTCAGATGGATCGGGTGCGACAGGCGATTGATGAAAACTATGAACAGACAGTCGGCTACATTGGTGGGCCGCAGACCCAGCAGCAGTTTGATGAAACCAAAGCGTATACCGATCGCTTTTTTGTAGAGCAAGCCGATCTGTTTGAACAGCGAATACAGCAGGATAGAATTCGCGCCTGCCATGGGGACTTGCACCTGGGTAACATCTGCGAGTGGGAGGGGCAGCTGACGCTGTTTGACTGCATTGAGTTTAATGAGCCGTTTCGCTTGGTCGATGTAATGTATGACGTCGCCTTTACGGTGATGGATTTGAAGGCAGCAGGGCGAGACGATTTAAGCACCGCCTTCATGAACGAATATGCCGAGCAAACCGGGGATTGGGAAGGGCTCCAGATTTTGCCGCTCTATGTCAGTCGTCAGGCCTATGTGCGGGCCAAGGTCACTTCCTTTTTGCTAAACGATGCCAGTGTGCCAGCGGCGGTTAAGCAACAGGCTAGCGAGAAAGCGGCTCGATATTATCGTCTGGCGTGGTCCTGTGTGCAGGCCCCCGCATCGCAGACAGCCTCACCGCAGTTGATCATGATGTCAGGGCTATCGGGCTCCGGCAAAAGTACAACTGCGAGGGCACTTGCTCAAAAAATTGGGGCAATCCACCTGCGCTCAGACGCGGTGCGGAAGCATTTAGCCGGGGTACCACTGCAAGCGAAAGGGGAAGAGAGTCTCTACACCCCCGAAATGACCCAGAAAACCTATGATCGGCTCCTGGCATTGGGGCTCAAATTGACCCAGGCCGGTTACCCAGTAATCTTAGATGCGAAGTACGATCGGCAAGCTTTACGGCAGCCAGTGATCGCAGCAGCAGCCAAAATTAATTTGCCCCTCTCGATCTTGCACTGCACCGCCCCGGATGAAACCCTCAAGGCGCGGGTTACAAAACGGAGTGGTGACATTGCTGATGCCACCGTGGATGTATTGGCTAAGCAGTCGATGGAGCCCTTTAGTGCCGAGGCCCAGGCCAAGATGCAATCGATTGACACAACTCAACCGTTAGAAAACCAGGTTGCGAGTATAGTAGAGGCGTTAGCGCACTAACTCTGCTATGGGACCTTCCAAAAAAACACCCCCACCCGTCAACGATATGACCGATTTGATCATGCCGGTGGCGATCCGCAGCTGGCTGATTTTTTTGTTGGTGTTTAAGCTGATGGGCTACTCAAACAGTTTTTGCATTCTCTTTGGGGCGATTGGGGGGTTTGCCGCTGGGATGGTGTCGGCTTGGTGGAAGGTGAAAGGCGGGGCTCCGTTGCCACCCGAACTCAGCGAAAACTCAGAGCAGTCTACAGGCAATCGGTTTGCTCGAATACCCCGTATTCGCCTACGGAGAGAACGACGGGATCTCCTACGTCGGCGTCGGCAGCGTCGATAGGGGAGTTTGTATCTGGTCTGATGTTTTTATTTTTCTCTAAACTGCTGCCGCTGCTAATCTATCCGCTGGGGTTGACGTGTATTTTGTTGGGGCTCAGTTTGCTCTGGGTGTGGCGTAAGCCGCGCAGGGCTGCTGCTGCGATCGCAACCGCTTTGATGCTGTTAATTCTTAGCAGCAACTCCTGGGTTTCGGCCCAAGCCGTCCGCTCCTTAGAGTGGCAATATTTGCCCCCTACCGATCTGCCGAAAGCCGAGGCCATTGTGGTCTTGGGTGGCAGCATTCATCCGGCGATGCCGCCCCGCCCCTGGGTAGAGATGTCAGACGCAGGCGATCGCGTCCTGTATGGGGTGCGCCTGTACCAAGCCCAAAAAGCACCGCTGATCATTTTTAGCGGGGGACGCATTGACTGGAACGAGGGTGGCCCACCAGAGTCAGAAGATATGGCTAAGATCGCAACGGCGATGGGCGTACCCACTAGCGCCATCATTAACGAAGGTACATCACTGAATACCTATCAAAATGCCGTGAATGTTAAAGCAATCTTGCAGCAGCGCCAGCTCAACAAAGTGCTGCTGGTTACCTCAGCTATGCACATGCCCCGATCAATGGCGATTTTTAAGAAGCAGGATATAGATGCGATCGCGGCCCCAACCGATTACTGGGTCACGGAACGCACCTTCGAGGAAATTAACGGTTCGCTACAAGCCAGCTTAATCCATGTTCTCCCAGATACCGAGTCCTTGCACTACCTGACCCGCACGCTAAAAGAATATATTGGCTTTGGAGTCTATCGACTCAAGGGCTGGCTGTAAAGGAGCCAATCATCACTATGTTCGAAGAAACCACTTTTGCCCCACTCCCCGCCAGCAACTTTGCAGATGTGTTGGAGCTACAGCAAGTCGCCATTGAGTTTAGGCAAGAGCTAGCGCATCGTCAAGCCTTTGAAGCCTACTGCCAATGGTATGACGAGACATCCGAAGCCCACCGTAGAGAACTAGCCTCAATGCAGCGAGATATTCCTATATTAGATTGGTTTTTGAAACTTCGACGCTAGCCTAAGCTTAGAGCAGTTCTAACTCAGCTTCGGTAAGGTGGACTTTAAAGGGGCGCTTGGCACCTTCTACCTCAAACTGCACAATTATTGGAAAATTAGGACTGATCGCGCGGCCCTTCCAGTCAGTCAAAATATTTACGATGGTCCCTTCCATGCCTTGAGCATTGTGGGGTTGATTACGACTTAAGGGGTGGTGATACAAGACCACAGGTGCGCTAATGCGAACGCGATCGCCAACTTTCATAGGAGTCTTTAATTCGGTTGCTTGGGAGATAAGAGTCGCTTGAGACGGCATATTATCTAAATTTTGATATCAACGTCGGAGTTTTACTATCTTTGCATAGGATTGTCCCTGGCTGAAGAGAGTTTACCAACCTAAATGTTGTTAAAGGGGGAGGGTAAAGGGCGAAAGGGGGGATTTTGATTCTCTAACCCAGAGCAACTCAAACGCTTCTCTAGG
>JBCDDJ010000309.1:0-8095 GCA_039180385.1 Cyanobacteria bacterium P01_G01_bin.38 | reverse complement strand
GTGGGAGCCAGCTTTTGGGCCAGCGTGCCGCCGCCAGCCCCGGTGCCCACAATGATGATGTCGTAGTGCTGGTCATCAATAATCATAGATGTCTCCTATGAGGGTTAGGATTTCAGATTAAATTAGGCATTCAATCTGAAATCCGATACGTTATCCCCTCCTGGGAGGGGCAACGGGGTGGGTCTCGATGGATAGCGCTAAAGGTCAACCCACCCCGCCTTGCAGGCACCCCTCCCGAGGAGGGGATTGACCAGATACTTTATATAACTCTTGTTCCTTAGGGACCTACTGCCAAACATAAATCAAGATAAACAACACAATCCAGATCACATCAACAAAGTGCCAGAACAAAGAAGTCGCCTGGACACCGTACTCTCCGCCGGCGTAGTTGTTGGGGAGAAAAGAGCGGCCCAGCATAATGCTCTGGAGCAGCACCCCGGTTAAAACATGCAGTCCGTGAAAGCCAGTCAACAGATAAAACGTGCCACCAAACACCCCCGACTTAAAGCCAAAGGGTAGGCTCATCCACTCCACTGCCTGACCATAGAGAAAGAAGCTGCCCATGGCCATGGTCAACAGCCAAAAGGCTCGGAAACCCCACAGATTCTCTTTGTGTAAAAACCGCTCGGCAAAGTAGATCACAAAGCTGCTAGAGACCAGCACAATCGTGTTGATAAACGGTTCGCGAATCTCTAACCCATCAACGCCAACCGGCAGCCAATCTGCCACGCTAGTCTTGTAGACGATGTAGCCCACAAAAAAGCTGATGAAAATAACACTTTCTGAGAGCAGAAAGACAATGAAGCCAAACATGCGATGGTCTTCTTCTTCATGGGCTACGCCCTGGGCAACCGTCGCATCAACGGTGGGTTCAAGATTAGCTGTGCTCACTGGCTAACTCCTTCGTCGAACTATTCGTTAGATCATTGGCCACCAAAGGCTCACCGCTGCCGTAGCCATAAGGCATCGACACCACCACTGGAATCTCATCAAAATTTTCGTGGGGCGGGGGCGAAGACACCAGCCACTCTAGCCCGATCGCCCGCCAGGGATTGTCCCCAGCTTTCTCTCCCTGGGTCCAAGAACTCAGCATATTTAAGATAAAGGGCAGGGTCGAGACCCCGAGTAAAAACCCGCCCAGGCTGGCTAAAACATTCCAAAACGCAAACTCTGGGTCGTAAGACGCCACCCGCCGGGGCATGCCCTGTAGCCCTAAGGGATGCATCGGTAAAAAAATCAGATTGGCCCCAATAAAGGTCAGAGCAAAGTGCAGTTTCCCCAAACCTTCGTAATACATGCGCCCGGTCATCTTTGGAAACCAGTGGTAAATGGCCGCATAAAAGCCCATTACCACCGCCCCATTAATCACATAGTGAAAATGCCCCACCACAAAATAGGTGTTGTTTACGTGAATATCAAAGGGGGCCGACGACAGCATAATGCCAGTAATGCCAGCAAACAGAAACATCGAAAGCCCCCCCAGGCCAAACAGCATGGCCGAGGTCAGCCGCAGCTTACCGCCCCACACCGTCGCCACCCAGGCAAACACCTTAATGCCAGTGGGCACCGAAATCGCCATGGTGGTGAACATAAACAACATCCGCATCCAGCCGGGGGTGCCGCTGGCAAACATGTGGTGTACCCACACAATCAGGCTCAGGCCCGTGATCACCAAAGAGGACACCGCCACCACTTTGTAGCCAAACAGCGGCTTACGGGCATAGACCGGAAACACCTCTGAGAACACCCCAAAAATCGGCAGGATAATCACGTACACCGCCGGGTGAGAATAAAACCAAAAGAAATGCTGATAAAGGACCGGGTCACCGCCGCGAGACGGTTCAAAAAAGCTGGTGCCGACGGTGAGATCGAGCAGCAGCATGACCGCCCCTGCGGTCAAAGCCGGTAGGCCGACCAGCTGGATAATCTGGGCGGAGAGGACCGTCCAGCAAAACGCGGGCATTTTGAACCAGCCCATGCCCGGTGCCCGCATTGTAAAAATGGTGGTGACAATATTGACTGCACCCATGATGGAGGAGATACCCGATAGGGCCACCGCCAGTATCCAGAGCGACTGACCGTTGATCAGATTGCCAGTGGGGTTTTGCAAACTCACCGGTGGATAGGCCCACCAGCCAGACTGAGACGGCCCCCCCGGCACAAAGAAACTGACCGTCAAAATGACGCCAAACACCGGCACCAGCCAAAACGCGGCAGCATTCAACCGGGGAAAAGCCATATCCCGCGCCCCAATCATCAGCGGCACCAGGTAGTTGGCCAGCCCATTCAGCATGGGAAAGGTCCACATGAACAGCATGAGCGTGCCGTGCATGGTGAATAGGCCATTGTAAACGGTGCGATCGACCAGGTCAGCGTCGGGGGTAATCAACTCCCCCCGCATCACCATGGCTAACAGCCCGGCAAACAAAAAGAAAACAAAGGCGACGACAATATACTGAATGCCAATCACCTTGTGATCGGTGCTGAAGCTAAAAAACCTGCGCCAGTTGTCTGGGGCCCCTGGCTGGGGCTGAAGGCTGGGAGGGGTCACCTCCAAAGATGCATTACTCATGGGGGTCTTGCTCTGAGCTGGCGTAATTTACAACAGGGGCGGGGGCCGGCTTGACCGTTTCCCAGCCGAGATCGATAGGGTTTTGGGCGGTTTGGTTAAACTCTTCGTAGGCCACGTTTTGGGCCGGGGCGGGCGGGATCGCCGCCGCTGTGGTCAGCCAGCGTTGATAGGCGTCTGCTGACTCGACCACCACGTGGGTTTGATTGGCCGCAAAGTAGGTGCCGCTGTATTCTGAATCCCGCAGGCGATAGCGCCCTTCCCGAATGGGGGTAAACTCGAACCCAATTTCTCGACCGGGGACGACGTCCTGCTTGACCCGAAAGGCAGGCACAAAAAAGCCGTGTAGCACATCCTCCGAAGCCAGCAGCAGTCGGGCTCTTTGATTTACCGGCAGGTGTAGCTCGGTGCTGCGAATGTCCGAGTCAGGATAGTGAAATTCCCAGGCCCACTGCCGGGCATAGACGTTGATGGGAGGTACCTCAGCGGGGGGCAAAGGGGCGGCTTCAGCTGTTGCCATACCCATGGGTATGGGCTCCATTGGCCCCAGGATGGCCATGTGGTCGTAGGTTTGGTAGCTCACAGTGGCAATCCAAATCACCAGCAAAACCGGAATGGCGGTCCAGACCACCTCTAGCTTGACATTGCCCTCAATGGGGGGGCCGTCGCTGGCGTCATACTTGGCCGCCCGTTGAAACAGAACGGCGTAGAGCAGCGTCCCCATCACCCCTAAAAAGATAAAGCTCCCCAGGGTGGTCATAAAGCTAAAAAGGTTATCGACCAGGATAGACTCCGCCGAAGCCTGGGGTGGCATCCAGTGGTAGGCTTGCTGGCCCATCCAAAGGCTGACTAGCAGGTCTGCGATCGCAAATCCCAGCAGAACCAAAATCGTGCGTCGATTCATATTGGCAAGGGTCCCTTAGTGCTTAATGAGCATATTCAACTGAGCATTGGGGTTGATCCCCGCTCGAATCAGCCGATCGGCACTGATATGGATGCCGAAATCTGAGCCCAGGTGTGCGCCCAGCGTGCCGTGGATAAACATCAGAGCAAAAATACCCAGCCCTGCGAACAGGTAGCTCCACTGCACCTGACGGGCCCGATCCTGTCGCCACACATAGCGTTGAAACCCTCGCCAGACAGTCATAGCCACAATCAGCCCCAGCAGCAGCACGCCCCCGATACCGTGCCACACCATGGTATCGAGCGCACTCAACCCCCAGGGGCTGACCATGTCCTGCGGAGGGTCTGCCAGCAAAATCTCATAAAACCCGGCGGCCACCGTAAAAAAGGTGATGATCGCTGCCGCCACCATGTTGTACCAGCCGACGTCGTATAGGTTAGAGCTGGTGGTGGGAATGGCTAGAAATTTGAAAATGGGCTTTTCTAACGGGTAAAGGGCCGCGACGATATCAAACGCGATCGCAACAATAAACAACCCCAAGGTGAGGTGCACCAAATTGGGATGAATCGGTAACCCATAGGGCAACCCATTCGCCCCGAGCCCCAAAACTGGGCTCATGGTCAGATCGCTCTCCATGGCAATAGACGGCAGTGCCATGGCGGGTAGCGTCATGGGGATCATGGCAACAAACCTCCCCGCGCCGCTTCGACCACCGCCTCAGTATGTAGGCCGTATACCCACACCAACTTGTCGCCCAGGTAGACCTGAAACAACACAATGCCGGTTATCAGAGCGTTCATGCCCAGATAAGGCATCGGCAAAGCGTCTGGGCTACGCAGTCGAATGATATAGCGCCAACCGGTAATGACGGCCAAAAGGCCAGACAGCCCCCAGCCAATTAACGTATGCAGATTGAGATCGCCAGCAGCAGCCGAGTAGGGCGTTGCTAACCCGGCCTCAATCTGGCCGAAAATCACCGCAATAAATATGGAAATCGTTGCAAACACCATATTCCACCAACCCACCTCGTACAGGCGAGGATTTCGGGTGAAATACCCAATGACATCACAGAGGACAGCAAATAAAACCATCGCAATCACAAAATGCACCACAATGGGATGAATGGTGTCGGGATAGGGTAAATTGTGATTATTGAGCGGAGGCAATAGATCTTTAAACACGGGTTTTCCCTGGGAGAATGAACGAAAGTTTACTTCAAATCATTGGGCAAACAAGTGGCCGATTGAGAATCACAAACCCTCCACAAACATACTAATACGACATCCCGTTTGACGCCCTAAATTTTCGCCTGACGGTTTACCGAGGCAGGGCTGGCTAAATCGAATCAGGTTTAGTCTCTGGGAAACGTATAATAATGTAACGGGTTCCTTTCGCCGTTGCTCAGGGTTGTGACATCCGTTAACAGACCGGTCGTCTGTCCCTATGACAGGGCAATTTGGACTCTAGCGGATCACCCTCTTTTTTTTTGTAAAGAGAGTTACCGTCCTAACCTCCGTGGGTTCACTCGATGGTCCAGCCAACAACACCGTATTAGAGACATGAGCGGATGGGTTAAGTCTAGTGGTCCGAGCTTGATCAAAAAAAGGACGGTAAACCCGTCCCCTTCTCTCCGTCGTATTCTCTTGGATTCTGCTGCTGTCAGGGTTAAGCAACCCGCTTACGGCGGAGTGCTGCTATAGGTAACAACAACAGCGCGATCGCACTTGAAGGTTCTGGCACATCGGCAGCCACCGTCACTTGCCCTCGCTTGATCTCATTCAGGGTAAGCAGCATATCCTGATCAAACGAGCGAGCGTAGGCACCGCTCACCCCCGCAAAAAAGGACTCGACCCCTAAATCTGGACCCGAGCCATCGCCCACGGCCAGCTGACCAGGGATAATGCCTTCACTGGCGGCGATTGAAAAAGTATCGTCGCCCACGGTAAACAACCCGCCCTCAATCAAGAAAGTGTCGATCTCCATGGGGCCGTCAACAGTGTTGCCAAAGACCCCAAACTCAATGGCGACTTCAGCTGAGGCAAATTCCCCTGGCTCATCTGCCAGGGTAAATAAATCAATCGCCCCCGCAAAGTCAAACGAGAAAGTTTCTCCGGCTGCGATCGCAAAGTTGCCTAAAACACTCGCTTCTCCTTCAGCCAGGCCAAAGTAGCTGCCCTTCTCTCCGCGCGCCTCTTGCAAGGTAAAGTTAAAAGCGCTGCCCGCTGCTCCATTGAAGATAGCATTGGCATCACTTTCAGCAATCACACTGCCGTCAAAGCCCACGACCAGGGTTTGGGTATCTGTTGCCGTATCAGTAAGCGTAGGCACATGGCTTAAATTTTCGAACAAAAATTGTCCGTCAGCCGACGCAAACGTTGCCGCCTCAGCTGAAGCTGCGACAAAGAGCCCTGAGCCTGCTAGCGGCAACGCCAGCAAGCCTTTGAAGAACGATTTTAAGACAGTCATAATCTGTTAGCGCACATTACAGTCAATGTCATGCAGCCGCCTGCCCTTGGCGAGGCAAACGACTAGCACCCTGTAATTGGGAACATCCAAAAAACAATCTTGAACAAAACAATCTTGGGCTCAGTTTGGAGACTATCCCTAAACCCATCAAGCGCCCTGAGATAAAAACAGCAAGCCTATACCCTCTAGCCACAAACTTGCAATTCTTTTACTTGGTAGCAAGATAACCTGCGGCGATTGAAGCTTGAATAAAGGCCCCGCAAAAACACCCCAATCCTCGATGAAGATTAAGCAAGCCTGACAGTCAATGTAATTTTTGAAACACCGTCAACCGTAGGGAAACAACAGTTAATTGAAGTTTTTGTGAAACGAGACGCTCTCTTTTATGCCGCCTCCGGTGAATATTGGAGCACTAACTCCTAATTCTTTGATGTTTAAACATCAAATATTCAAATAACCCGGGAAGTCTCTTGGGTTCTACAGAGAATAAAATCCGCCACCCTTCAGGATTGACCAAAAGCTATTGAGCACATCAGCCAGCTTTCGAGTCTGTACAAAGAGATAATTTTCTGTATTGCAAATCACTAATTTTTATAAATTTTTTGAGGTTTCTTAGGGAAACGCCCTGTCCGGAGAGGTCATTTTCAGTTTCACCTGATTTATCTACATTTGAGTCATGTTTGAGTCATTTTGATTTCTCAAAAGACTAAAGCATCGCCCTGCTTTTAAGCTATTTACAGGGTTGACGAGCTTCTAAATCATCTTGTATGTAGTTTAGAGAGTGCAAAAGTTAAAGCACCTATGCATGATCAGAACGTTAACATTCAAAAGTTTGCGTTTTTAGTGCCTAAACTTGGTTTCCATCAACATGATTTGTGATGCGGCTTACGGCTAAAAGCCCCTTGGTTTTTGGCCAACATTAAGGGAAAACAATCTTTACTATCGAGCAACCTGGGGGGGTTGCTCGAAAAGATTGAAGACTGTCTATTTTATCAATCGAGCCTTTTAGTCATGGTTGTCATCTCCTGCCTTCACGTTGCTCCAGATCGTCGAGTCGCCTGCGCACTACGATATAGGCTTCTCCAATTTAGGTATCCTTTGGGCGCTCTGCCCCGATGCAAGTGAGTTGACACCTGTTGTTGCTGCCTGAATATGCTGCACCTCAAAATGCAGCTATCACTTTGGAGCCAAACTTCTCCACTGTTTATCTGTTTTCAATCATCCCTTTTCACTGATCAACTTGTTTCAGTGCTGATTTAGCCTTAGACCTCAGAGACCTACCGTTGCATAGCAAAACAAATCTTAGGGGCGCAGTCATTCTAGATGCAGTTTGCCCTTGAGATGTGAACCTTTGGGATGCGAGCACCTTTGAAAACCCAAAGTGAAGAGATTGCCTTAGCACTGGTATCTCCATAGATGCTCATTAGGCCACCGTAGGTCGCTTTAGGGCAATCCTCAAAAGCAGTTTTAGAGTGTGCATCATGACTCGGACCAACCCAACCGCAGATACTGCGATTATTTCTCAGCTAATGTCGCCCCATCTCCTGCCTACTAAAGCCGTAACAGCGTTGGTTGATGCTGTTGAGCAACAAATCTACCAGCTTGGCGAGGTGATCTTAGACAGTAACCCCCCATCGTTACAGCATGAAATTTACTGGGTCCACACGGGGTGGGTGCGCCTGCTCTGCGATATCGAGGGGCAGGCCATGACGGCACTTCGCCTCGGCCCCGGCAAAATCTTTGGGGCGGATGATTATTTCTTAGAGCACCCCTTTGCCTATCAGGTAATTGCTTCTAGCCCCCACGTTGAGATTGCCAAACTCCCTATCGAGCAGCTCCATCCTTTTCTCGAGCAAGAGATTAACTGGCGAGTCCACCTGTTACGTCAGGCTCAACACATTGAGCAGATGATCTTTTTCAAGCACTTTACAACGTTGCGATCTCACTCCAGCCAGGAGCTGAGCCAATGGGTGTCCCATTTAGAAGAACACCACATCCCCAAAGAGGCCAACCTGCGGGCAGCTACGCCCAACCATGCCGGTCGCTTTTGGCTGCGCCGGGGCAAGATTCGGGAGGCTAGCTCGGCCACTAGTCCAGAGATTAATCCAGAGATTAATTCAGAGAAAGTCCCCGTCATTGGCAGCAGTTGGGGCTAC
>JBCDDJ010000308.1:0-8172 GCA_039180385.1 Cyanobacteria bacterium P01_G01_bin.38 | reverse complement strand
GATTAATGCCTTAGTCGGATAAGGTAATATCGTGAGTGCTACAGCCAATGGCATTGTGAGTGCTGTCAAAATCATGGCGATCTCAAGGACATTTACAAACGCCCACTGGATTGCCATCAACAAACTCATCACTATGGCATTTACATAAGTACCAGCCAACCCTTGAAAAAAACCAGACAAACCTCCAACAAATGATCCAGCAATAGAGTCAAAACCTACTTGGAGTGGGCCTTCATTTTCATCTACTACCACCCCATCAATTGCGCCACTGATGCTACCAGTTGCTGTGGAATCGCCTATTCTTACTAGGACATTGTTTATAGATTCGGCAATTCCTCTAATATCAGCGGGTAACTCCAAAAACCATCGATTTTCATAAGCATCAATTGTGGCCTGCACCTGCTCATTTGCTGCTCTAAGGCAATCAAACTGACGTTGACCTATCATTCCTTTGCACTGGTCAATCTGGGCTGAGATTTCGTTAGTCAGTACCCCTCGCGCCACGGTTGCCCGCATCGCGTCTTCTAGCTGTATCCCCAGCAACGTTACCTCCAGCACCTGACGATTCATTTCATGAGTGAAGGCCCTCGCGCTACGAGCAGTTGTCGCCATCAAAGCGCCATTGTTTGAAAAAAACAGCACCGCAATTATCGGCCAGATCAGCTTTTGAGCAGTCCTGGCTAGAAAGAAATTGCCTTCGTTGGCTTCATTAAAGGCTTCAATGGCATACACGCCGACAACTACAACTGCGATCACAGCAGCGGAGAAGTTAATAATACTGAACAGCTCACTATCAAATATCGTGTCCCAGTGGTCCGACCAGGCCGCAGACACCCCTTGAGATACATTAAGGCCACGCTCTAATATTCCATCGCCACCGGCTAGTGCTAGATACATAGGTTAATCCTCCAAGTTTGGCTGATTTTCAATAATGGAGTTTGCTAAATCGATAACCTCCTGATTTTGAGCTGCTCTTATAGAGAAGATGTAACGATATCCATCTTGCTCAATTAGCACCTCAGTATTTCCAGGGTGTGTGTATCCGAACCAGGGCAGCACAATACCAGGGGTATCATTTACAAGCCTAATGTCTTGAATGGTATCCGATGATATCCGTGTGGCCTCATCCAAGACCTCCATTCGTTCTTCAACCAGCGCCTGCAAAGTATCGGGCTTGAAGTGTGATGTCGTTGAACCAATCTCATGACCTTGAATTCTAGCATAGCCACAGTATCCAGCATCCCCACAATCCTCTATGAAGCTATAAGCAACATAGTAGCCATCTGGACCAACGTATATGACCTCTGAATAGAGAGGATCTTCTTCTACAGATGTGAAATTTGGTGGCAATAGCACTGGGACATTTGTTTGCGACTGGAGAGTTTCAGCCGATATAGGGTCAGTAACCGTTTGTCCTATGGATGGTTGTGTAAGGGCGATGCCTGTGAAAACGAACAAAACAGCAACAGTTGTCATGATTAGTCGAATAACTTTCACGATTTACCTCAGCTTTATTGGTTCTCAATCATCGAATTGGCGATGAAAATCAAATCTTCTAGGTTAGAAACCCAACCACCGGCGTAGTAGTTAATATCTCCAACCAGGAAAGATAGTTCAGGTGGCTCTTCATCCGTTTCGCCCGCAGGAAGAAAGTACCCAGTTATTTGATTACTGAGTTCAATGAGTTGAATATTACTTGAGCTAAGTGTGTCAATGCGTTTGCTATACTCTCCGCCAGAGATAGCAACGCTTTGAAATTCGTTGATATCGATGGTGAGTAGATAGTGGGCATCGCTGACACTAGCGTCAGCTCCTACGAATTCAAATGGGATAGATGCTGGCAGGAGTGGATTTTGCCAACCAGAGGTAATTTCCTGATATTGAGATTCCAGACCAGCAGGAATCTCAAGCGCATTGACAGGAGTCAGCTTGGTTAGCGTAATTAATACTGAAATAACAAGCAGGATCAGTAAATTTGCTTTCTTCAAAGACTTCATGATAACAACCTCTCCTTGGAAATGAAAGATGACACAAATATATCCTCACTAAGGAGAGGTTGCAGCAGTCTCTTCCTCAGTTTCACCTTCGGCTGCAATGGTTCCAAGGGGAACTACATCGATTGAGCCAATTGCACCATTGCTGATATTGATGGTGTTGATGGTACCAGAGCCCCCAGTAGCTTGTGTTTGCAAAAATCCCCAAGGGTCTACAAACTGACCGTCAATCTTAACTTTATAGTCGAGATGAGCGCCCCTAGAAAGGTTATCCTCAGAACCAACTGCACCGATTTGGGTGCCTGAAGCAACGGTGGCGTTGCAGGCACCTAATCCACAGCCGGTCGCTGCTTGCACAGAACTGAGTGAGAGGTGATTATAGCGCTGTTCAATTTGGCGACCTTGGGAGTCTGTGGTCATTACAACCACCTGGACACTAGGCTCACCGGTTGCACGAGCACGACCGATTTGGTTGACAGAGACGACGGTGCCTTGGGACACAGAATTAACACCCCCGCCAGCGCCACCGTTGGCGCGATAGTCGAGATCGATCCCTGCGTGCCAACCATTTCTATAGGCACGATAGGCATCAAATCTTTGGAAATCAGCAGGCTGGTAACTGTTCAGCAGATCGTTGAGTGAACCGCCTCCTAAGGGAGAAGAGACGGTACCATCCCCAGCAGAACACCCCGAAGCTGCCGTACCGTCATTATTTTCCACATCATTAATGTCTGCATCTCTGATGGCTCCATAGATGGTTTGACCATAGCCGCCGATAGTGGTTCGCTTGTCACCATCGTTGATGATGGTACGGGCTCCGGCCCAGTCAAAGTTATCACCAGAACCATAGTCACTGAGGCTGCGCCCGGTAAAGATGCCGTCACGCATACCAATAGCGGTGGCTTGTGAGGCATTCTCCGGTTCTAGCAATAGCTCAGGGTTGCTCACCGCATCAACACCTATGATTTCACCAATCGTTTCATAGTTTTCACGCCAGGTCACCTGCGCATAACCGCGCCCATAGTACCTGTGGCCAGTCGTTGAATCGATCTCGGCATAATCGCCAGGACCTGTACTTTGTCGCCAGAGGGATTCATCCTCTGGAATAGGACCTCGGAAACTAGTTTCAGCGCCTGCGGTAGCAAGAATATAGGCGATGTGGGCAGGGTCAGTGACACCATGTTCAAGAGCACCTCCAATGAGTAATTCAACATGAGGTCTAGCCCGTTCAGCATCCCAACCCAAACTGCCGATGGCTTGTACAGCCTGATCGACCACATCCCCTGTGACCCCACCACCAGCAATGCAGGGATTCGAAGAATAACCAGCTCGCCTATTGTTTGCCGCCAGGATTGATTTCAGGTCATCAGGTAGCTCTGGGCGCAAGCTCTCCCATTCGCTGGGGGGCTCTAAACCACTGCTAGCTCCCCCCTCTCCATCTAATAGACCAGTAATGACCATGCCCTTCTCATTGCTATTCAACAAAGGCATCGGCACCGGTCCTAAGAAATAGGGGGTGCAAGACTTCACAAAGAAGAACTTCGCGCACACATTGAAATACAGGGCATACTTAGCAGTTCCCTCCGACTCATTTGTTTGTTCTAGTACAACCTTGAACACATCCCCAAATGGATGCCTGCCGGTCGGCTCCTTCCCGCCATTAATAGCAGCGAGGATACCGAACCCACCTTTCACCATCTGCTGCCCTTCGTCTTTACCACCCGCAATCCATTGGGCACCGTGCATTTTGCCAGGACCTTCTAGCTCCACATACATGCAACCCGGCTCCTGACCGCACTGCACTGAGAAACCCACCTGATCGCCTCCGCTGATTGAAAACTTGGTGGGGGTGACGCGGTGCTCCTTCGGCCCATAGGTCACATCATGCATTCCCGTGACACCGGAGAATGCGCTCATGATATCTGAAATAGCACCTAGCTCTACATCCCCCAGGCCAGGAATGTCTGAGATATTGGCATTTTCCCAGCCTTTGAAAAAGTCCAGCTCGGCCAGCTCCAGATTAGGGATTTCTGATATTCCAACCTCACCAAACACTTCAGAAACATTCAAATCCCCTAGCTCTGGACTCCCTTCCAAAATATCTGAGATCGCTTCTCCAGGGCTCCCATCCAATGCTCCTGCAATCCCTGGCACTTCATCCAAGCTGAAGCCTCCTAAAGCCGGTACCCCGGAGATGAAATCATTGAGTGTCATCCCATCAAAGAATGGAATATCACTGATTTTCAGGCTTTCGAGAGGTATGCCTGTCAACTGGCTGATCTGGTCCAGGTTAAGATATTGCGCCGCGATGCTTGATTGGAAATCTCCCAACTTGAATACATCTACCGGCAAGTCACCCGCCACCCATTCTCGGGCGGTGTCATAGCCCAAGTCGATATTTGGGTCCGCAAAAACCCTGGACGATGCTATCGAGCCAGGTTCTTCAAACGCTGGCAACGAATTGAATGTGACCTGGCTGAAGTCAACAGTTCCCCACGCTTGGGCCATCGCTGGCTCAGGGGACAGACAAAAACAGCAAATTGCAAAAATTGCAATCGCGATATATTTAACCAGCTTGCCCCATACGGTTTTCACCTTCCCCTACCTCTCTCAATGTGTATAAGTGACGTGCAATTGAAGCGGGTACACTACATTCGTTCAACAGATCGATGGGCAAATACTCTTGCTTGCGATCACAAATGACGTTCCACTCATGTGGGCTGTCTTCCGACAGGATCATGTAGCCCTTATCATCGCTGGTACGCCATGACCCATAGGCGTAACCCTGGAAGTCAACAACATTTTCGACCAGCGCTCCACTACTGACATGGCTAGCAAGTGCATCCGCTGCCCCAGTATCAATAAACCTGGGCCGAACCCATTCAAATAAAAACAGGAACAGTAACGCAAGCGCTCCCAGTGTGATCCGTCTTTTGGTGACTGCGCTCAAAGCTCCATCTCCCTATCTATCTGAGGTCCGTCGTCAATAGCTGAATTCACACCCTGAGACAATCCTGCGCTCGGCAACGAGTTTGCCTGACTCGCTACGTCCGAAGCTCTCTCGCTGATCTCAGAGAGTCTTTCAGGACTAACCTGGCGACCTGTTTTATCGGTAACTACAACATCCTTGCCCTGGACATGGATGTTGAACCTTGGCCCCTCTATGTACGCATCCCCTTGAACGGCCTCACCAATAGCAGCCCTGAGCTGCTGACTGGCTGGGGAGCCCATTTGCTCGACGCCTTCTCTTGCCTCCCGGCTACTGAGATGAATTTCGTCGTGCCCGTTACTTGCGGTCCACCCTTGGTCTAGCTCAGACTCTCGGAAAAAGGCAACTTGATTTGAGGGATTACTTTGATCGACCGCAAAAATGCTAACTCTCTGGCTGACTGGCCTATCCTCAATAGCATCGACCAGGATTTGCTGATGTTCTTCCGACATCTGATCAGCAATATTGTCTGAGATGTCGTCAGGTGAACCCAAAACCAGCTCATCCCCGACCTTGACATGAATCAGAACGTCTGGACGATCTCGACTAAGCTCTACGCTGCCGCCACCATCGCGGCTGGGTGCGAGTGCATATGCCCCTATTCCGTCTCCCGTAGGGGGCAACAGCTTAGGATCGATCCCGTTCAGGTACGCGGCTTCCTCCAAGTAGCTCATCGGAAGCTGTTTGACTCCCTCACCTGGGGCAATTGCCAGTCTCTCGCCTTCGGTAGCCGGATTGAGCCACCTGGGTGATTGAGCTTCTACCTGTCCTTGATCCTTCTCAATTTCAACCTGCTGTGACCTGGGTTCTTTTTTGCCCCTTGGAGGTAATTCTTTTTCTCTCAGTAAAGCTTTCAGCAATAGCGCTGTTCTCAAAGCACTCGTTATTGCTGACTCCAGGCGATAGGCATCACCTTTATCAACTGATTGACGTGCTGGGGGTATCTGTCCTCGTGCCATCAGAATGCCTCCGCCATCAATCGTTTCAGCAATTCAGGGTTTTTGACGCGGGGCTGATGTCCATTCGCGGCTGGGGTCTGGTGCCCATTCGCGGCTGGGGGAGCACCATCTTCAAGGGAAAACATTTTGTTCAAGTAGTTGAATCGCCTCTCAATGTCTTTGCGGTCCAACCGCGCAACCCCTGAGCGCCTTGCTAACCAGTCCCTCAGCTTGGGCCATGTCTTCGTAGATAATTTGGCTTTATCAGCCTCTTTCTTGGGAACTCGCCCTTTCAGGACCATTGGTACATATGCCTCACCATCTGAGCTATATCCAGGGTTGAGAAACACCATCTTCCCAATGGGAAACCGATTGAGTTCAGCGGCTTCCACCAGAGGGCGCTTGTTGGCATTCATGGAGACGTTTCTAGATGATCCGCTCTTGCCATAGCCTCGGCTTTTCTGACGGATGCGGATCTCCTCCTGGCCCAGATACTCTGAAAAATACTGAGCACTGGTTTTGTCCTGAGGATTAAAAATCGCCTTGGTTGCGCAAGCACCCATAATGGCCTGCGTGATCCCTTTGCCATAGGCATCTTCTAGCTGACCAATATTCTGAAACCCTAAGACCGCACACAGACCCTTGTACCGGCTCTCGTTCAGCCACTTGACCAAGTGGGGCAGTCGGATCGAGGGTAGCTCGTCCAGAATCAACGCCAGGGGCTCCGTCCTGTCCTCATAGAGAGACCGGGCAACGACCATGTGTAGGGTCGCAGCAAGTAACGGGGAAATCGCCTCTCTGCGATGTTGGTCAAGCCCAAATACCAACAGCTTTTTGCCATGCATACTGAGCGGGATAGTGGTCGTCCCGGAAAACGCCCCCATCAGCTCAGGTACCATGAATTTGCTAAACACCTTGGAGGCAGTCCCCAGTACACCCCCAACCGTCTTCTCGGAATCTTTTAGCTGAAGTAGCTGGGAAAAGGCCATATAGACCCAGATAGACATACTCCAGTCGGAATACTGGCCCTGGTCGCTGCGTTCTTTTGCTTTGATGATGCGCTGTGGTAGCTGATGCAGGCCCAGCAGGGTTGAAGCAGTCAATAAGTCTGGATAAGGCAGACTTTTGGCAAGCTGTAAGACAGCCTGCACCAGCTGGTCTCCGGCATCCCCGAAAAATTCATCGCGATTGCCCCCTTTGCCAGTGCTTATGTTGGTATTGAGGGTGGTGGCTATCTGTCGGGCCATTAGGCCATCAGCTTCACTCTCCATAAAGTCAAGCAGGTTGCATTGTCCGCTTTCTTCAAACCCTGGTGCAAAGATATGAACTTCGTATCCTTGGGATTTGGCATAGGCTGCAACTTTTCCAGTCTGGTCCGGATATTTAAAGTCGTAGAGGATGATGGGCATCCCCTGTGAGATCGCGCTGCGGCAAACGGGATCGATGACGCTGTAGGTTTTACCGCTGTTGGCCGAGCCGACAACCGCTGTCCCCCTTTGGGCATCACTGATGTAGAGCGTGCCTCGTTCGTGTTTCTGCTTACCCCTTGAGAATACCGGAGCAGTTGTAAATGAGACTTGGTTATGTACCCCAGCTAGCATCTGCCCAACAGCGTACTTTCTAGCTGCTTTGGTCTCTGACTTGCCGCCTTTGCGACTCTTGGCAAGCTTGCCTTTATTGCTATCCCCCAAAAGCAAAACGATGACAATGCCGACTCCTGCAACGAGAAGTAGCTTAATTTGGCTGGGGGGCATTCCACCTAAGAATTCAGATAGCTTTTCCATCATCGTGATTGACCCTCCTTACGCTTCGGCCAGACAAGCCAGATAAAGAACCCTGCGCTGATTAACAGAAAAGCTAAACTTCCAATAATTGCCGGTGTCAGCATCCCACCAAGCCCTGACTCTTGTGATTCGGTTGGGGGCAAAACGACTACCTCATTCCTTGGCTGAGACTTTTCTTCAGTCTTCGGGGGTGACACATCCTCTTGACCAATGAAGATAGGGTCACCATTGGCGTGATACAGATAAGGAAATGGCCCAATCGAGTTACACTCGACAACTTCCCCCGAGCAGATGTTAAAAAAGGCAACACTATTCATCCCAGCCTCAGCGACTGAGTATGGGATGAATAGTGTTGCCTTTTTTAACATCTGCTCGGGGGAAGTTGTCGAGTGTAACTCGATTGGGCCATTTCCTTATCTGTATCACGCCAATGGTGACCCTATCTTCATTGGTCAAGAGGATGTGTC
>JBCDDJ010000307.1:0-8211 GCA_039180385.1 Cyanobacteria bacterium P01_G01_bin.38 | reverse complement strand
CTATGAATACAATCTCTATGTGTCTCAGTATTTTGAGTTTTTAGATCTGGAGCCTCAGGTGGTGAGTCCGGCGCATCCCAAGGCGTTTCCCTTGCCGATGCGTGAGGGGTTAGTGCTAGATGGGGTCGAGTTTACCTATCCGGGGGCGAGTGCCCCCACCCTCAGAGAGATTTCACTCCAGGTGCAACCCCAAGAATGCATTGCTCTGGTGGGGCTGAACGGGTCGGGCAAAACGACCTTGCTAAAGCTGTTGACCCGTCTCTATGACATTGATCGGGGGACGATTACGATCGATGGTGTGCCCCTGGGGGCATTTGACTTGAGCGACCTGCGGCGCAATATTGGGGTGCTTTTTCAAGATTTTGCCCGCTATGCCCTGACGGTGGAAGATAACATTGGTTTTGGCAATTTGGCTAAGCGATCAGAGCGCCCCAGGGTCCAGCGGTCGGCGGTGGATGCTGGGGCGACGGATGTGATTGAGGGGCTGGCCGAGGGGTATGAGACCATCCTTGGCAAAATGTTTGAGGGGGGGGTAGATCTCTCGGGGGGGCAGTGGCAAAAAATTGGCTTAGCCCGGGCTTTTATGAGTGAGGCGCAAATTTTGATCTTAGATGAGCCGACTGCGGCGGTGGATGCGATCGCAGAGCACGATCTCTTCCAACGCTTTCGTCAGCTCACCCGGGGCAAAATGACCTTCCTGGTCAGTCACCGTTTCTCAACCGTCCGAATGGCTGATCGAATCGTCGTGTTAGAAAAAGGCCGCGTTGCCGAGATCGGCACCCACGACGAGCTGATGGCTCAGCAGGGGCGGTATGCGGAGATGTTTCAATTGCAGGCAGCGAGTTATTTGGAAGACAGGGTAGAGAGAATTGGGTAGAGGATAGAGAGTAGAGAGAGTTGGATAAAAGGAGTTCGACTCACCACCCATTACCGTTTGGCTGAGCTCACGCCGAAGCCCACCACCCACTACCCACCACCCGCTACCTTCCCCTCTAACCAATACATTGTCACTTCAGCTTGTTTTTCTAGAGAAAACGTACTCTCGTGGGATAGCTGATAGCGGTCTTTAAGAGTCTCATAGACCTTGGCCGATACCTGGATGCGACCTGGGGGGGTCCCTCGTTCTAGCCCGCTGGCCAGCTCAACCGTGTCACCCCAGACGTCATAGCTGAGCTTTTTGCGGCCAATGACCCCAGCAATGACGGGGCCGCTGTGGAGGCCGATGCGCAGTTTTAGGGGATGGGGGTCGGGGTGCTCGACTATGATTTTTTGCATACCCAGGGCAAGATCTGCGATCGCACCTTCGGGGTCAGCGTGGGCATTAGGCACCCCTGCGACCGCCATATAGCGCGTGCCCATGATTTTAATCGGTTCAATGTTGAGTTTTTCGGCCAGACGATCAAAAGCAGACAGACACTGATTGATCACGGCGGTAAAGTCAGTTGGGTCTAAGTCGCGGGTGAGGGCATGGGCTCCGATGATATCGGCTATCAGGACAGTGGTGTGATCAAAGCGGTTGGCAATGTTTCGTTCGCGATGCTTGGCAAATTGCTGGGCAATCGGTTTAGGAAACAGCATCAGCAGCAACCGTTTGGTGCGTCGCCTGCCGCGCCGCCAGCCGTCCTCGGCCTGCTTAAGCAAGGAGATGTTGGTAACGGTGCCCTCGTAATAAAGCAAATCGCCTTGCTTGTCATGCACCGCTCGGGCGGTTTCAGAAATCCACAGCTTGCGCCCGTCCTGACAATACACCTGGGACTCAAAGTTGGTCAGGCTGTTGGCTAAGGTGATCTGGTTGGCATAGATAGCATATTGACCCGGGTTTACGTACAGGGTGGGGGCGGTGACCTTCTCAATAAAATCTTCGGGAGAGTCATACCCATAAAGCTTAGCTAGCTGGGTGTTGACGCTGAGGAACCGACCGTCTGGGGCGAGCCGATAGAGGCCGCTAAAGGCTTTTTCAAACAGACGCTGGGAGCGTTCGTCTGCCTGTTGGCGTTCGTCGATTTCTTGCTGTAAGACCAGGCTTTGCTCCTCCAGGCGTTTTTGCAAGTTCCAAAGTTTGAGCTGATGCTCAATCCGCACCAGTACCTCTTCGATTTGAAAGGGTTTGGTAATGTAGTCAACGCCGCCAATACTAAAGGCCTTGACCTTATCGAGGGCAGAGTCCAAGGCGCTAATAAAGATGATCGGAATATCACTGGTTTTGGGATCGGCTTTGAGGCGTTCACAGACCTCGTAACCATCCAGCCCTGGCATAGTGATATCCAGCAAAATTAAATCTGGCTTAATGCGCTGGGCGCTACTCAGGGCCAGCGCCCCGTTGATCGCACTGCGAACGCTATAGCCGTGCTGGGTGAGGGTCGTGGTCAGCAGCCGCAGATTGTCGGGCATATCATCCACGATCAAAAGGGTGGGCTGCTCGGTGTCGGCGGTTACCGTCAGACCGAGATGATGAAAAATTTGAGCCTCATTTTCCCGCAGGGGCTGGCGCTGTTTAAGCCCCTGATTGCTCAAAACCTGATGCTGTTGGGCCAGGGTCTCAAGCTGTTGCAGGGTTTGGGGCGGTCGTCCCCGGAGGAGCTGGTCTAGATCTGTCAAAATTGCGGCTGAGCAGCTTTTAGCCGACCCTTTGAGGGCCAGTCTCTCGATATTTTGCCTGAGCAGGCGACGCAGGTAGTAGGCAATGCCGGGGGACAGTTGTGAGGCTTGCTCGATCGGAGGTTGATCGACGGTAGCCTCTGCCAGGCTCAGGTTGGAGTTGAGATGGCCGGAGTTGAGATGGGTCATAGCAGCTATCAAGAGGTCTCCGTTGACTGGCTCAGCTCTAACAGAATATCGAACCGGAAATTATGGACCAGTTCGCTCAGGGCGTTAGTAATTGCATCATCGGGAACGTGTTTAATTAGCTTAAGGCAACTGTCTGCATCCAGAACAACGGCGGCGTCATGCAATGCGTTGATCCAGTCTCTGGGCATAGCGGCGGCGAGGCGCTCAGCCGTGATCTCGAAAGTGGCTGAAGTCGGGGCCAAGGCCGACGGGGTGATCAATTCATCCGTGCTGTAGCAATAGCGAACCCCCAGGTGCTGGCTCAGGGTGTCAAAAATAGCTTGCTCTGTGAAAGGTTTGCGAATCAGCGTCTGGCAGCCGCTCTGTAAAATGTCGGCTTCTTGCTCGATAAAGACGCTGGCGGAGACCGCCACAATAATGGGGGATGGGCTATCTTGGGCGGCGGCGGTGGTGCGAATCTGCTGGACCGCATCTTTGCCATTCATCACCGGCATGTGCCAGTCCATCAAAATCAGATCGGGCTGCCAGGTTTGCCACTGTGCGATCGCAGCTTCCCCATTCTCCGCGTCACAGACCTCAAACCCAACCGTTCCTAACATTTGCGTCAACAACAGCCGCAGATCTGGCACATCATCCACAATTAGAATGCGATAGGTGGGCTGATCGGGGGCCAGACCAATGACCCGTTGCGACAGTTGACCAGGCATGGGGAGCGCCGTTTGCAGGGGCAGATCAAAGTAAAAGCAGCTGCCGCGACCGACGGTACTCTTAACCCGCAGCTCCCCGCCCAGCATCAGCACCAGATGGTGGCTGATGGTTAGCCCTAAGCCAGTCCCCCCCGCCGTCTGCCTACCACTCTGACTCTGCCCAAATGCCTCAAAAATCTGCCCTATTTCCTCGGGGGCAATGCCGGGGCCAGTGTCGGTGACAGAGAAGGTAATTGGGTAGTGGTTGGTGGGTAGTGGCCCCCCTGCTCCGCTGCTCCCCTGAGCCTGACGCCTGACGCCCACCTCAAGCCTTACCCCGCCGGTCTGCGTAAACTTAATTGCATTCCCCAGCAGGTTAATCAGCACCTGGCGTAGTTTATTGGCGTCAATTTCAACCCAACGGGGTACTGACGACGAGATCTCTAACTCCAGCCGTAATCCTTTGGACTCTGCTTTGAACCGCAGCATGGCATAAAGGTCATTCAGTAGTGCTATCAGATCGACCGTGGCTAGGTTGAGGGTGGTTTTCCCCGCCTCAATTTTCGACATTTCGAGGACGTCGTTGATCAAATTGAGCAGATGCTCGCCGCTGCGGTTGATGATAGCCAACTGTCCCTGTTGGTTGTGACCCAATGCTGGGTCGTGGCTCAGCAGCTGGCTAAAGCCCAAAATGGCGTTGAGGGGCGTGCGCAGCTCATGACTCATACGAGCCAAAAAAGCGCTTTTGGTTTGGTTGGCGACCTCAGCAGATTCCTTGGCCAATCGCAGTTCAGTATTGGTGGTGGTCAGGGCGGCGGTTCGTTCTGCCACCCGTTTTTCTAAAGAGGCATTGAACTCGAGTAGCTCTTGATTAGCCTGTTGCAGGGCCTGGTTTTGCTCGGTGAGCTGACAGGCTTGCTGGTAGCAGCGCAGGGCTTCGTTGACCGTCAGACAGAGGTCCGTTTCTTCCCAGGGTTTGGCAATATAGCGATACAGATTGGCGTTATTGACAGCATTACCGACGGCCTCTGTGTTAGCCTGCCCGGTCAATAAAATCTTGAGAATTTCTGGGTGCTGCTGGTGGACTTTGACCAGTAGCTCATCCCCGCGCATCCCCGGCATAATTTGGTCAGAAATCACCAGGGCAACGTCGATATCGTCTTCCCTAAGTTCTTCGATGATCTCCAGGGCCTCAGAGCCGGTTTCTGCCACTTCGATTAAGAATCGATTGGCCCTCAGATGTCGGCTGAGCTGCTCTTTGAGCGTCTCTAAAACGGTGGATTCATCGTCTACACAAATAATGCCTAACATCTGCATGGCTGATTTCTTAAATACACCCTGAAAATTTGCAAAAACTTCTCAGCTTCGACGTTAGTCCACCTCCAACGGTAGTCCAATTTCAAAACAGGTGCGTCCGGGTAGGCTGTCAATAGTGATCCAGCCGCGATGCTTTTCGACAATTTTTTGGCAGATGTTTAATCCTAACCCGGTGCCCTCTCCGATCGGTTTAGTGGTGAAAAAAGGGTCAAAAACCCGGGTGACGATATCGGCTGGGATGCCCGGTCCCTGGTCTGTAATGGTGACTAAAATGCAGGGGCCAGCATACGCGTCTCGCTCGACCTGAGCAGGGTGTATCCCCACCTCAAGGCGGCCTTCCCCTTTCATCGCCTGAATCGCATTTTGAATCAGGTTGGTCCAAATCTGGCTCAGCTCATCGGGGTAGCACAGCAAGGGAGGTACGGGCTGATAGTCGCGAATTAGCTCGATGCCAGATTTGATTTGGTTTTGGTACAGCGTCAGCACGGTTTCCACCGTGTCACTAATCTGGATCAGGTTTTTTTCGCCACGAAAGTCTTGGTGAGCGTAGCTTTTGAGCGCACTGACAACGTTGGCGGCGCGCTCGACGGCCAGTTTGATGGTTTGGTTATTGCGGCGAACTGAGATCAAGTCGTAGGCCAGATCTAAGATATCGATGGCCTCAGGCTGCTGCAATAGCGGTAGCAACGGGGCCGGGTCACTGGTGCCAATGTCCACCAATATATCGGCCAGGGTCCTGGCGCTGTCGATGTTCCAGGCGTCTAACTGTTGGGTGATCAGTCGCCGCTGCTGGCGTTTCTCGCGGGTGGCGAGGGGTTTTTGGATCGGGTTAACAATCAGATTGATAAAACACGTCTGCTCAGCCTCAGACAGCTGGGCAATTTGGGTGGGTAGCTTGGGCAGCGCGATCGCGATCGCACCTTCGGCGTTGCTGCTGGCTGCCTGGATTGCCCCCAGCGGCGTATTAATCTCATGGGCAATACCCGCGATTAAGCGCCCCAAGACCACCATTTTATCTGCCTGGGCCAACCCTGTCTGGGCTGCTTGCAGCTGGGTTAGAGTGTCTTCTAACTCTTGATTTTTTTGGATAAGGGCGGCCTCCGCTTGTTTGCGGCTCGAAATATCCCGGATCATAAACAGGGCCTCATCCTCATCTACCGGGACAACGCGGACCTCCTCTGCCTGTAAGCGGTCAGCAAACGCATGGATTTGCTCGTAAACCTGAGCTTCTCCGGTCTGTAGCGCTTTGGCCAGATGGTAGAGATGGCGCTCAGCAATCTCCGGGGGCAGGGCCGCAGAAAGGTGCTGTCCTTTAGGTTCAAAGTCCTCAGGTAGTAGATCATGAAATTTGTGAGTGCCCACATAGCCCAGGTAGATGCCGTCACGGTTGACTCGAAACATCAGATCGGGAATGGCGCTAATAATTGCCTGATTTTCGTGCTCGCGCTGCTTTAGGGCGGTTTCAATTTGCTTGCGGGCGGTGATGTCCCGGACAAAGCCTTCGTAGTAAAGGGGGGTGCCGTCGCGATCGCAAATCGGCCAGCACGTTTCAGAAATCCACAGCTGACTCCCATCTCGACGATAAATCTCGATCTCATGGTTAGCCACGCTGCCAGTGGTGGCAATCTCCGCTAGCAAGGCTGGGCGGGTGCTCGGGTCCACATATAGCTGACCGCGAAGTAAAGGCTGAGCCTTGATCAGGTGCGCTGGAGAGTCATAGCCATAGAGGCGGGCCAGGGCGTTATTTACCCGATGGTAGCGCCCCTCTAAATCTGTCACAAAGATTCCATCTAGGGCCCGATCAAAGAGGGCATTAAGATGTTCATTAAAGGCTTCTACATGAGCCTGGCTGACTTCGATGGGGTTCATCTCAGGCGAGCCCACCTTAGGCTGGTCTGCCTCAGAGGGCTCGAGGGCTCGAAAAAACGGGGATGCAGACTCAGACATGTAGACGGCGCTCCCGATAAGACAGGGGTCAAGCTAGCGGCGATTCATCACTCAATCTCTCAAAACCTTACTCAAAATTCTAAGCTCCGGGCAACCCCCGATCGCTATCCCACCTTCTAGCCCTCGTTCATATTCACCCCAATCAGGACCCACCCAATGCCCCTACTACCCGAAATTACAGATCTCCGTGCGCTGGTTGTGGGGGCGAGTCAGGGCATTGGGCTGGGCTTTGTCCGGTATCTCTTGGAAATGCCCCAGGTCAACCAGGTGTTTGCCACTTACCGCACGCCTGAGACAGCCGGTGAGCTGCTTGCTTTAGCAGCTGAGCACCCTACCCGTCTGATCTGCCTGACGATGGATGTTACGGACGAATCACAGATTGTGACTGGGTTAGCCAAGCTACAGTCAGTCACCGATCGGCTGCATGTTGTAATTAACTGTGTCGGTTTTTTGCATACCCCTGACATTAAGCCTGAGAAAAGCTTGCGGCAAATCGAGACCGAGCAGCTGATGCGTTATTTTCAGGTCAATAGCATTAGCGCGATCTTGCTGGCTAAGCATCTGATGCCCCTGCTCAATCATGCTGAGCGCAATCTGCTTGCCACGCTCTCTGCCAAAATTGGCAGCATCGAAGACAATCGGTTGGGCGGATGGTACGGATACCGAGCCTCTAAAGCGGCTCTAAATATGCTGCTCAAGACCGCTGCCATTGAATATCGGCGAAAAAGCAAGCAAACCATCGTTGTGATGCTCCATCCTGGGACCACCGCTACCCAACTTTCCCAACCCTTTCAGCGGGGGGTGCCGCCGGAGAAGCTATTTTCGGTGGAGCGAACTGTTAATCAGCTCATGCAGGTGCTCGCCCGGGTGGATTTATCAGATACCGGCAGCTTCTGGTCTTGGGATGGTAGCCGTCTGCCCTGGTGAGATCAAAAACGGGTCGAGACACTTATGCCCCGACCCGTTTTTGATCTGAAATTATAGAAAGGAGTCGGTACTGAAATCAGTTCCAACTGCCCCCGCCACTACTTCTGCGGGGCTGTTGCTCACGGGGGCGGGCCTTGTTAACGCGCAGTTCTCGGCCCATCCACTCTGCGCCGTCAAGCGCTTCGATCGCGGCCTCCTCTTGGGAGTCTTCTTCCATCTCTACGAAAGCAAACCCGCGAGGGCGATTGGTTTCACGATCCATCGGCAGCGTCACGCGCTTGACCGTGCCGTACTCCACAAAAACTTGTTCAATATCCTCCTGCGTAGCGCTGTAGGACAAATTCCCTACATAAATGGACATGGTCTCTCTCCAAACATAAAAAAAAGACGAGAGCAAATTTTGGCAAAGACGCGCTTAACCAGCTTAAACAGGTCTAATAGCTAAAAAATACCCATCATCACACGTCACCTTAGCACAGAAAATCAGACTGTAAATGGGGCTATCCCTGAGTTATTAACGTTCTTTAAAGATCCTCACAGCGCCTCG
>JBCDDJ010000306.1:0-8220 GCA_039180385.1 Cyanobacteria bacterium P01_G01_bin.38 | reverse complement strand
CAATTGAGTGTTGGGCACTGGTGGCAAACTCTGCCGGGGTTGAGATCCACTGGCTAAAGGCATTAAACGAGACCAGCCCAAACACGATACCAGTGAAGACCACGAGGCTATCTAGCGCGAGTTGTTGGGGGAAGCATTTCATGACATTTTCTTGTATCTGACCGCTTTCTTTAATGGCGTAAGCATAGATTCCAATCGAGAAAAACTCGGGAGGGTAAGGGGGTAGCGGGTAGAGTGAATTAACCCACCCCCTACATTTCAAAAGATCTGATAAACAGTCTTCAGGTATCTGAGTATTCCTTGTTACACTGATGCCAATTTAGGCGACGCTAGCTTATTCCCAGTACTTTTAGGACCCTTTACAATGCGCATTTTGCTCATTGAAGATGATGAGATTCTCAGCGACGTTTTAGTCAAAACCTTGACCGAGCAGCGCTACATCCTGGATGTTGCAGAGGACGGTCAGACAGGCTTAGAGTACGCCCAAGCGGGTACCTACGATTTAATTTTGCTGGATGTTGGGCTACCCGAATTAGACGGCATTTCGCTATGCCAACGGCTGCGCTCAGAGGGATACGCAACACCGATCTTACTGATGACCGCCCGTGACGTTCCCGAAGAAAGAATTCGCGGACTGGATGCGGGCGCAGATGACTATCTCGCCAAACCGCTGGATCTAGCTGAACTGCAGGCCCGGATTCGGGCTTTGCTGCGCCGGGGAGAGGTTACCCCCACATCAATTCTGGAGATTGGGCAGCTACGCCTGGACCCGGTGAGCTGCGTGGTGACCTACGACGGCAACCCTTTGAAGCTAACGCCAAAGGAATATAGTCTGCTAGAAATCTTTTTGCGCAATCCGGCCCGAGTCTTTAGCCGGGGGCAAATCATCGAACATTTATGGAGCTTTGAAGACCCCCCCCTCGAAGACAGTGTTAAAGCCCACATCAAAGGGTTACGCCGCAAACTCAAAAAAGCCGGTGCCCAAGATTGGATTGAAAATGTCTATGGGTTGGGATATAAGCTAAGGCCCCCCATCCCTAACTCTGAGGCCAAACCTGACACCGAGTCTGAGGCAGCGGCTGGGGCCGGGTCTGGTCTGACCTCGCAAACTACCGAACCGTCTTTTAGTCAGGCCATGGAGGCGCTCTGGGGGCAGTACCAGGGTTTAATGCAAGCCCGGCTAGACCTACTGACTGAAGCCGTCAGCGCCATTGAAAATACTACCCTGGGGGATGAACTGCGTCAGCAGGCAGGGCAGGCTGCCCATAAGCTGGCCGGTGTATTGGGCATGTTTAATCGGGAGACGGGCACCCACCTAGCTCGGCAGCTCGAAACCATTCTGCTAGAGCAGCCCACGATTATTCAGCTGGCTAAGGTGCCTGATTTGGTCCATGCGCTAGCAGAGAGTCTAGAGTTAGCGGTGACCGCTCACCCCTCGGCAGAGACGCTTCTAGAAGAAAGGTTCTTATTCATCAGTCCTGATCGCGCCCTCGGAGCAGCGCTACAACAACTCACCCAAATCAGCGAACTGGGCTGGTACCTGGCTCCGACCCTGGCAGCGGCGAAAACCTGGTTGCAATCTCATACGCCTGAAATCGCCCTCCTCGATTTACAAGCCACTGACCCGACTGCGGCGTTGACCTTGCTGGCTGATTTGGCGGCGCGAACCCCTGTCATACCGACGCTGGTTTTGATGGGTCAGGATGGAGGACTCGAAGGAAACCAAGCTGGATTATCAGGTCGGGTGCAGATGGCAGCGGCGGGGGCGCAGGTACTAACTCGACCCGTGAATGCAGCTCAGGCCTGGGCGGCGGCCAACGCGCTGCGGCAGCGACTAGCTCATCAAACAATGCACGTGTTGGCTATTGATGATGACCCGATTTTACTCAAGGCGCTGCGCCCGCTGGTAGAGCCCTGGGGAATGCGGTTAACCACCTCAGACCAGCCGATGCACTTTTGGCAGGTGCTGACCGAGGCCCGACCTGACCTGCTAATCCTAGATGTGGAAATGCCTGATTTTAGTGGCATTGAGCTATGCCAGGCGGTGCGTAGCGATCCGCACTGGCAAGACCTGCCAATTGTGTTTTTGACCGCCCACACTGACGCAGAAACGGTCCAGCAAATTTTTGCGGCGGGGGCTGATGACTATGTCACCAAGCCTCTGTTGGGGCCTGAGCTAATGACCCGCATCACCAACCGCCTGGAGCGCAATCGCCTCTTGACGACGCTCTCTAGCGTGGAGTCTAAAACGGGGTTGCTCAACTATCCGCAATCCAGCCAACGGTTGGGACAGCTAATCGCGCAGGAAACGTCGTTTGCGATCGCAGTTCTCCATCTAGAAGCCCTGGCAGAGATCAACCTCACCTATGGTCACATTACCGGCCATCAGATCTTGCAACGATGGGGGAGCCTGCTGCAAAACCACCTGGGCAACGCAGAGTTGCTCGGCTATTGGGAAGACGGCGACTTTATCGTGGTGTTAAATCATTTGCGCAAAGCCGACGCCAAAGATCAGCTAGAACCCGTGTTGCAAGTGCTGCGACAGCAAATCTTTACAGCCCCCGATGGCCAGCGTCTACAAGCCAACTATCGGATGGGCCTGGCCGAATACCCAGGGGACGCCCAAACCCCCCAACAGCTCTATCAAATTGCGGTTAAAACGAGTAAGTCCTCCGAGTAGTCTGTCAAAGTTAAATATTCAGGTCTGGTAGTGAGTGCGCAGCGCCTCACCCCCTCACCAAGCACAGCGCCTCGCCCCCCCCATTTCTTCATCAAATCGCCATAGAAGCCCGCTAACCTGGCTAGATTAAATCTGATAGACTAAAATTCGCCCAGGTTCAAGCCATACTGAGCGCACTGGTCATGGGTACTCTGACCCTAGACGGTTAGCCCCAGCCCAACTCAGCATAGTTTCAAAAAATTATTGATTAAAGAGATTTACGTATTCAAAATATGGCTACTAGCTTAAAGAGTGCGACAAAAGGTGTCCTGCGTCAGGTCATCCCAGCCAGTTGGGAAAAGAACCTAAGGATCCTCTCTGCCCGCAGGGTGCTTAGCCGCGTCCCCCATCAGCCCTGTGGCTCGGCCCCACTCTTACCCGCGAGCCAGCTTGATTTACCCGCCATTTGGCATAACGATCACATTGCCGCCGACTGGGCGCGCATTGCCCCGCAGCTCAACCAGTTAGTCCCGCCATCGGCCCGAGGCGGGGTCAACCCGGGCGATCGCAAAGCTCTCTTTCATCTGCTCCGGGCGCTAAAGCCTGCCCATGTCCTCGAAGTCGGGACCCATGTAGGCTTTTCGACATTGCACATCGCAGCGGCGCTGAATGCAAATGACGTCAGTGCGAATGACGCCAGTACGAAGGCCCGACTCACTACAGTAGATATTCTAGACGTCAACGATCCTGTCAAACAACCCTGGCGAGCCTATGGTCTGGAGCATTCCCCCCAGGGCCTACTCGACGCAGCGGGCTACGCTGGCCACACCCAGTTTGTAACCAGCGGCTCCCTTGAGTTTTTGGAGCAGTGTGACGAACGATTTGATTTTATCTTTTTAGACGGTAGCCATGCCGCCCCGGTCGTCTATCAAGAGGTGCCCAAAGCTATCAGCGCCCTCAACCCCGGGGGCGTGATTTTGCTGCACGACTACTACACCAACCTCGAATGGCTTTGGGAAAACAAGAATTTCATCCCTGGCCCTTGTCTGGCGATTCAGCGGCTCCAAGCAGAAGGGGCCGACCTCAAAGTTGTCCCCCTGGGTGAGCTCCCCTGGCCTACCAAAGAAAACAGCAACATCACGAGTCTGGCGCTGCTGGTCAGGGCCTAAGATTGTTTAGGCTAGATGACCTTTTTAACCCCTGAAAAAATATGAACCCCGTGCAGTGCTAAACCCAGGCCCCAACCCAGGATGGGATAAATACTCCAGAAATCATGGGGGGTTGTCACCAGGTTAATGACGACCAGAAATGCATTTACAAACAAATAAGGGAGCAGATGGGCTTGAAAAGCCATTCGACGGCGTGAACGCTTCTCAGCTTTGCGTTTGAGCTCAGCCTGCTGGGTTAGCCATTGGCTCTCAGCTGTTTGCACAACCTCGGTCGAAAGTCCCAGCTCGGCGGCCACATCAAACAGCTGCTCACGTGAAATCCCCGCTGATTGGTCAATCTGGGAGGCTTGCCGGAGAATTTGCTCTACCGCTTCATGGCTGTACGTATGACTATGCGTATGGGTAATCATTATTCGACCTCCGTAATCGAAACCTATGTTGACGCTATCAACATCTAGTGAATCATACTTATGTTGATAGCGTCAACATAGGGCACAGTGTCTTAACCGAGCTTGCGATAGCCGCCGTGGCAATCAAAACTCTCCATTAGGAATCTTGGTCTAATGGAGCAGTCGATATGTTGGCTGGCTTCGTAAGCTAACTTGTCTGGTTGACTGACAAAAGTCCTGAAACCTAGAATTTAGGTGATTTCGGCTAGCGACTAGAAGTCGCGCCTGCACTTACAAAGTCCGCCTACGCGGACTCTGTACAACTAAGGCATATTCTAGGCTTTAGGAACCTGCGCAGGCAGGTTTGGCCGTCATCAGGCGCCATTTCAATCGCCCGCTGCAAAAGTTTTGTCAGTCAATCAAGCTAACTTGCTTTAAGGGGACTGCACAAAAATAAAATTCCGGCTGAAAAGGGGAAAAGGCGAAGGGCGCATAGCCCAAGGGGCATTCCAGAAAAGCGTAGCCTTAGCGAAGCCATACCCGTAGGGTTATTGCCCGATCGGGCTATAGGGCGAAGGGTGGTGGCTTATTTGATTGCAGTCGCCTAAATCGTCTGCTTGCGTAAAAACGGCAAAATCGCATCGCTGACCTTCTCCGACCAGTCTTCCTGGGCGTAGTGGCCCACCTCTTCTAATCGCTCAAACTCAACGTCGCTTAAGCCCTTGGCAAAGGTTTCTGCCAGGCTCACTGGCAGCCATTTGTCTGAGATACCCCAGGCAATCAGGGTTGGTTGCTCCCAACCGGTGAAACCCTGATTGAGTCGAAGCATTATCTTAGCCAGCTGGATTCGCTGAATTGTCCATAGCAAAGCTCGCCCCACATCAGAGCTTTTTAGAAACGGGCGACGGTACACGTCGAGATCTTCATCCGCCACCTGGTAAGGGCCACCGCCCTCAAGGGTGCGATCGACCAGCAGTGGGTCCTGGGTCATCATGTCACCGACAAAAGGCCAACCCATCATTTTCATCCGCAGGGGCATTTTTGCCTTGGGGGTGAGGGGCGTATTGAGGATGATCAACCGTTCAATGCGATCAGGGTTTTGGGCGGCGTAAAGCAACCCTACCGTGCCTAAAAAGCCCTGCACCACCAAGGAAAACTTTTTGATCTCCAGGCTATCTACCCAGGTGGTCAGTGCATCTAAAAAAGCATCAGGGGTGTAGGCAAACTTACTTTTATCTGGTTTTGCCGAAAAGCCATGGCCAATCCAGTCCGGAGCCAGCCCTCGGAAGCCTTTCTCGGCCAGTGCCTTAAGTACATCGCGCCAGCTATAGCTCTGGGCAACTATGCCGTGGAGCAAGATGACGGGGGGTTTGCCATTGTCATTATTGGGGACCGCCTCGCGATAAAACCAGCGCAGACCTCCGGCTTCGATCTCATGCTCCTCAATCTTCACAGGCGGCACCTCCCCGGCAGTTTTAAACCTTGGCCACATCCAGACTGGTTATTTGTTCCATAGAAAAAACTCAAGGTTTCAAGCTGGATGTGGTTTAGTGGACTGAGCTTACCGCTCTGGCAAACCCCAGTGCAAGTTTGTCCACTATTGCTTATCTCAACCGCATTAGTCAGTCGATTGAATATTTATAAGCTGCCTACTAGGGTAGCCGCTGCAACGGGCTGATAAAGCGTGTCTCGCTGCTGATGGGGCCGTCCTAAAGAGCAAATAGCCCCTTGCAGCTCAGCTACTGTCTGGCAGGTGCCCCCCTGCGCCCCGGCCATCGAGGTAATGTGTTCCTCCATCAGGGTACCGCCAATATCGTTACAGCCCCAGCGCAGGGCTTCGGTAGCCCCGTCTAGACCCAGTTTGACCCAGCTGGGCTGGTGATTCGGAATCCAGTTGCCGAGAAAAATGCGGGCCACGGCGGTGAGTAGCAGGGCATCGTCGAGGACGGGCTGGTCACGACCGACGCGCTTGCGGAGAGGGGCGGGGGCATCCTGACCAACAAAGGGTAGCAAGATAAATTCAGTGATGCCGGTTTTGCCATGGGCGTGGGATGTCATTTGCAAGTCCCTGATCTGAGCCAGATGATGGATCTGTTGCTCCGGCGTTTCGACATGCCCCGAGAGCATTGTGCTGGTGGTGGGCAGGTTTTCGTCATGGGCGAGGGCGACAATCTCAAGCCAGGTCGCAGTATTGATTTTCTCAGGGCAGAGGATGCGCCGGACCCGATCATCCAACACTTCGGCAGCTGTCCCTGGCAGGGAGCCCACCCCGGCATCCTGTAGGGTGGCAATTACCGTGCGAAAGTCAAGGCCATCTTCACGGGCGATAAACTCCACCTCTTGAGGCGAAAAGGCATGGATGTGGAGGTCGGGGAAGGCGTCTTTGAGGGTGCCCACAAGCTTGCAGTAGTAGGCGAGGGAGGTGCCGTTGACTTTAGCCTCTGGATTCAGGCCCCCTTGCATACAGATTTCAGTCGCGCCTTGGGCAACCGCATCGCTGGCTTTTTCCAGAATGGCTCCCCAGTCAAGCCAGTAGGCCCCGTCCTGACCCGCATCGCGGCGAAAGGCACAAAAGCTACAGTGCTGTTCGCAAATGTTGGTGTAGTTGATATTGCGATTGACCACATAGGTGACGGTGTCTCCGGTCTGGCGGTGGCGCAGGGTGTCGGCGGTGACGCGAATGGCTTCTCGCTGGTCGGGGGTTTTGGGCTGGAGTAGGGAGATGGCGTCTGCGATCGCAATATCCGCCCCCGCAAGTGCCTTTTCTAAAATTGCTTCGATTGAAAACCCCATACAGCGCTACCGTTGACTCATAACATTCATGTTTGATTGTAACTAGCCACTGAGCAAGGCGCAGTACGATTTTTCCCCATGGCACATTCCCATCACGGGCATCACAAGCACCCCGGCCATCACGAGCGCCCCGGCCATGCCCACACACCTAGCCACTATGACCGCGCGTTTATGATCGGCACGGCCCTCAATATCGGTTTTGTGATTGTAGAAGCTGGCTTTGGGGTGATTACTCAATCGCTGGCGCTACTGGCGGATGCAGGGCATAACCTGAGTGATGTGTTGGGGTTGTTATTGGCCTGGGGGGGCAGCTACCTGGCCCAGCGTCCGCCCACCCAGCGATATACCTATGGGCTCAGACGCTCGTCTATTTTGGCCGCCCTTTTAAATAGTTTGATCTTACTAGTGGCAATGGGGGGCATTGCCTGGGAGGCCCTGCGGCGATTTAACCAGGCGAGCCCTCCGTCAGGTATCACCATCATGGTGGTGGCGGGCATAGGTGTGGCGATCAACACGGCCACTGCATTGTTATTTATGTCAGGTCGTCAGCGCGATCTAAATATCAAAGGGGCCTTTCTGCATATGGCCGCCGATGCCCTGGTGTCGCTTGGGGTGGTGATCGCGGGTTTGGGCATTTTACTCACCGGCTGGCAGGGGTTTGACCCGGTGGTGAGTTTGTTGATTGTAGCGGTGGTGGTCTGGGGAACGTGGCAGCTATTGCAAGATGCCCTAAATTTATCCCTCGATGCGGTGCCTAATCACATTGAGCCCGTCGCGGTCCGCACCTGGCTGGCTGAGTTTCCGGGAGTGGCCGAGGTCCACGATTTACACATTTGGGCGATGAGTACCACTGAGGTGGCACTGACAACCCATTTGATCATGCCTGCAGGACACCCCGGCGATGAGGCTTTAATCCACATTACCCAGCAACTCAAACAAAAATTTCGCATCGACCACACCACCATCCAGATTGAAATCGACGATGCCGAGCAGCCTTGTGTGTTAGCACCAGAAGAGGCGGTTTAATAAATGGTTGAAGGGCCGTTCCGTTTCACCACAATTTCAGAATTGGCCGTTAGGGTGGAGATAAGCATGATTAAGGAGTGTGTAGACCCCCGATGGCAATCCGTCCCCTCACGAAGGCCGAAGTCAATACGTTACTGATAAAGCTGACTTTGGCAGGATTTATCCCCGGAAAAGACTTTAAGGT
>JBCDDJ010000305.1:0-8221 GCA_039180385.1 Cyanobacteria bacterium P01_G01_bin.38 | reverse complement strand
GGTCGACATGCATGAAGTCAGATCCGGGGTCGAGCCAACCGAATAGGAAACCGCACACGGGCGTTTGGCTACTCTTTAGGTCTTTTAGCGCCGTACTTGGAGCGACCTTGACGGCGATCTTTGACACCGGCAGTATCTAACGTACCGCGAATAATATGATAGCGAACCCCAGGCAAATCTTTGACCCTACCGCCGCGGATCATCACCACGGAGTGCTCTTGAAGGTTATGGCCAATGCCAGGAATGTAAGCAGTCACCTCAAATCCAGAGGTCAGCCTAACCCGAGCCACCTTACGAAGTGCAGAGTTGGGCTTTTTAGGGGTGGTTGTATAGACCCTTGTACAAACGCCCCGACGCTGGGGGCAGCTTTTTAAGGCAGGAGATTTCGTTTTTTTCTTAGCTCGGTTACGCTCAGTGCGGATGAGCTGCTGAATGGTCGGCATACACTATAGACGATTCGTCCGAATAGGAATAAAGTTTTCACAAGCTCTGATGGTACCAATTTAGTGACAGGATTGTCAATTTATTGGCGCAGTGTTTATTGGTGCAGTGGTTGTGTGCTCTGGCGACAGGGGCGAAAGGGTAAACGCTAGGCCGCATTGGCAGGTTGCGATCGCACGCGGGTGAGCAAACCGAAAAGCGCCCCCCATCAGGTCTTCAGAATAGTCAATTTGGACATCGCTGACATACTTGAGGGCCGTGTCTGCAACCACTAGTTGGACCTGATCAAACTCAAACAGCCGATCGCTGGTTGCTTGCTGGGGGTCGAAGGTGAGCTCAAAGGTCCAATCGGCGCAGATCCCTGGGCGCACCCCAAGGCGACAGTAGATGGGCGTCGGCTGCTTGCTTTGTAGTCGGGCAATTTCGCGCACGGCGGCAGGGGTGAGTTGGAGCATAGTGTCCGGATGAGGCCTGAAGGAGAGGCTAAAGCGCCTGTTGGAGCATAAACCAAATTGGGGATACCTGTCAGGTATCCCCAAAGTTGGATCTCTGTTGGGTTGTCTCTGGAATGCACTTACTTGGCCGAGCCGTTTTTATCTTTGGTGCGAGCGTAGTCATCCTGGAATCGGATGATGTCGTCTTCGCCCAGGTACTCACCGTTCTGGACTTCGATCAGGACTAGAGGAATCACGCCCGAGTTTTCCAAACGGTGGGAGGTGCAGGCAGGCACATAGGTAGATTGATTGGTACACAGCAAGATTTCTTGATCGCCACAGGTCACCTTGGCGGTGCCTGACACGACGATCCAGTGTTCGCTGCGGTGGTGGTGCATCTGCAAGCTCAGGCGATGACCCGGATTAACCTCAATGCGCTTAATCTTGTAGCCGTTGCCTTCTTCTAAAACAGTAAAAGAACCCCAGGGCCGTGACTCACTGGCGGCAAGTCCGGTGACACCTAAGGCGCTCGCTTCTTTAGCAAGGGATGATTGGGGACGTTCTTTAGCTTGAACCACGACGTTTTCTCCTCGAAATTTCAGTGACCCCAGGGGGTTAAACAATCTGCATATCTTTCTTTAAGGGAACTTTAGCCATCAGTCGCTGATAACCGTTGCGCTACTCTTTAAGGTGCCTATCTTGGGTGACAGGCATTCGCTTAGTTTTGTTCTATATAAGTTCTGGTCATTCATAATCCAACTTCGGGTGACCTGACCATCATGACCTAAACAGGAGAGCCTAGACATAATGGCCTAGCTATAAGGTACCCCAACCAAGCATTGGCTTACTGGCCATATAAAGGGCTCAGAGAGTCGGGTTAAACTGACTGCTTAAGATTAGCAATTTCATCCTAGGATTGGTCAGCCGCGACTCCGTGGAAACACTAATTCTTTAGGAATCCTGCCTTAGCTTAAACAGGACTTTAACTTTAACCGCCGTCAACTTTAATGATCCCCTAATTATCACCCTCAGCTAAAAATAGCCCCAACCCATTGTGAATCCGCGCGGCGGTGCGGGGATTGCGGTTGAGCAGTTGACCACTTAAATAGAGACTGGAAGAACTACCCCCGTCTAAGTTTAGGGCCTGTACCGCGCCTAACTGTTGCATGATCTGGGCGGTTTCTTGGAGGCTGGGACCGCGCCCACCGACTCGGTTTTGCATGGTGACCATCATCCACTGGCCGTCTGCGGTCAGGCCAATGGCGCTGCGAGGGGCCCGGCCTTCAATAAAGTTACGGCTAAACCCTTCGGAAACGGGGTCTAGGACGATTTTACGGTCTTTGATCAGCAGGGGGCCTGCTCCCAGGGTGTGGGGATATTGATCAAACACAGAGGGTTGGGCCTGACTGGATAGAGAAATTTGAGCCCCTATCGGGAGCGCGTTGGCTGCGGTCTCATAAGCTCTGAGCGCCAGCAGATAGCCATCTCTGGGAATGGGAATAGCTTGACTCCCGGCTCTAGGCACGGCTTGCCGCTGGACAACTTGTTGGCCCTGCACGGTGACGATTGTTTCGTAGTCAGCTAGGGGCGTATAGGTCGGTCCCCAATCAGGGGTATAGAGCCCGATGCCCGCTTGTACATAGCCGCTGTTGATGGTTAGGACGGGGAATGCCCGCCCCGCATCAGTGGTGATCACCTGGGAGAGCGAGAGGCGATCCATGATCATCTGGCCGTTGTCATCCCATGCGATCGCACCCCGCCTCAAAATCGGCCCCGAAATCCAACGATTGTTGTAACGCACCGCGCCCAGGGGAAGCTGGTTATTGCGATTAAAGAACCCCGCATTGATTGCTGCCACCGAGTTCCACTGCTGGGCCATTGAAATCAACGGGGCAATCCCCGTCGCCGTTGAGGCATTAGACCAGATCGGCAAAGGCGAAACTCCACCCTGACGGGGATCAAGGGTGAAAGAATAGATTGGAAACCGATGCGCGCCGACCGCAACATAGCGTTGTTGCCATCGCAGCCCCTCAGCCCAAGCAACGTCTAAGGGCTCCAGCTGATCTTGGCGAAAATCGATAATTAAGCGGTTAGGGTCCGCCAGGCTCCAAGTCCGGGGGCGTACTCCGTCAGATAGTGCCGCCGTGATCACTGTGCTGCGTCCGGCCTGAAAAAGCTGAAGCTTCTTTAGCCAGCGGCCCGAACGAGATTCTAGGGACTCAGGTAGGCGATCAATGGCCGCATCGATCGTAATTTTGACCCCCCCTGGAATGTCCTCAACCTGCCACCCTGCGGCTTGAGATAAATCAATCACAACCCGGTCACCCCAGTCTTGACGTCCCTGTCGGATGGCCAAAATTTCGCTGGGCGGGGTCGAAATCTCAAGCACCCCGCCAATGGTCTCGGTGCGCCACCCCAGCCGAGATGCCAGGGGGGCAATATCGAGATAGCGAACATTATTGCCGTGCCAGGTTGAGAGAGTATCGGTGGACTCTGCCGATGTGCCAAACCAGTTGACGGGTTGGCGATCAACGCGGGTCGAATTATGCAGATCGAGGCCTAGGCGGGCCATTAAATCGACGTCGGCAATCCCAATTTGCTCAGACCGTCGCTGCCAGTTGGCCCCAATCAGCCGACCATTGAGCTTGATTTGATGGCCGCTCTGTACCCCCGAGGCTACCGCCTGCGCAATCGGCTCATTGGGCATCAGAGGAGGCACAAGGGAAAGCTCTTGGATCGGCGAGCTTGGTGACAGTCTGGAGGGTTGAACCTCACCTATCCAGATTAAAGTCACCCAACTCAAGCTGGTGCAAAGGCCCAACTTAAGCCAGGAGCGCCACATATCTATATTGGCGAGACCCATCTTATTTAAACGACTCATCTTGAGGGAACGGTTTTGCATCGGGTGGGGTGTGTGCCGCGACATAAATTGTCTGGCTGATCTTGAGTTTTACTCTGTGTGATTTCACTTTCCAGTTAAAGTATCCACAGATCTGAAGCTTGCGGAGATTTCTTCACAGTTTGGTGATACATATTCACAATTAGAGACAGATTTTCAGCGAGTTGGCGGAGGTTTTGTATCATCCTTACCTTGACTTCATCTGAGAACCCCCCGTAAGATAGCGATCCGCCGATACATAAAATTTAAACTTCTGTTCTTTGGCAGATATTCTTGGCACATGCTGCTGGGAAAATTTTTGGGATGCAGTTTCATGTGCTAGATTTCCCGCTTTGTGAGCTAAACCTCATCCAGCTTGAAACTTTGAGTTTTTCCCTGAGTACAAACTGCGGCTGTGGATGGGGCCAGAGTTTCTGGATGTGATCAGAGTTTAAGTAAAGGGCTATCAGTAGCCAGCATCGGTGGCTCTGGCCGGTTAGGGTTAAGCACCTCCGATTGATAGGAATGTGTCGTTTTCCGTAACCAGCTCAAAAATTTGCGCGGAAAGCTTGTGAAAGTGTTGACTTTCTCAGCATATTCCTGTTTTTTCGCGCTCAAGATCTCAGCAGGACACTAATTCCATTGTCTGTGATTGGCATTAATCCTTACTATTTATTTAAGTGGGCCCTTGGCTCAGCCCCTGGGTCGTAAAGCGTGGGTCTATTCTGTCAGGTAATCTTAAGCCCTAATGCCCAGTCCTGACGATTCTGCACCCTCCTTTAAACGTCTTCAATCTCAGTAACTCAGTAGTTCTCTGTCATAACGATTGTCAAATGGGTAACAAGCGCGTGAAATACACTCAGTCAAATCATCAGCTCCCTTTAGCAGACGCCTCAACTCCCTGGTGGATTGATCAAGAGCGAGACGCTTGCGGGGTGGGCTTTATCGCCGATCAGCAGGGGCGGGCAAGTCATCAACTGGTGGCCGATGCGCTGGCTGCACTGGGCTGTATGGAACATCGCGGCGGTTGCTGCGCTGACCAAAATTCTGGAGACGGTGCGGGGATTATGACGGCGGTGCCCTGGCAGCTGCTGCAAGCCTGGGGCGATACGTGCTCAACGGGTCCCCTTACCCCAGGACAAGTCGGTGTGGGGATGGTTTTTCTCCCTCAAAATGCTGAGGCTGCGCAGATTGTCCGCGGTGAGTTTGACAAGGTTGTCACTCAAGCGGGTTTTGAGGTGCTGGGCTGGCGGCAGGTGCCTGTGGCTCCAGAAACGCTAGGCCCCTTGGCGAGAGAATTTCAGCCTCAGGTTGAGCAGGTGTTGGTGAGGTCAGCCCATTTGGGTGGAGATGAGTTAGAACGTCAGCTATTTTTAGTCAGACGAGGGCTACAGCGGGCTCTCGAGGCCGTCAAAGCAGCCTGCTCTGTGGAGATGCAAACTGCTCTCAAAGAGACCTACATCTGCTCTCTATCCGGGCGCACCATTGTTTACAAGGGCATGGTGCGTTCTGAGGTGCTTGGGCAATTTTTTCTGGATTTGCAAGACCCCGCCTATGTCAGTGCTTTTGCGGTGTATCATCGCCGCTTTAGCACCAACACCTTGCCGAAATGGCCCCTGGCCCATCCGATGCGGCTACTGGGGCACAATGGCGAAATCAATACCCTGATTGGCAACATCAACTGGATGATGGCGCGACAGGCGGACCTAGACCATGGGGTTTGGGGCGATCAATTGGAGCAGCTAAAGCCCATCGTGAATAAGGAAAATAGCGACTCAGCTAACCTCGACAACGTGATGGAGCTGCTGGTGCGCTCGGGGCGCACGCCGACTCAGGCCCTGATGATGATGGTGCCGGAGGCTTACCTCAATCAGCCCGACCTGATTGATCATCCTGAAATTGTTGATTTTTATGAGTACTACAGCGGCATCCAAGAGGCTTGGGATGGGCCAGCTTTGATTGTTTTTAGCGATGGTAAGCAGGTAGGGGCGACTTTGGATCGAAACGGGCTACGCCCGGCCCGCTATGTGATTACCCGCAGCGGCTATCTGGTGGTGTCCTCAGAGGCAGGGGTGGTTGATTTGCCCCTGGATGAGATCGTTGAGAAGGGTCGTTTAGGCCCTGGGCAAATGATTGCCATCGACCTCGAAAGCCATGAACTCTTGAAGAATTGGGACATTAAGCAGCGGGTGGCCCAGGCGCAGCCCTATGGCAGCTGGCTGCGGGCAAATCGCCGCGATGTGGAGCCGCAGCTATTTAACGAGGATAGCCAGCTCGATAAGGCTTCATTGCTGAGACAGCAAACGGCATTTGGCTACACCGCCGAAGATTTGGACATGATCATCCAGGATATGGCGGCTCAGGGGAAAGAGCCCACCTTCTGTATGGGCAATGATACGCCGCTGGCGGTGCTCTCAGATAAGCCGCATCTGCTCTACAACTACTTTAAGCAGCGGTTTGCCCAGGTGACTAACCCACCAATTGACCCGCTTAGGGAGCGGCTGGTGATGTCCTTAGATATGCAGCTCGGGGCGCGGGGTAACCTGCTGGATGAGAGGCCCGAGTATGCCAAGCTTTTGAAACTCGAGTCGCCTGTACTCAACGATCGGGAGCTAACCCTGATTCGCCAGTCGGATTTGAAGGTGGCTAACCTGTCCACACTTTACAGCTTGAGTGATGGCCCAGCTGGTTTACAAAAAGCTGTGGAGGCCCTCTGTCGGCAGGCAGATGTGGCGGTGAAGGCGGGGGCTGAAATTTTAGTGATTAGCGATCGCATCGACGTCACTGACAAAACCGCCTGGGTCTCAGCGGAGCAAACCTATATTCCTCCCTTGCTGGCCGTGGGGGCAGTCCACCACCATCTGATTGGCGATGGCCTGCGGATGAAAGCCTCACTGGTGGTGGATACGGCCCAGTGCTGGAGCACCCATCACTTTGCCTGTCTGGTCGGCTATGGAGCTAGCGCGATTTGCCCCTACTTGGCGTTAGAAAGCGTCCGCCACTGGTGGGCCGATACCAAAACCCAGAAACTGATGGAGACCGGCAAGCTGCCTGAGGTCAGCCTCAACGGTGCCCAGGACAACTACCGCAAAGCGGTCAAGGCGGGCTTGCTAAAAATCCTCTCGAAGATGGGGATTTCGTTGCTCACTAGCTATCAAGGCGCTCAGATTTTTGAAGCGGTGGGGATTGGCCCCAGTTTGCTCAATTTGGGCTTTAAGGGTAGCGTGTCGCGGCTTGGGGGGCTCAGCGTCGAGGAGCTGGCCCAGGAAACCGTCCGTTTCCACAGCAAAGCCTTTCCGGAGCTGACCATTAAAAAGCTTGAGAATATGGGTTTTGTGCAGGCTCGACCCTCGGGTGAGTATCACATGAACAATCCGCAGATGACGAAGCTGTTGCACAAGGCGCTGAAAACCAAGCAGCACGACCACTACGAGATCTATCAGCAGCAGCTGCAAAATCGCCCGATTACGGCACTGCGGGATTTGCTTGATTTTGAGATCGATCGCACTCCTATCGATCTCGGTGAAGTCGAGTCGGTAGAGGCGATCATGCAGCGCTTTTGCACCGGGGGCATGTCCCTGGGGGCGCTGTCTCGGGAGGCCCATGAAACCCTGGCGATCGCAATGAACCGCATCGGCGGCAAGTCTAACTCCGGTGAGGGCGGCGAAGATATCGTGCGCTTTAAGGTGCTCTCGGATGTAGACGACAGCGGCTTATCCGCCACGCTACCCCACCTCAAGGGGCTGAAAAACGGTGATACGGCTAGCTCTGCGATCAAGCAGGTGGCCTCGGGTCGATTTGGCGTGACGCCCGAATATTTGATGAACGCTAAGCAGATTGAAATCAAGATGGCCCAGGGGGCTAAGCCTGGTGAAGGCGGTCAGCTGCCAGGTAAAAAGGTGAGTGCCTACATTGCCACCCTGCGTCGCTCTAAGCCGGGGGTGACCTTAATTTCACCGCCGCCTCACCACGATATTTACTCCATTGAGGATTTGGCTCAGCTGATCTTTGACCTGCACCAGATTAACCCCAAGGCCGGGGTTTCGGTGAAGCTGGTGTCGGAGGTGGGCATTGGTACCATCGCCGCTGGGGTGGCCAAGGGCAACGCCGACATCATCCAAATCTCTGGGCACGATGGTGGGACTGGGGCCTCCCCCCTCAGCTCTATCAAGCACGCGGGGCTGCCCTGGGAGCTGGGCCTGAGCGAAGTGCAGCGCGTGCTGCTAGAAAATCGGTTGCGCGATCGCGTCATTTTGCGGGTGGATGGGGGCCTCAAAACCGGCTGGGATGTGGTCATGGGGGCCCTGCTCGGAGCCGAAGAATACGGCTTTGGCTCGATTGCTATGATTGCTGAAGGCTGCATCATGGCGCGGGTGTGTCATACCAATAATTGCCCAGTGGGCGTTGCCACCCAGCGTGAGGAGCTGCGTAAGCGGTTTACGGGCATCCCTGAGCATGTGGTGAACTT
>JBCDDJ010000304.1:0-8260 GCA_039180385.1 Cyanobacteria bacterium P01_G01_bin.38 | reverse complement strand
CCAGCTGCCTCGCCCGGTATTCTCTTCACGGGAATTATGATAGGTCATAATCCCACTGCTTTCGCTGTCAATGGCCCTGGCCATACGGTTAAAGAAATTCTCACTATCCCCCGGTGGGGTATCGCCGCCGATTATCCAGATAACGTTGTTGTGATCTGCTAGCTTGGCACCAATATATCGGCCATAGCTTTCTGCCTGGGCGTCGGTCATGTGAGCAATCGATCGACCCCCATAGATGCCTGTTTTAAACCCGCCCCACACCGGCAAAACAGCGACATAGAGGCCATGGCTGTCGGCGATTTCAACAATTTCTTTAAAGTTGTCAAAGTAGGCATCATTAGGATTATCGAAATCATACTGACCGTCGATAACCGCAAACGGGGCCTGACCCGCATTATTTTCGACAACGTTATCTCTGTTGCCAGGGCCATTAAAAACCACTCCCTGGACAATGGTAAAGCCCTGGCTGGCCCGTTTACTAAAATATTCCCTCGCCTCAGTCGGCGTGAGACGGCCTAAATCCCAGGCGGTATCGCCCTGCCACATGAATGGCTGGCCGCCACTGATGAGATACCGCCCTTCGACCGCCATCGGGCCAACGGCGTTGGCCTCCGTCAATGACAGGTTAAAGACAAGGATGGTTGCAGCCACGGCGACAAGGGTTGATTTGACCGTGCTTTGAATAGGCATCAGTTTAGGCCCCTATGACCCAGGTTTGTCCATGGATGAGGGCCGCCTGGACTGAAGGTTATGGGGGCTATGGAGACCATAGAAGTGCGATCGCAATACTCGACCTCTCTAAAATAGACCGCCCAATCCCTAACCTGCACCCTGTTTCATAAAGCATGTGTATGATTTGAAGGAGCCCCTTAATATGAGCCCATCACTATGGAAGCCCTGATTACCGCTGCTCTATTACTGGCAGGCACGCCTGAGCAACCCTATGAGGCCGCTCAGGAGCCCATCCCTGACAGCATTGATGTCACCCCAGAAAACCTCCCTGCCGAGACCTCTCCCTCAGAGTCAGCCGTTAGCCAAGTCACCTGCCCACCGGGGCAGTTTGCCTCTGCTTTCTCCGATGTTTATCCCACGGACTGGGCCTACGAAGCAGTGAACCGCCTAGCTGGTGTGGCCATCGAATGCTTTGACCTCCCGGAGCCCCGTTCTTAAACCGGCTGCGCCTGACGATAGGCAAAAATGATCGGCACCCCCTCAATGCTCGCTTGCGCCTTGGTGTAGTGAACCCGATCGATCCGTCGGCCCTTGCTGAGCTTTTTAGTAGGCTTATCATAGAGCGTAATCACACCGCCCCGATTAGATAGCATTAGCGGCTCGACAGGCTGCACTCGAAGGGCTTCACCTGGGCGCAAAACTCGCTCATCTTTCTTGAGCACCTTATTCAGGCTCAAGGGCTCGTGCTTTATATCTGATAGCGCCCAGCCAGTGAGATCGACTTCCTCAGCAGATAGATTAATAATTGATATCCATTCGTTAACCCGTTCATCGCCTGCTGCATTAACCATTATGGCTGAGATATAGACCGGCACGTCCTGATCGGCGACGAAATCTCGCACTTCGTCCCGGGCGATCATTTCTTCTGGCTCATCGACCTCAATGCGCTCTGGAAATGCCGGGATGTTCAAGGTCTCCCGGGCCTCTTCATTGTCATTGAACAGGAGCGGATTCTGCTCATAGATTTTGTCATCAAAGTCCAGCCCGGTCAGTTCTTCAATCTCAGAAACAGTCACCTGGTAGCGCTGAAAGTTGAAAAACCGATTGGCGTTTTTGTCAGCCAGGGCCTCACGATCTTGAAACATGATAAACGCCCGCACGTCTAGCGCTTTTGTCTCCTTGCTGACAAAACAGACAATCTTGAAAAAAGCAGAGGGTGTTTCTGCGGGCTCTCGCCCCACTGGACTGATCATGCGACCAAACTCACCGTAGATAGGCCCGGTAAATTCAGTGATCTTGCCATTATCATCCAGCATCAGTAGCTTGACCCAGTCTTCTAGTGCCAGCCACTCATCCTGATTAAAGTTTTGATGCTGAAGGGTCGCGTTGGAAAAAAAGAAGGTGGCATCAGAGGCTTTTTTGGCCTCACGGGTGTCTGCGCCCCAGGCAAGGCTAGATCGTCTGGCCAAATGCCCCCGATCCCAAGGATTGTTAGCGTAATAGTCGTTATTCAATTGAAATTCAGCACCTATTCGCGTATCGAGATCCCAGCCTCGCTTGCGGCGGGCATCTTTGAGCAAATTTTGATCAATGTTAAGGGCCGCAAAAATAGGCGCTCGTCTGACCCGATTCATCACCAGGGTGTAGTGGATATAGTCAGCATAAACACCGTCTCTAAGCTCTGGCTTATCTAGCACATTCCCAATCAGCGAAGGGAGAAAATCAGGCAGCGGCAAAGAAATCTCTGACCCTAGAAACTCAGGATTATAACCATCCATAACGATTGCTCCTCAGACGTTTAGCCCAATTCATCATGATTTCAATTTTCGGTAGACATCAGATATTCAGTCGCTTTGAGTCATCGGCGAACACACAAAGGCAAGCGTATTCTAAATGAGATAGCCGAAGAATAAAGTCGTTTAGATGCTTCAGGGTAGCCGTTAAATTTTTGTATTTTTGCTAAATCCCCCGACCTCTGTGTGAAGAAGGTTAGAAAGTCCTTTGCGGGGAAGAAGGAAAAGATGAAAAAGGCCTGGCTAGTCATAGGGATGCTGTTGTCTTTAACCGTTGTCGGCTGTCATCAAGCTGACCCAGAAGCTGCTGTCCCAGATACTGCCGTCCCAGAAAATGTGGGTCCAGAAGACGGTCAGGAACCTGTTGAAACCCCTATTGAAGCCCCTAGCAAACCAATCGCTTCAGACCCTGAGATAGAGAGTCAACCTGTGGAAAATCCAACAGTGGAGCCCCCGGCCCTGACTGCTCCGGGGGCAACCTTACTGCCCGTTGATGAGGGGGATGATCATGCATCATTTAACACTTTTAGAACACAGCTGATAGCGGCAGTGAAGAACAAGGACACAGATTTTTTGTTAGGAATTGTCCACCCCGACATCAAAATCGGTTTCGGGGGAGGGGGGGGCCTTGAGGATTTTAAGCAGCGATGGCAGATAGAAGACCCCAATAGCCAACTCTGGAACGAGCTAGAGGCTGTCTTAAGCCTGGGGGGTGCCTTTTACAGAAGCAATGCCCCGATGGACAGAGATACCGATCTCTTTGTTGCGCCCTATGTGTTTGCTAATTTTCCAGATGAGTACAGCGGGTTTGAGTACGCCGCTATTGTGGCTGATGACGTGGCGCTCAGGGAGGAGCCAGATGTGAGTTTGGATGCGATCGCACAGCTGAGCTACCACATTGTCAAAGTTGATCGGTCTCAATCCATAGAAGACGAAACTCGCCGAGGCGAATTTTTATGGGTTAAAGTCGCGACCACCGAGGGGCAAGCAGGCTACGTTGAGGGACCGGCTGTCCGCAGCCCGATTGACTATCGCGCATTCTTTGAAAATGAAGACGGTAAATGGTGGATGACCTTCTTCGCAGCGGGTGATTGAGGCCTGAAGTTGATCTGACCGTGCCCAGGGTTGGCCACTGGCTGAGGGGGCGAGCAAACCCGTTTCGTTAACGTGTCATGATATCGCTACAGACAGCCTTTTCCACCCTGAATAGCCTGTGAGTAGCTTATACCAATCAATATAAGCCTTGCTCCCGCCGAGCACCCGATTACTATGTCAGGGAACTTTCAAAAACATATCTAATTATTTCAATTTGTAGCTTGCAATACCGTTCAAGAACTTGTAAAACGTAAATAAGCCAAAAGTCCATAGATTGAGCGCTATGGATAAAGCCTGAGCATCTCCAATCGACAGCTTAAAGCCAACGCTTGCCAGGTTAAAGACTCTGGCTGACGCACCCAAGAAAAGTTTCAAGTCCAAATTTTCAATCGATATTGATCTCGTAAAGTGCAGCTCATGGGCAAACCGCCCAAGGATTGAGCGTAGCCTTTATGCACCCTAACGAAACCTGTTGCCAATCCATCGCAAGGATTTTCATGATGATCGCTTCCCTTAATAATTTGCTCACATTGCATGGTCAGCATACCCTTCAGCGGGATGCGCTACTGAGTATCTACCGCTTTGCCAATGCTGAAGGGAATGCTGAGAGTTTTGAGTCCTGGCACTTTGAGGAAGTCCTGGGATTCACGTTTCATCTGTTTGTTACCACAAAATCATCTCAGATTCGTGAACAACTTTCGCAGCTGCTCCCAAAGTTTGGCAGTGAGGCCGTACGACCCCTGGTCAAGATCTTAAATCATTTCCAGTCACCCAGTCATCTGAGAAAACTGACCTTGCAAAGTCTGGAAGAAATAGCCCCCTATCCTTTAGTGATTGGGTTGTGTCAGGTCCTCGAGAATGGAGCTGATGGCGAGCTAGGACCGATTGTCATACCCATCTTGGTCAACCTCATGAATGGGGAAGATGAGGCTATTTCCTGGCTGTTATCACAGCTGTTGTCAGCGCAAAAACAGCAGCTGTTAGCGGTTAAATCACTCAAGAGACAGGCTCATCCTAATAGCCAGACAGACTTTGATGATGAAGCTTCGCTGCGGCTGAGGGTGATCACAAATCCAGACGAGCCCTCTGCCCACCCCGGTCAAGCGTCCCACCGCGTTAGACGTCTCAGTCTCTGTCAGTCAAGATAGCTGGGTTTGAAGACTTGAGAGACTGCAGAATCAACCCCCTGCGGGAAAGGGTAAATGGGTAAGTCTGGGGGCTTATTTGCTTGAAATCGCCTTGGTTGTTTATTTGAGCTAGAATTGTTGGCATGATTTACATTGGCATGATTTACCTTGTGCCATCGGCACCCTTGACCTGATTACTCCATCGTGCTTCAAGTCTTGACTCAAAAAGTGACACAGCGATTCATGTCGAGAAAAAGACGTGCCCTTGAGAGTCGTCGAGCATTTTTGCGGATGTGTCCGCCGATGCTGGCGTCGTTTGTGTTGGTGACGTGCAGCCGACGGTCGGCTGGTCAGGTAGACTCTGCTACCAATCTATCTGCTCAGGAGCGATCGCCAACTCCGGCCTGTGGAGATGACGGTCCGACTCCCCCGATGACGGCGGGGCCTTTTTATACCCCCGACTCACCAGAGCGGGCTTCTTTACTGGAGCCTGGCATGGCGGGTACACCCATGGTGGTCACGGGACAGATCCTGTCATTGAGCTGCACACCTATCGCCAATGCTTTAGTAGACTTCTGGCATACAAACGAGCAGGGTGAGTATGACAATAGCGGCTATACCCTGCGGGGCCATCAGTTTACAGATGCAGCGGGGCGCTATCGTCTGGAGACAATTGTGCCCGGCATCTATCCTGGGCGTACCCGCCACTTTCATGTCAAAGTGCAAGCGGCTAACCAACCTGTGCTCACGACGCAGCTTTATTTCCCAGCAGAGCCATTGAATGCGGGAGATTTTTTATTTCGCCCTGAGCTATTGATGTCGGTTCAGGATACCAATAATGGCAAACAGGCGACATTTGATTTCACTCTAGAAATCGGCTAGTACCTCTATGATTGTAAAGTAGCCATAGAGACGCCCATGAAAACATTTACGCTCAACGACGGTAACCCGATCCCGGCTTTTGGTCTGGGCACCTGGAAGTCGCACGAGGGGGATGCCTATCAGGCTGTCAAAGAAGCCCTCCGCATCGGCTATCGCCACATTGATGGGGCCTGGATTTACGGAAACGAGGCCGAGGTAGGCCGGGCCATCTGCGAGTCTATCTCAGACGGCATTGTGGCTCGCGAAGACCTTTTTGTAACCTCCAAGTTGTGGAACAGCTTCCATGCTCCTGGCGATGTTGAGACCGGCTGCCGCGAAACGCTCACGTCCTTTGGCTTGGAGTACATTGATCTCTACTTGATGCACTGGCCCGTGGCCTTTCGACCGGGTCCTGTAATGCCGGAGGGGCCGGAGGGGTTTTGGCCGCTGTCTGAGATGCCGCTGTCAAAAACCTTTGAAGCCATGCTGACGCTTCGCGAGCAGGGACGGGTGAAAAGTGTTGGAGTTTCCAACTTCACTATCTCTAAGCTTGAAAAACTGATTGCAGAAAGTGGTACCGTCCCAGCGATGAATCAGGTAGAGTTGCACCCTTACAATCCTCAAAATGAGCTGGTGGCCTACTGCCACGACAAGGGCATTCAGGTGACTGCATACTCGCCCCTGGGCTCCCGCGACCGCCCCGACAGTATGAAGGCCAGCGACGAACCACCCTTGCTTGAGAACGAGGTTGTAAAGGCGACTGCTGCTATGGAGAAACTGACCCCTGCTCAACTCCTGATTGCCTGGGCGATTGACCGAGGGACAGCTGTGATTCCAAAATCAACGAATCCAGATCGGATTGCTGAGAACTTTGCCGCCGCCTCGCATGATCTCTCCTCTAAAGCTCGGTCTGCGCTGGATGATATTCAGATCCGGTATCGCTACGTCAATCCGCAGAGCTGGCATCTTCCTGGGGTGACTTATGAGGGCAGCGACTTTTGGGCCTGATATTTTCAGGGCCAAGACAACAGTAGGTCAATGCTGTACGAAGATTTTATTAATGATCTTCCATTCATTGCCAATCTCTAAAAGTGTAAAAAAGTCTGTAAAGGTATGGCCATGCCAATGGTTGATCTCGACCCGTGCAACTGCGCCGCCGCCACTTCTATCGACAGAGCGGATGACATATTTGAGGTCTGCCGCTGGGGCATGCTGATCGACATAATCGTAAAGAGTCTGGATCGGATCTGCTAACAACTCACCATCGAGATAGCCGTAGATCTGAGCCAGGGGATAGAAGCCTTGCTGCATGATGCTGCTTTTTCCTTCTACGGCACCCTGTGCATAGTGATGCAAGGGTACAACGATGCTTTCATATTTAGCGAGTTCCATCGAATGATTTCCTCCGTTTTTTAACGTACCGGCTGCTGGGTACGATAGGATTTGCGCTTGAGCAATAGCGTTAAACCCTGGTCACACCAGCCTCGCAGTCTACCCTGGGCGGATATCTCAAGGGCTTAAACTAGATGTGGTTGATAGTATTCAGATCAGGCGAGGTTGACAAGATGAGCATTAAACCTAGGAGTGCAGATCCTAAGCAAACTGAGCGAGACGATCTGATCAACGCTGAGCGCCTCAAAGAACTGTCGGCGTTTCTTAAAGCCTGTCGCAAGCGCACAAGTCCAGAAACTTTTGGACTGCCTACTCAACCCCGCAGACGCAGCCCAGGTCTATCTAGAGCTGAAGTGGCCAGCCTGGCTGGGATTAGTATAGATTGGTATACCTGGTTAGAACAGGGTCGCAACATTCGGCCTTCGACCCAAGTAATAGATAGTTTGTCAAAGGTTTTTCAGTTAACAGCTTCAGAACGAAGACATCTTTATGCCCTGACTAACTACGCGCTTTCCCCACCAGAATCGCCTGATACCAATATCGAGTTAGTAAAGCACCTGATCACGTACATGCCTCTAACACCCGCCATGATCTTAAGTAAAGACTGGCAGATACTCGCTCAAAATGCTTGCGCCGATACAGTTTTTGGGACCTGGTCCCATGTAGAAGAGAGTCGCAGAAATATACTTTATCTCTTTTTTACCGATCCTATCTTTACCCAATATCTCAGGCAATGGGAGTGGCACGCGCAGCTTGCCATTCGTCAGTTCAGACCGATTTATGCGACAGAAATCGGTAATCCTGTGTTTGTCAGGTTGATAGAGCAACTGACTGAAATAAGTCCTCAGTTTCGCGAATGGTGGGCCGACTCTGACGTAACAGGACGCGATCATGGCCGTAAAGAATTCGACCATCCATCGCTCGGCTATTTGGACTATGACTACACCATTCTGCGTCCAGCAGAAAACCCGTCAGTGGAAGTGATTACGTTCATCCCAAGAACAGAATTTAAGCTTCGGGATCAGGCGCTTCGAAACCACCTGCCATAGCTGCCACTAGATATTGATAGGATGTTGGATATTGATAGGATATTAGCTGCTGAGCACACCTAAAGGTTACTCAGAATCTGGCTGATCAAATTGATCGCGGGCAGCAGCCACATTAGCAAAGTGCACTCTGGACCAGTCTGCGATCGCTTGGAGGGGCTCTAGCAAAGACACCCCCAAGGACGTCAGCGAGTATTCCACATTGGGCGGCATTTCTGACAACACAGTTCGCGCCACGAGCCCGTGCCGCTCCAGTCGGCGGAGGGTTTGGGTG
>JBCDDJ010000303.1:0-8346 GCA_039180385.1 Cyanobacteria bacterium P01_G01_bin.38 | reverse complement strand
GGTCGGTTAACCTGTCAGATAGGTCATACCTCCCCTAAGCTTGGAATGATAAGCCTAGGGTTGCCCCACTGAAGGTATCGTCGAGCATCTCCACAAGATTATTAGGATAAATCAAGAAAACTTGTCCTAATTGCCATCAAAGATGGGGACCTTTTGGTACGATGCTCGCGTCTCGAACATAAATCAATGCGATCAGCTAGTTTCCTCAGAAGCTGCAAAATAGAAACCTAGCAAAAGATCTCGGTTATGCCATTGTTTGAGTTTGACTGCCCGCAAAAAAGTGATGTAGGCAAAAAAGAGTGACCCGAAGGGTAACGCCCATTGTTCAAAGGTCAGGGTGGGGGTTCGAAACAAATTGATCAGTAGCACCAGACTCAGAACAAAAAAGCCAAGCGACCACCCCCGATACATGATATGAGTCGCCATGTGCAGCTCTGCTGTGCTCAAGGCTGCTTGTCGATTGTGCTCCCGAAGAAAGGACGTGATCCTGGCATCGAGCCGGCTATTCTTTTCCGGAATGCCGACCCTTCGATGCAGCAGTAGTACTAGCCGATCTTCAAAGCTAAGAGAAGTAGACGCAATGTTGAGTTCCGGTTTTTCGAGCAGCTTTTTGCTATGGGTGTTCAGATTGCCAAAATAGCGGTAGTTTTCGTTAAAAAATCTGCATAGTCGCAAAAAATACCACCAGCTGAGGCCCTGAATGATTTTACCCAAGATGTAGCTGATGAAGAGAATTACCAACGAGATCGCAACTGACGCATTGTTCTGAACAGTCGGCACCAGATCCTGCAAGCTGCTGACCGGGTTATACGAAAGGCATCCCGCTAAAAATAGTGGAATGCCACCAATGATGGATGAGAAAATTTCATAGGGCCCTAGGGAAAACTTAAATGATTCCATCCGTCAAAACTGTACCCACTGTTCTAGCTGCGTCTGCAATAGTGGCAAAAACCGAGCCGCCACGCCACCGCCAACAAATCCAAATAGATGACCCTGCCAGGACTTTCCCCGTTGGAGGGGCAGTACTCCCCAGATTAAACTGCTGTAGAGCACCCCTGTAAGTGCGGCCAGTGCGATCGCACCCGGACTCTGCTCAAAATATCCCCGCCATAGCAAAAAGCCAAAGTAGCCAAATACCACCCCACTGGCCCCAAGGTGATTGGTACGAGGTCCACCAAAGAGCCAAACCCCCAGTCCGCTAATCAAAGCACTGACGACCGTAACAATCACAAAATCATTTACCCCTTGCCAGAGGATAAACCAGCCCAACACCACCAACGGGCCCGTATTAGCGGTCAGATGCCCTAAATTGCCATGCAAGACCGGGGCTAGCAAAATCCCAGGTAGGCCCCTCAGCTGACGAGGCCGAATGCCAAATCGATCGAGGGCTCCGCGCAATATAATCGAGTCGATCAGCTCTAGGCCCCACAGGACAGCTAAAATGCCCCCCAATATTTTGGCCTGGAGCGCAATGGGGGCAGGTAAGGTCTGGGCAATTGTGGAAACAATTATGAATGTTGGCTGCAAAACGACACCCTTGATATTGAAAGCGATGCTTCGTAAAGCCGTACAATCTGCCAGCCTGGAATGCGTCGCCGCTGGCAGAGTTATATCAACCCGGCTGCTTAAACCCTAAGGTCAAGTGATAGGATCAACAAGCAGCAAATTTGTTAAGAATCATGGCAGAGAAACCCATTCTCAAGAAAGACCGCGACCCAAACGCACCTAGCCCGTCAGAGCGGCCGCGCGGTCAGGGTAAAGATAAGGGCCGGGGCAAAGGCAAAGGCAAAGGCAAAGGCAAAGGCGACCGGGAGGCCAAAGCTGCCCCGATCAACCCGGCTTTGATGCGGGGGCCTCGACCTACCAAGAAAGTCGAGCCGGAGGAACCCGTAGAAGAGGAAGCCCCTGCTGAAGCTGCTGCTGAAGAAGCGCCTGCCGAAGCTGCTGTCGAGGCCCCAGGTGAGCCGTCTGCGAGCGAGGCACCGGCTGCTCAGGTGTCAGAGACGCCTGCTGAGTAGACATCATTTCCATCTTTGCTGTTGATGCAATTATCAGGATGCCCCTGGCCATGGCCAGGGGCATTTTGTTTAGCTATCACGGGTTTTGCTTTAAAAAGAAAAATCCCCAGCGGGTGTGCTGGGGAAGACATCAGGGTGCATCTACCAACTAACTTTTCTGCTGCTTGCTTTTGATATCAGGGCAAATCAGGCGCTTTAAATCATAAAGTTTTGGCATATTAGGTTCATATTTGAGTTAGCTATGTCTGATAAATAGGGCCTATCAAAAAATACAAAGCTTTGTATTTTTTATACTTTTTGATTTGCATACGACGGGTCCCAACTTAAAGTGAAAAGTTTTCCCGAGGATATGAGGTCAGCAGTCAGTAGACAGCCTAGCGAGCAAGCACTAGCTTCCTACTGATAACTGTCTACTGACGACTCCTGATCGATAACTTCTCGCTTTAAGTTGACCGCCAATTTAGGCATCGCCCCAAAAAATAGGCAAAAAAAACCTCGGCGGGTAAGGCCGAGGAAAAATTCAGGGTGCATCTACCAGTTAAGTCTTCTATTTAATAAGGCGCTATCAGGAAAAAAGCAAAAAAAAATCCCCGGCGGGTAAGGCCGAGGAAAAATTCAGGGTGCATCTACCAGTTAAATCTTCTGCATAGGCAGAGGCTATCAGGAGAAAAAATTATCCATGTCTGCATGAAGCTCATGACAAGCGGGTTCATAAAGCACCCAGTTTTTTGGGATGAAAGCGGTTGGATGATTTTGCTTAATTTTTATCTGTGGAAAATTAAGCAAAAAAATCCCCAGTTGGTAAAACTGGGGAGGACATCAGGGTGCATCTACCAATTAAGTGTTCTTGATATGAGGACGATGTCAGGAGGAAACCCTGCCTGACTATGTAAAGACCCGCTGAAGAATTCTAGAATGGTCGAAAATACTCTGCTTAGCCCTATGACTGCTGGGGCCTCTCCCCAAATATTTAATCTGACTCGTCTGCCGCCGAGCAGTTATCATGACTTTTGCGTTAGAAAAAAGGTGTCATTTGAGGTGAGTCTCTCCTAGGCCTCCAGAATGTCTGAAGAAATCATTGATATCCCGCCAAATTAGGTGAAATGAGCAAATTTCTGGTTTATTTACTCTGTGGGCTGTCTCTTGTGGGTGGTGGCCTGGCCGGTTGTAGTGCGCCCTCTGCGCCCTCTGAGCCCGTCGCGGCAGATGAGGTCTCAGAGGGGGTGGGCGAAGAACGAGATGCTGGGACGCTGAAGCTGCTGTATAGTCGCATTCCCACCACGCTAAATCCTCACCTGGCAAATGGCTATCAAGACTTTGAAGTCGCCCGCATTGTGTATGAACCGCTGGCTAGCTACAACTCAGATGGGGGACTGATGCCGATCTTGGCAGACGCTATTCCTACCCAAGAAAATGGTGGGCTGTCCGACGATGGCCGCACAGTAACCTGGCGGCTCCGCAAGAATGTGACCTGGTCAGACGGGAAGCCTTTTACCGCTGCCGATGTGGTGTTTACCTATCAATTTGTCAGCCAGCCAGAGACGGCGGCGGCCACCGCCAAACACTACGAAGACATCGAAAAAGTTGAGGCGGTGGACGACTATACGGTCAAGCTCACCTTTAAACAACCCACCCCCGCCTGGCAGCTGCCGTTTACGGGGCAAAACGGTATGGTTTTTCCGAAACATATTTTTGAAAATTATCTCGGTGACAAAGCGCGTCAGGCCCCAGCCAACCTACAACCGGTGGGGACCGGCCCCTATCGATTTATCTCGAATGCCCAGGGCAAATGGTTATTTGGCCCCAACGATCGTTACTGGGATGGCCAGCCTCATTTTGAGCTACTCGAGGTGCAGGGCGGGGTCGCGCCCTACGTGGCTGCGCGGGATGTGCTGAAAACAGGCAAGGCTGACTTTGCCCACAATTTGCAGCTGGAGGTTGATCAGCTTGAGACCCTTTCAGAGGATGGGGTTGGGTCTTTAGTGACGTCATTTGGCTCTCAGGTAGAGCGGATCATGATCAACCCTACAGATCCGAATAAGGCCACCCCCGAGGGTGAAAAGTCGAGTGTGCAGTACCCCCACCCCTTTTTGGCCGATCGCAACGTGCGTCAGGCCCTGGACTATGCGATTAATCGGAATGCGATCGCAACCCGACTCTATGGCAGTTTGGGCAAACCCACCTCCCAACTCTTGGTCACCCCGCCGGAGTTTGTCTCGGATAAAATCGCCCATGAATATGCCCCTGATAAGGCCAACGCCCTCCTGGACAAAGCCGGATGGCAAGACACCGACGGCAACGGCATCCGGGATAAAGACGGGGTTGAGATGGAGGTCAAATTTCAAACCTCTGTAAACACAGTGCGTCAGCAAACCCAGGCTATGGTGAAGGAAAACTTAGAAGCCGTTGGCATTGCTGTAGATATTGAGCGGGTTCGCATTGATGACTTTTTCTCAGCTAACCCGTCTCAGACCAACAGCATCAACCACTTTTATGCCGACCTGCAAGAATATGCCACCGGCAGTGACATCCCGGATCCAACCATTTATATGAGTTGGTGGACCTGCGATGAAATTGCCAGTCAGGCCAATAACTGGCAAAAGCCCAACAACGCTCGCTATTGCAACAAAGCCTACGACGCCCTGTGGAAAGCGGCCAAACGTGAACTCGACCCGGCCCAGCGGGGGGTCTTGTTCAAGAAAATGGATGAGCTGCTCGCTCAGGATGTGGCGGTTCTACCCATTGTTCACCGCGCCCTGGTCAACGGCATCCACAATCGCATTACCGGCTATGAAGCCACCGCCTGGGACCTGAGCACCTGGAATATTGCTAAATGGGCCGTGGTTGAAGCGCCCGCTGAGGGGGCTGATGCGGCGGAAGATGGCCCTGAAGATACCTTAAATCAAGAAGCTGAAAACCAGGCGGATGATGCCTCAGAGCCCGAGAGCCAGTCGCCTCAGGAGCGGACTTCAGACGAGGCGGACGGGGAGGAATGAGGATGGGGAATTGAGTAGAGGGTAGAGGGTAGAGAGGCAGGGGAAGATGGGGGAGAAAAATCGTAGAGTGGGCATATCGCCTACCTAGCCTTATTTCCTTCTAGCAACCTGCGCAGGCAGGTTTTGCATGTGTTGCCGCGGTTTCCAACCGCCGTTTAATCAGAATCAATGGGAAGTGCAATAAAAAGCGATCGCAATTTGCGATCGCAAAAACCTAGAGGATGGTTAATCTCAAAAATGTCTCAATGGTGCTACGGGCCTAGTTGACCTGCACATCTATCACAGGGCCTGTTTCAGACTCGTCAGCAATGGCCCCATCAACCTCAGTAGCGCCCCGCTTGCTGCGACTACTTAAAAAATCTGTCATTAGCTGAGATAGCTCCGCCACCAGCAGGGTAGCGATAATGCCATCATCAATCCAACCCAAAATCGGAAAAACATCTGGCAAAATGTCGATAGGGCTCACCAGGTATAAAAGCGTGCCCGCCACAATCAGCCAGCGATATTGGGTATTGCGAAGGGTATTGCGATACCAGCCATAAAAAGACTCAACCAGATTTTGCATTGAGAGACCTCGAGGGGAGTTGCCCTTTCATAGTCCTAGAATGCTCCAGAATTTGGAAGTGTAGAAAACCTCACGTTTTATAGACGGGTGATAAACGGGCGACCTCACCTCCGGTAGGGCCGCCAGGGTCTATTACCCTCCAAATCACCATGAGTAACGCGACTGAATGGAGGGTATACAATCCATGCCTTTCTCCGTACAAATACTTGGCAATGTGACAGATACATCAACGTAAATTGGTATTTATCCGGGCAGAAACTTGCGCTATATGTCGATATATTTCATTAATAGAGTGGTGTACTTGCCAAAGAACGTCATTATCAGAACGTCACTGTAGGCACCTCGATCGGGGTTGTTTGCAGTCAAACCAATGGCAGGCTGGAGTTTCTGAAAAGGATCATGAGTCATGGCTCAATCTACCGTATTGATCGAGGTTTCGTGCCCGGATGATGCCAAAACGATTGCAACGATCATAGATAACGCGTTGCGGTCCGAGGGTGCCCGAGTCAAAGTCAAGTTTAAGGCCAGACGGCTAAACATTTTACTGGAGTGCGATCGCACCCCCAGCCGACAGCGACTGATTCCGTTGGTGGCTAAGCAAATTGCCCGCCTACGGCTCGATGCCGTTGACCAAATTTATGTGTATGGTCGTCGCCTGGATACAAAATCCGTTGTCTGGGGCACCATTCTGAAGCAGTCAGCCACCGCTGGACAACCGCCAGCGCTCGCCAAACCAGCACGGCCCCTCAGCGTCATTTCCCGTGAGCCCTTGGGCGCTAACTCCATCAACGAAGCGCGATTTATTGAGCGGATGCGTCTGATTCTCATGCGGGCAATCGATCGTGACGATGTCCTGGTGGATGTTGAGTTGGAAGGATTGGAGCTGTTGATTTCCTTGGAGGCTGCCCAGCCTTTAGAGACCACGGCCCTAGTGAGGCCGATCAAGCGGGTCCTGGCTAAAAAGAGTTTGGGCAATCTAAAAGTCGCCAAGCTCTACTATCGCCATGCCCCTACCCAAAAGATCATCCCCCTTCAAGCGATCTCACTTAAACGTTAGCGCATAGGTTCTCTGGCCGTTCTTTGTTTGATAGGCTTACCTCATAAACCACATCCAGTTCAAAAACTTGCGTGTTTCTCGTAGGGCAAACGACAGGTCTGGATGTGGCCAAGCTTTAAAAGCTCAGAGGCCAAGCAACGATGATCCAACGTTTTGCTGCTCCGTTACTCAGCATTTTGCTACTGGCAGCAGGCTGCGAGCCAGCAACCTCTCCAGATGCTGCTAATCCGGAGGCCGCTGGTCCAGTGCCCGCAGGTGCTGACACCACCCTAAAGCTGCTCTATTGGCAAGCGCCCACGACTTTAAACCCCCACCTCTCGAGTGGCTTTAAAGATGCCGAAGCCAGTCGAATTTCTTTGGAGCCCCTGGCCAGTTTTGATGCTGAGGGTAACCTGGTCCCATTTTTAGCCGCCGAGATCCCCACGCTAGACAATGGGGGCGTCGCCGCTGACGGCACGTCCGTTACCTGGCAGCTCAACCCCGAGGTCATCTGGTCCGATGGCACCCCGTTTACGGCCCAAGACGTGCTGGTGACTTACGAGCTGATTTCTAATCCAGAGGTGGGGGCGACAACTGCAGGCACTTACGAAACCATTGAAACCGTTGAGGTCATTGACGACCACACAGTCAAGATTACATTTAAGGAGCCTAATCCGGCCTGGTCTCTGGTCTTCACCGGTACCGCGGGGATGATTTTACCCGCCCACGCCTTTGAGGACTACACTGGGGCCAATGTTCGAGAAGCCCCCGCTAATCTACAGCCCATTGGCACCGGTCCTTACCAGGCGGTGGAGTTTAAGCCAGGGGATGTGGTGGTCTACGAGCCTAACCCCAACTATCGCGAGGCTGACACCCTGGCCTTTGAACGCATCGAACTCAAAGGCGGGGGAGATGCCACCTCAGCTGCACGGGCCGTATTGCAAACCGGCGATGCCGACTTTGCCTACAACATTCAAGTAGAGGCCCCGGTGCTCAAGCAGCTTGAGGAGGCTGGGCAAGGGCGGCTGGTCACCGCCTTCGGGTCACTGGTCGAGCGGATCGTGATTAACTTTACCGACCCCAACCAGGCCACCGCAGACGGTGAACGCTCCAGCGTTGACTTTCCCCATCCCTTTCTCACCGATCTACGGGTGCGGCAGGCCCTCAACCTGGCCATTGATCGCGACACCATTGCCGATCAGCTGTATGGCCCCGCTGGCAAAGGCACCGCTAACTTTGTGGTGGCCCCCACAGCCTATGGCGGCAGCAAAACCTACCAATTTAACCCCGATCAGGCTGCTACGCTCTTAGACGAAGCCGGGTGGCAAGACACCAACGGCGACGGCATCCGTGACAAAGACGGGACTGAGCTAAAACTTCTGTTTATCACCTCGGTGAACCCAGTACGGCAAAAGACCCAGGAGATTATCAAACAAACCCTGGGCGGTCTTGGCATCGAAGTCGAGTTAAAAAGTCTGGATGCGTCTGTTTACTTCTCAGGTGACCCAGCCAGTACGGATACGGTCGAACACTTTTACGCTGATTTGCAAATGTTTGCCACAGGTAATGTCAATCCTGATCCGGGTGCTTACATGAAAACCTACACCTGCGATGAGATTACCCAAAAAGAGAATAACTGGTCAAAACAAAACTATTCTCGCTACTGCAACCCAGCCTACGACGCCCTCTGGCAACAATCTTTGAGCGAACTAGATGCCGAGGCTCGCAGTG
>JBCDDJ010000302.1:0-8377 GCA_039180385.1 Cyanobacteria bacterium P01_G01_bin.38 | reverse complement strand
TGATGAACTCTTCCTATTCAATTGAAATCGCCGTGCCTAACGTTAACATTCCGTTCATGTTGGTAGATTAACTTTAGTTAATTTGGTTGAGTCTTTACTTTTGGTTGAGTCTTTCTATTTACGTGAGTAGTGACCCATTTACGTGGGCACTGACCCCATTAGGTACTGACCCCTTTCCCCTCTCTGACTGACGCAGTGTGTAGATTGCTAGAGCTCTATGGATAAACCGACAGTTGTTGCTGATAGTCAGCCTCGGGCTTTGCGGTTGATAGCCCTTGGCAAACTTTTTCTAAGGCTAGGTGTGCTGGGGTTTGGGGGCCCGCAGGCCCATATTGCCATGGCCAGCGATGAGGCGGTTGATCGGCGGGGGTGGCTGACCCCCGAAGAATTTAGTGATGGGCTAGCCATGTGTGAAATGCTGCCGGGGCCTGCCTCAACCCAGATGGGGATTTATATCGGCTATGTTCGGGAGGGATGGGTTGGGGCGTTGGTGGCGGGGCTCTGTTTTATCACACCCGCTTTCTTGATTGTGGTAGGGCTGGCCTGGGTTTACTTTCGATTTGCGCAGTTGCCTCAGCTAGCGGCGTTATTTTTTGGCCTGTCGCCGGTGATGATTGCGATTATCTTAGGTTTTTGTTGGAAACTGGGTCGCAAATCCATTACGGATTGGGTAGGGGGTGCGATCGCACTGACCACCCTTGCCTTAAGTGTCTTTTCTGACTTGAGTACCCTGCTGATTTTCCTCATCTTCGGGGTCGTTGGGTTACTGTTCTACGGACGGCGGCTAGGGGCAGGGCTGGGGGCAGGCTTGCTGTTGACCCAGGTGCAAGCGGCTGTCCCGGCTACTGAGGTGCTGCCTCGCTCCAGTTTTTGGGGGACTGAACGAATTTCTGAATTTTTTGGGCCGCTGCTCTTCTTTTTTCTTAAAGTCGGTGCGTTTATCTTTGGCGGGGGGCTGGTAATTATCCCGCTGCTGGAGTTTGAGGTGGTCGACCGGCTGCACTGGCTGACCCTCAATGAGTTTATTGACGGCATCGCCATCGGTCAGCTCAGTCCTGGCCCGGTGGTCATCACTGCTGCATTTGTGGGCTACAAGGTGGCTGGCGTCTTCGGGGCGCTGGTGTCCACCATCGGCATCTTTACTCCGTCGTTTTTGTTTATTATGCTGGCTGCGCCCGTACTTTTGCGGCTAAGGAAAAATGCTTGGATTCAGGCGTTTTTGAAGGGGGTGAAGCCAGCGGTGCTGGGTGCGATCGCAGCCGCGACCATTCCGCTCAGTGAAACTGCCTTTTTGAGAAGCAACAGCCTTCTATCAGCTTTAGCCGTGGTGATTGGGATAGCTGCGTTGGTCGCCATCGTGCGCTTTCGCATAACCGCGTGGAAGCTGATCTTGGCAGGCGCTCTGATTGGTTTGGTGGCCTATCCTCTGCTGGGGGGGTAAAGGTGCCGCCGCCAGCCGCCAGAAACCGGGTTTCTGAGTTAAGCCTTTAGCTTCAGGCGCAACCGATCAAAGAAACCCGGTTTCTAGATCAAAACACCTGGTTCCATTCGTAAACTTCGTAGTCTGTCCAGATGCCGTTTTGCCAATAAGGGTCGCCTTCCACGAGCTGGCGAATCGCCGCTTCACCCTCGGCTTCGTAGATGCCAAAGACTTTTGTGTTGTCGGTGGTGGGGCCAAGGGCGGTGAGGATACCCTGGTCTTTTTGGGACTGTAGCCCTTTCAGATGAGCTTCGCGATAGGGGGTGCGTTTTTCGAGGGCGTTTTCGCAGTAGCTGCCCCACATGACAAATTTTGGCATCGTTAACTCCTCACGGTTTCGCTTGGCTATTATCCCGCAATTTGTCAGCTGATGAGATATGTGAATTGCGGGCTTTATCTTGTTGAATCAGGGCTTGTGATGTAGTCGTCAACAGTGCGGTAATGTCCGGCGGCAATTTGTGCTTGTAGATAGTTGGCTGGGGCTTCAGGCAGTGAGACGGTTAGGGGAGTCATGAGATTGTTGTTTGCTAAACCTGTGCGATCTCATCTGAACTATGGCTCAGATACTATTTCAAATGTTAATCCATAGGTTTTAAGCAAATCGCAGGTGTCATGATCCACGATATTGGTGTCGCTGAGTTCGAGGTTATAGAAGCTGATACTGTCAGCTTCAAAATAAGGGCCTGCGTGCCAGGTGCCCACATTGAGCTTGATAAAACAGTTGCCAGGAATCTGAAAGACTTGAATAGTTTCGGGATTGGGGGATGTCGCCTCGATGGGGGGGGCAACGCCGATCAGCCAGGGTTTGCCTTCTAGAGATCCTAAGCATTGGGTGCAGGCTTGGTGGCGGGTGATGGTGGTGAATTGGGTGCCGCGATGTTGGAGTTCCATGATGTAAAACCGAGGAATGCCACTATCCAGCTTGAGTTGGGCGTCGTCTGGGCCAAAGGGTTTGCCATCCCATTGAGGAAAGATCACCTGGCCGAAGGATTGGAAGGCTTCTGAGGTAATGGGTTTTGCTGTTAGGGTTTGAATTGTCATTTTGGGGTTGATAGGTAGTTTTTAGGGGTTGGTGGTGTGTTAGAAATGCTGCGCGGGACTTTCCCTCCCGCCCCCTCCCTTCTACTTAATAGCTTGCCTGGGGACCCATGCTCCCCCAGACCCCCCGAACTAGATTCTGGCTCCCTTTTGGGAAAGGGCGGTTGGTGGGTTAATCGAATATACCAACTCTTACAACACTGCTAAAAAATCCAAGCCTGCCTTCAACCTGTGCCATTCTTGAAAATGCACTTCAGCAACAGGCAGTCTCATGGACGATAAGGCAATACTGATGATTCCGGGGCCGACGCCGGTCCCTGAGAAAGTGCTCAGGGCGATGGCAAAGCATCCGATTGGGCATCGCAGCGGCGATTTTTCTAAGATTACAGGTGACATTAACGCCCATTTGAAGTGGCTGTTTCAGACGCAAAATGACGTGCTGACGTTGGCCGCTAGTGGCACGGGTGCGATGGAAGCGGCGATGATTAACTTTTTGAGTCCAGGTGACCATGTCATCGTGGGCTGCAATGGCAAGTTTGGTGAGCGCTGGGCTGATGTTGCTAAATCCTTTGGCCTGAATGTCCAAATTATTTCGGCTGAGTGGGGGATGCCGCTAGACCCGGAGGCGTTTCGAACGGCGTTGGAGACGGATGCGGCCAAGATTGTCAAGGCGGTGGTGATTACCCACAGCGAGACCTCAACCGGGGTTTTGAATGACTTAGAAACGATTAATAGCTATGTCAAGGCCCATGGTGAGGCGCTGATGATCGTGGATGCGGTTACTAGCCTGGGGGCTTATCCCCTGCCCATTGATGAGCTGGGTCTGGACGTGGTGGGCTCAGGGTCACAAAAGGGCTTTATGATCCCACCGGGGCTCGGGTTTGTGTCGGTGAGTGATAAGGCTTGGGAGGCTTATGAAACGGCCAAGCTACCCCGGTACTACTTTGATTTGGGTAAGTATCGCAAGAGTGCGGCGAAGGACAGCACGCCGTTTACTCCGCCGATTAACCTTTACTTTGCGCTGCACGCTGCCTTAGAGATGATGCGTGCTGAGGGGCTGGAGGGGATTTTTGCTCGTCATCAGCGCCATCAGCAGGCAACTCGGGCGGCGATGAAGGCGTTGAGGCTACCGCTATTGGCCCCTGATGATCGGGCCAGCACGGCGGTGACGGCGGTGATGCCTGAGGGGGTTGAGGCGGAGCAGATTCGTTCGGTGATGCGTAAGCAGTTTGATATTGCGTTGGCCGGGGGGCAAGACCACCTCAAGGGCAAAATTTTCCGGATTGGTCATCTGGGCTTTATTTGCGATCGCGACATCCTCACCACCGTAGGCGCGCTAGAAACCACCTTGCAATCTCTAGGCTATGAGCGCTTTACCCCTGGAAGCGGAGTAGCCGCCGCTAGCAAAGTACTTGCATAAGCGGAGACATAGGTAGTGGGTAAAAGCTAAAACCCACACCCTAAAATCTAGAATCCAGAACCTAAAAATCAAAGCGGTGAGATCGGAGGCGATCTCACCGCTGATTAGGATCTGGCATAGGTTTAAGAGGTCTACAGATTAAGGTCTCAATTGCCCAGCATAGAAAGCGCTTAAACTCGGACGGCTATGCCGCTGCGGCCTCTAACCAATCGTAAATTTGTTCAAGCTGCTTGAGGGACACAAACCCGTATTGCCATAGGACCATAGGCAGAGGCCCTGGATCCTGTTCGCAATGCCTGAGGGCGGTCTCGATAGAGGCGGGTGAAATTGAAAGTTCTTCTTTTAAGAAGCTGACTAGCTTGCCGTAGTTTTCTGGAATCATATCCGTTGACCCAATTTATAGGTGGTTTCGTGTTTATTTTTCAAATGAGCGAACTTACCCTATCTCTAACAAGAAGATAGTCTTTATCGATGAGGCTGAGGTTAAATTCAGTTGAGTTGTACCCGTTTAGGTACCACAGTTCACCAAAACAGTTCTAAAAATGCAGATTCTTTAGAATAGCCTTAAGCATTGAGATTGAAACGTCAGATCGCTCTAATTTTAATTATTTTTTTAGGTATTTATTTTTGTTAATCTATTGCATAAAAGTTTTAGCCGACCTTGTGACTGTTTAGCCCTTGGATTAAGGGGCTGAGGGAGTTGTGTCAGGAAGTGGGTTAGACGGGATATTCGCGTTCGATGGGGTGGCCTCGGCGGCGGGTTCTGAAGAAGTCTCGACCGGGGTGATGTTGACTGTATCCCCTGGCTGCAGTCCTAACTCCTCAGCCCGACCGCCCCGCAGCTCAATCACCTGATCAACGAGTGCAGAGTCTGGCCCATAAATGGGGCAGGGGTCTGTCGTACAGGGAGGCGTATCGGCGGAGATAGCTTGAACCCGACCTCGCAGTAAAAATACCATGTCTAGCGAGATGGGTACATTTTTCATCCAAAAAGCGGTGCGGCGAGGAAACTCAAACGGAAACAGCATGCCTCGATTGTCGGGCAGCTCGGTCCGATACATCAGCCCTAGCGACTGTTGCTCAGGGCTCTCAGCGACTTCGAGGTCAATGATTTCTCCTGCAATATTGGCCTGGGCGGTGACGGGCAATAGCTGACCGGGGCCAGATAGCATAGACTCTGATGTTTCTGAAGTGGTTTCAGCGGCTGGATCAGGCGTTGTGTCGGGGGTAGATATTTCTTGAGGGGGGGGGACTGGGTCAATCTCGACCGCCGGGTCGTTTGCTGATATCGGGGTGGTACAGCCCAATATCAGACAACACAGGCCGATGATTGGCAAGGTCCATCTCATCTTGCTGCGGCTCATTTTTCCCAGGGCTGTTTTTCCCCAGCTAGGCGTCTCGTAAAACATAGCCCACCCCTCGCACGGTCTGGATCAGACGCTTTTCATTTTCGCCGTCAATTTTTAGGCGCAGATAGCGAATATAGACTTCAATCACGTTGGATTCGCCCATGAAGTCATAGCCCCATACATTTTCTAAAATTTGCTCTCGGGTCAGGACTTCGCGGGGGTGCTCCATCAGGTACTTGAGGAGCTCAAATTCTTTCATAGTGAGTTCGACCAGTCGGCCATTGCGATTGGCCTGACGTTGGTTCACATCCAGGGTGAGTTCGCCAAACCGAAGCTGCTCAACGCCGGGCTGATGGGGCTGTAAATAAGTATTGACCAGTTTGAGAAACTCTTCGCTGCGGTAAGGTTTGAGACAATAATCGTCGGCCCCGGATTCGAGACAGGCGATGCGGTCGTCCAGAGAGTCACGGGCCATCAGTAGCAACATGGGGGTGCGGTTGCCTTGCGATCGCAAATGCACACACATATCTAACCCCGACTCGCCTGCCAGCATACGGTCAATCACAATTAAGGCGGGTTGATTGTCCTGTGCCTGCCGAATCCCCGACGCGATGTCCCCCGCCCAAATCGGCTCGTAGCCCGAGGCTTTGAGGTCGTTGGTGACATGGCCAGCTAAGTCTTCATTGGCCTCAACCAGCAAAACGCGAGGCACCGTTTCTGCAACAGACAAACCCATGACTTGAATTCCTTGATCAAAATTCAATTGCTTTCGATATTTACGCCCCATACTAGCGCTTCCCGGTCAAAGCCTAGTCAAATTAAGGGACCTTAAGGGAGTTCGACAGAGGTGGGTTTGGCAATGTGGGGTAGCCCCCAGCCCAGCTTTTCACGCAGGACTTTAAAAAATTCGGGGGAGTCTAACCGGACAAATTTTGCGGTGTAGGGTGATTTTTCTAAATAGATCCGATCTTCGGGCATGACATAGCAGCCTGCATTACCATCCACCACCATCACCAGCGGATCTGGATTGGCCGAGGCAATCATGACCTGCTCTGAGTTAGGAAAAACTAACCCCCGCGAAGCCAGAGAGTGGGGGCAGATCGGAATCAGCTGTAAGACGGGAACCCCTGGCGTAATTACCGGCCCACCCGCTGATAGAGAATAGGCGGTTGACCCCGTCGGGGTCGAGATAATAATGCCATCTGCGGCAATATCGACCGGGGCGTGACGACCGATCGAGACCTCAAAGTGACACATGCTGGTGAGAGGCTCTCGATGCAGCACGATCTCATTCAGGCAAAGGGCTTCCCAGGTGAGGGTGCCTTGATTTAAGAGCTTAACCACCATCATGGCGCGCTCTTCAATTTCATAATGGCCTGCCAGTACCTGCTCAATCACATAGGGCAGCTGATTTAGGTAGGCCTCCGTCAAAAAGCCCATATGTCCTGTATTGACCGTCAGCAAAGGAATGCCCGCTGGGGCCACCTGACGAAAGGCAGACAGGACTGTGCCATCACCGCCTAGCACAATCGCAAACAACATATCTTCGTCAAAGTCGTCTGGGATAAGGCTTTCGATAGGGGTGTGGCAGACCGGCTTATCCGGTTCGGAATATCCTAAAATTCCACCAACGCCAGTGGCCGTTTTGACGAGATAGCCCAGGTCTTCTAATTTGCCTTTGAGCTCCTCGGTTATCTGGCAGGCAACCGGCTTAATGTCGTTATAAATAATGCCAATCTTAGGCACGCGCAACGTCCGAACAGCGAATTTTATTAAAGTGACAGTTGGGTTTAGGTCCTCTTTTAGGCTACCGTCTTTGGCGATTTCTTGAACAGAGTGGCCAGAGCGGAGTCCTTAGAAAAAAAGCGGTTTGCTCAAAAACTTGGGCAGTGAGCCTTAGCAGCCTCACTGTAGTTTATAAAGTCAATGAACGTTGACCCAAATCAAAAATCTATAAACTTTTGAATGGGCTAGGGGTAGATCCCAGCCCCAGAGCTGGCTATCTTAGCTAGAAAGACTGCCCCAAAAAATCCATATATCTAAAATCCGTATATTCGTGAGTTCTCGACATTTGCCGCAAACCACCGCCCATGTTCGCATCACCCATCAGTCCTGGCATCAGGGCCGCATTGAGGGTGAAGTCCACGCGAGTGAATACGTATGGCAGTTTCAGTGGCAGTTTCGCCAGGGCCAACTGCGGGTAGAGCCTTCCCTCGGTCGGGCGCTCATCAAAGAACCCCTGGGCCGGTTTTTAGAGCGATTTGATTATCAATTAGAGCCCGGCGGCGATTATTCGTTCACCATTCGCGCCAAACTCTGATACGACTGACGCGGGGATAGGGTGACGACTCATTACTGCAATTTCCCACGTCTCCGTGTCCCCCCTTCTCCGCGTCCTCACCTAACCGAAATTTTAAGCTTGATGCGATACTAGCTATTCCGTCGGGTCAATCGGGTTAAATACCGCTCGATCAACAAAATTGCGACGATGTCGTCGATTGGGCGGGGGATGCTACGGATACCCTGGGGAAGCCATCGTCCCAACCCTTTGGGAGGATACATCGCCCAGTAGCGATCGCGGGCTTCCAAACTGCTATAGCGTTCATCGACCAAAATAACGCTGGGCGCTTTGTCCAAATCTGACAGCCGTGATTTCCAATCCTTAGAGCTGGTTTGGTCTCCCATGACAATCAGCGAAATCGGAAACGTCTCTCTGAGCGTCTGGATTTGCTCAAGCACAGCCCCCGCCTGGATGACTGCGTGATAGTGCAGTGTCCGATCGACCCCCATAATAGCGACCCCACATTTGTGGCGACCCGGATCAAATCCCAAAATTGCAGGCTGAGACAAACGAGGCTGGGTCGATATCGTCACGGTATGTAAAAGGCATCTATGATTAACCTTAATTCTAGAGAGAGTCTTAGGCATTGACTAGATACTCTGGATACCAGGTGCGCTTTTGACCATTTTTTGGTACAACTACGACTTAAATGCTATTCTTTGTAGTACATGCGTATGCGCCGACCGGCGTGTCTAACCCGTGCACGTAAAAAGGGTTGAACTGTCTCACTTTAAGTCCTTTGGTGGGAC
>JBCDDJ010000301.1:0-8383 GCA_039180385.1 Cyanobacteria bacterium P01_G01_bin.38 | reverse complement strand
CCGGACTCCGTTAGGACGGCTGGCCCAACCCAAAGAAATCGCCGCCGCCTTTCACTTTTTAGCCTCTGACGAAGCCGCTTATATAACCGGGGCAATTCTCCCCGTCGACGGCGGCATCACCGCCGGATGGGAACGGTATGATCTACCCCCTCCTGATCCAGGCGCTACAGCCGTTTAAACGCGCCTCTTTTCCCTGGGGTTTAATTTTTCCCATCTGGTGGGCAATGCCCACCCTACGCTTCTCCCCCCTTCCCCCACTCTCTACCCTTTCCCCTTCGCCTTTCCCCCTTCCCCCTTCTTACTCCAAAAAACCATGACTAGCCTGATCAAACCCAAACCCGCCAGTATCGAAACCATCAACGCCGCCATCCTGGAAGCAGCGGCCACTGACCTGGCCCATGCCCACACACTGCCCGCATCCGCCTACACCTCAGAAGACTACTTTGCCTATGAGGTTGAAACTATCTTTAAGCAGGAGTGGCTCTGCATCGCTCACTGTTCCCAGGTATCTAAGCCCGGTGATTATCTCAGCCTGGATGTTCTGGGTGAGCCCGTCATCGTAGTCCGGGGTAAAGACAACCAGATCCGGGTATTGTCCCGAGTGTGTCCCCACCGGGCGATGGATATCTTGCCGAAGGGGTTTGGCTATGACGAACGGGGTAAGGTACGCGGCTTTATGTGCCCATACCACAGCTGGACCTTTGATCTCAAAGGACAGCTCAAAGGGGCTCCTGCCATGCAAAAGACCTGTGACTTTAGCCCCAAAGAGTTCAGTCTGGTCGAGTTTCGCAGTGAGATTTGGGAGGGCTATGTTTTTCTCACCTTTAACCCGGATGCTGAGCCCGTGGCCACGCAGCTGGCCGATCTGCATCCGTTGGTGGCAGATTGGCACATGGCCGATATGGATATTGTCGCCGAGTTGGAATGGGATCTCGATATCAACTGGAAAAACATGATCGAAAACTGGATGGAACCCTATCACCACATGGGCATCCACGTAAAAACGCTGCAGACAGCGATGCCTGCTGTGGGCTGCTGGACCGATGACTATCATCCCCACTACACCCGTGCCCATCTGCCGTACCGACAAAGTCTGATCGATGCCCTCAAAGCAGCCGAGGCCAAAGGCGAACATTTTGGCTCATTTCCCCCTCTACCTAACCTGCCAGAGCCCTATAAATATGAGTGGACGGTCCATACTGGTTTTCCAGATTACCTGATGCTCACCGGGCCAAACTGCGCCCTCTGGTATCGCATGCTGCCCATTAGCGCTGAGAAGATTCACCTCGTGACCACACTGATGGTCAACAAAGAAGCCCAGGCCCACCCCGATTTTGAACAACATCTGGCGGAAGAGGTCCAGGCTTTAAAAGATTTCCACACTGAAGACATTGAAGTGTGCACCGCGGTGCAGCGAGGGTTTAACTCCATCGCCTTCCAAACCGGGCGGATGAGCCATTTAGAAAAGCCGGTTCACCAAATCCAGCGCTATCTGGCCAGCCGAATCCGGGCAACGGGTAATGTGCCCACAAGTATGCCCGCCAATCTGCCCGCAAATATACCCGCCAATCTGCCCGCCAATCTGCAGGAGACATCTGTATGAGTGAACGAACAGTGGTCTACATTATGCCGTTGCCACCGGGTTTGCATCCAGGCATGGATACGGTGGCCCACGGCATTGCCTATGGTCTGGAGGGCACGAATACTCAACTGCGTATCCTACCAGCGGATCTGAGAGATCCCCACTATGCCATTGAACAAAACCAGGCGGTGGTCGCCGCAACAGAAGCCAAAGTCGACGGCATTTGTATTTTTATGTTGGATGAGCAGGAGCCTGCCCCGGCGGTGTGGCGCGCCATTGGCAAAAACATCCCGGTGGTGACGCTCCACAAAGCTGCTTTTCCGGTGACGGCGACCGTCGCCATGCCAAACTTCTACCACGGCATTTTCCTCACTCAGTTTTTGGCCCGCCATGTGGAGGAAAATGCCCGGGTTGTGATCATGGGGGGACCGCCAATTTTAGATGACTCAGAATTGGTCGACGGTCTTATCGCTGGGACTAAACGTTGCAAGTTTAACCTGTTAAATGATCCTCATGATCCTAAGTGTAGCAATGTGTCTGATGTAGCGGGGGCAGGAGTTGAGGCGGCTCGCTATATTCTGGACACCTATACAGATCTCGATGCGCTAATTGTTTTCAATGATGAAACCCTGCTCGATGTATTGCCCGTGCTGAAAGAACGGGGCCTGTTGGGAACGCTGCCGGTGGTGTCTCGCAATGGCAGTCCATCTGCCGTGGATGCCGTCCGACGCGGTGATTCTCTCGCGACCTATGATTATGGACTGACCGAACTCGGGATTGCCGCAGGCAAGATCTTTCACGATATTTTCCTGAACGATGCCGACCCAGAAGATTTAGTGGTTTGTCCGACCTATGGGCGCATTATCCACCAAGAGAACGTAGATACTTACCTTCCCTGGCAGGAGAGAGCCCCTGTTGTTGAGCTGCTCACCGGGCTTGATTAATATTGTAAGTCAAGCTATCTGGAATGATGACAGGCTTTCAGCTATTCCTGGCCTGAGCGAAGATAGATAGGATCGCGCTCATGACCGACGATTAGCCGATCGCCCTCGGGGTCATAGCTCAACGACAAGTGCTCTAACATCCCAATAAAGCCAGGAAATTGATGGACCTGATGACAGATGATGCCGGTGCGATCGCACTCAAACACCAGCCCGGTCCCATAATTATCATCAATCGCCAGACTGCTGTAGGCGAGGCGATAAACCCGTCCCCAGGGAGCGACCGTCAGACTTGGCCCCGGATCGCACGTAATCATGGCCGGGAGCACCGTAATCAATAACAAGGGTGGCAGCAGCCCCCCCAATAGCACCCGTCTAAATATGCGCCGCCCGGTTAGTCGGCTCAAAACCCCAGAGATTAGGGCTGTGCTAATGACGATGGGCCACAGGTACAAAAAACCCAGGCTCCCTAAGGCAGCGGGCATGACGAACAGGGTGCGATAGACCATGGCCAGTGGATAAATGCCGGGCACATGGCCATAGACAAAGGGCAAATAACAGAGCCAACCCGATATCGCGAGGGTACCCCCCAATAGCCACAAAACTGTTTGCAGTTTGAGCTTTTTAAGCCATGACATGGTTTTACACCAACAAGATTGGCTCTGGGTTGATCCAGAGCACCCCTGTTTGCTACAGCAGTCTTGTCAGCGATTTCGGGCGATTTGGAAAATGGGAGTTTTGAATTGTGAATGATGATGCGATCGCACGTCATCACCCCATCACCCTCCTTTGTAAGTAGATGACCATCCCAACAGTTTCCTCAGTTTCTGGCTGGGGTTAAATTTAAAGGCACTGGACCGTCCTCTATGATCGAGATAAAAGCTGCCAAAGCCGGTTAAGGTGACGCCTTGACCTTGATTGAATACCTCATAGAAGGTATCTATCATCCCGTCTAAAATCTGAGCGGCTTCTTTTTCATTGATGTCCATTCGACGGGCAAAGCGTTGGGTAAATTCTTTCTTTGAGATTGATTGACTCATCATTGGGTGAGCGTTTGATGTGGGGTATATCCAGGATAGTCGTATTCGTAGGGTACAAGCACTGCCCCGTTGCCACATCTCAAAGTCTCACGTTATCTTTCGTATCATCAAAGACTAACGTTTTACTATCCGGGCTGAACACCACAGACAAGATACGTGTGCGATCACAGGCCAAGACTGTATACAATAGCTTTATCCATATAACCAAGGGTAATGCCATGGTTCAAACCCCTACCATACCCCAGCAGTTTCTGTATCCTGATTCAGACGGTAATCCAATGGCCGACAATACGATTCAATATCGTTGGATTGTGCGTTTGGTGACCAATCTAAAGCAATTATTAAAGGATCAAACTGCATTTGTGGCAGGGGATTTGCTCTGGTATCCGGTCAAGGTTAAAGTTCCCCCTGCTCCATCCCAAGCACCAGATGTCATGGTTGTGCTAGGACGCCCTGATGGTGATCGGGGTAGCTATAAACAATGGCAGGAAAATAACATCGCTCCCCAGGTTGTTTTTGAGATTCTTTCTCCTAGCAACAGTGCCAGGGAGATGATAGCTAAACAAGGGTTCTATGGAGAACATGGTGTTTTAGAAATGTTTTTCTACGATCCAGAATCCAATGATTTTTGGGGATTGGTGCGCAGTCATCAGGAACAACCCTTTGCGCCCATTACATCCCTCAACTTCCCGTGGATTTCACCGATCTTAAATATCCGATTTGAGATGTTTGAGGAGGGTCTAGCTGTTTTTCATCCCAATGGAGAGCCGTTTAAAGAGCCTGGGGAATATATTGAGGAACGGGACCAGGCTCAGCAGGAACGGGACCAGGCTCAGCAGGAACGGGACCAGGCTCAGCAGGAGCGCGATCGCGCGTTTGCTAAGCTGCGTGAGCTAGGGATTGACCCGAGTCAGCTTTGACGCATTATCTTTGTGATCAGCAGCAAGCTCGTAGACGTAGGATGCATTTAACCCAACCAAATACCGATGGATCAGAGATCCTTCTGGACGCACCTTGGCCAAAAATATAAGCTTACCGGCTATCGTCCGGCGCATCGCGATCGATCGCTCCCATCAGTTTTAAGGTCGTGCGCTGGGCGTCGGTGAGGAGCATAGGAGCGATTCCCCCAATCCCTTATGGTTGACCTGTCGAAGCCTTGCCCATAGCAGCAATACCTGACTTACAATGATGGCAGTGCTCGGGGGCAATCGAGCCCAACGCTGGCGATGCGCCGGGCGGGGAGCCTGTGGCAACGCACACCGTGTGAGGATAGACGACGATGGGCATGACCCAGGATGAGCTGCTGGCCCTGATTGACCAGGCTGCCGAGGAGGGCTGGACGGAGCTAGACCTGGCGGGAAAAGGGCTGACGGTGCTGCCCCCAGAGATTGGCAAGCTGACCCAACTTGAAACCTTGACCTTGGGCAAAGTCGATGAATGGGAATATTCAGATGGGCGACCCACCCCTAAGCTCATCACCAATGAATTAAAGGATTTACCTGCTGAGCTGCTGACCCTGGAAAAGCTACAAACCTTAAATCTAAGCGGTAACTCATTCGGGCACATCCCCACCGTTGTGTCTAAGGAACAAGAATTCAATAAGGTATCCGACTAAATCCCCTCCTTGGGAGGGGTGCCTGTAAGGCGGGGTGGGTCTCGATCGCTAGCGCCAATGGCCAACCCACCCCGTCGCCCCTCCTAGGAGGGGATAAAGTATCGGCTCTTATCTTGAATTCCTTATTTAATCCTCGATCCTAAGCTAACCTCGCTCACAGACCTCAACCTGACCGCCATCAACCTGTCAGAGATACCGGAGTGCCTCGGACAGCTCACACAGCTCACCGACCTTAGGCTCCTTGGCAATCAAATCAGCGAGATACCGGAGTGCCTCGGACAGCTCACACAGCTCACCCACCTTAGGCTCTCTAGCAATCAAATCAGCGAGATACCCGAGTGCCTCGGACAGCTCACACAGCTCACCGACCTTTTGCTCTCTAGCAATCAAATCAGCGAGATACCCGAGTGCATTAGGCGTCTTTCCCAGTTAGAAAAACTTGAACTTGGCAACAACAACATTGAGCAATGCCCCCTATGGCTCGAAGACCTGCCCAACCTCAAAACTTTGGATTTACGTCGCAACCCGCTCCCCATTTCCCCCGAGGTGCTGGGGCCAGCCGACACCCGCCAGGACCCTGGCACCACCGAAGGGATTTTCAACTACCTGCGCCAGCTCCACAGCGGCGAGGTGCGCCCCCTCAATGAGGCCAAGCTGCTGCTGGTGGGCCAGGGCAGCGTGGGTAAAACCTCTCTGATCAAACGCCTGATCGACAACCAGTTCAATCCCAACCAGGCCCAAACTGATGGCCTCAGCGTCCGAGATTGGTCGGTGCATGTCAACAGCAAAGACGTGCGCCTCAACGTGTGGGACTTTGGCGGTCAAGAGATCTACCACGCCACCCACCAGTTTTTTCTCACCAAGCGCAGCCTCTATTTGCTGGTGTGCAACTGCCGCACCAGCGAAGAAGAAAATCGCCTGGAGCACTGGCTCAAGCTAATCCAGAGCTTTGGCGATGAGTCCCCGGTGATTATCGTCGGCAACAAGTGCGATGAGCAGCCGTTAGATATCAACCGCAAGGCCCTGCGCAACAAGTACCCCAACATCAAGGCCATCCTCGAAACCTCCTGCCAGACCAGCGAGGGCCTGGAGACGCTCTATGATACCATCCTCAAAGAGGTCGCCCAGCTTCGCGATGTCTATAACCTGCTGCCCCTCTCCTGGTTTGAGGTTAAAGAACAGCTTGAAAACCTGGATCGAGACTTTATCTCCTATAGCGAATACCTGGGCATCTGTTACCAGCACGCCATCACCGATGAGCAAAACCAGGAGCAATTAATTGACCTGCTCCATAACCTGGGCCTGGTGCTCAACTTTCGCGAACACCCGCTGCTTCATAACACCAACGTGCTCAACCCAAACTGGGTCACCGAGGGCATCTATACTCTGCTCAGCGACGATGCCCTCAAAACCCAAACCAAAGGGCAGCTCACCCTGGCTGACATGAGCCGCATTTTACCTGACGACCGCTACCCCGCCGATCGCCACCACTATCTGATTGAGCTGATGAAAGAGTTTCAGCTCTGCTTCGATCTACCCGACTGCCACCCCAAGCGCCACCTTATCCCCGGTATCCTCCCCAAAGAAGAACCCGATAGCACCGATCTGGAGGGCGACATGCTGGAGTTTCAATATCACTACCCCGTTTTACCCGAGAGCATCATCTCTCGATTTATCGTGCTCACCCACGAGAAAATCCACGAGCAAACCTACTGGCGCAGCCGCGTCATGCTGGCCTACACCGAGGGCGACGAGGTTTACAACATTGCCCGCGTCAGGGCCGACCCCGCCGACCACAAAATCTTTATCGCCATCAGCGGACGAGACTCGACCCGCCGCTCGTTTCTCATGCTCATCCGTGATAGTTTCAACAAAATCCATGCCAGCTTTGCCAAACCTACCGAGTGGGTGCCCGTACCGGGCCATCCCGAGCATCCCCCCCTCGACTATCAAGAGCTGCTCGGGCTAGAGGCTATGGGTAAAGACAAGCACCCTATCGGCAAACTGCGCATTGAAGTAAATTTGCGCCAGCTGCTAGATGGCTATGAACCCATCGAAGCCCGTCTTCGCCACCAATACCCTGACCGGGATAGACTGGGGCCAGAAGGTGATTTGATGGATAGCCGTTTCCAGATTGTTAACAACATCTATAACACCAACCAACAACACCAGATTCAAAAGCGAGAGAATACCGCCATGGCCAACATCACCAACAATAACCAGGGGGCTAACATCGCCAACCTTGTCAACGAGGCCAAAGACAACGCCCAGGTAACCGCTGCTAATTTCACCCAAACCAGCGGTACCAGCACCGCCGAGCTGTTACAGATCGTAGACACCCTGCGCCAGCTCACCACCCAGTTCCCGCCCGAAAAGCAGGAAGACTTTATCATTGACCTCGATGATGTGGAGGAAGAACTGCAAAAGCCCGAAGATCAGCGTAAGCCCGGCAAACTCAAGAAACGATTAACTGCCCTGCTCACCGCCGCTTCCCTGATTGCGGGCTCGGTGGCCAGTGCTAACGAATTTGCCGATGACGTGATCGATTTAGGAGACAAGCTCGGCATCGAGCTACAGCTACCTTCAGCCCCCTAAAAACGACAGTTGAAACCCATAACTTGACTTTGCCCTACAAGAAATGGCCTTAGCCAAACAAGCCTGGCTAGAAGCCACCAAAGCCGAAAACAAGCCGATTCCGCTACCCACCTATCGACTATCATCTACCAGCTTCAATCTGCCTGATATTCGCCTACGCGCCAACCGCCTCCTTCGCCGCATACAGCACCTCTGCTGTGATTTCACTAATGCCCCGCTCGCGGGCAAATTTCTCGGTGTTGCGCTTGACCTTGCCGCGTACAAAACCGGGAATGCGGTTTAGTTCGGTGAGGCCGTCCTTGCTCCAGCCCAGATCGGAGTCGGCTGACATGGTTTTGGTGATCACTTCTTTGGTGTCGTGACCGCCGAAAATCTCCAGCAGGTGATCTTCCATACCCAGGGTAAAGGAGTTATAGATCAGATCCACAATTTGGTTGGCCCCTTCGTACCCAAGGAAAGGCCGATAGCCCACCGGGAAGTTTTGCACATGGATCGGCGCGGCAATCACACCGCAGGGGATCTCTAAGCGTTTGCCGACGTGGCGCTCCATCTGGGTGCCAAAGATGGCGGCGGGTTCAAGTTTGGCAATCTTGTCTGCGATCGCACCGTT
>JBCDDJ010000300.1:0-8439 GCA_039180385.1 Cyanobacteria bacterium P01_G01_bin.38 | reverse complement strand
CTGGGCGACATCGTACTGTTTGAGAACGCCTTTACCGGGCGGGTGGACATGGCCAACCGCTGGAACTCTAACCCAGCAGTGAGTGGCGGCGGGGTGCTGATGGACAACGGTACCCACTCCGTTGACATCATGCGCTACTTCTTGGGGCCATTGGCAGAAGTGCAAGTGGTTGAAGGTAAGCGCATTCAAGGATTGCCCGTCGAAGATACGGTGAAGATCTTTGTCAAAAGCACCGAAGGGGTGATGGGGAATATTGACCTGTCCTGGAGCATCAACAAAGAGCTAGACTACTTCATTCGTATCTACGGCTCTAACGGCACGGTTTCCATCGGCTGGAAAGAGTCGAAATATCGTCAGCACTCTAGTCGTGATTGGATTGTGTTTGGCAGTGGCTATAGCAAGGTCCAATCGTTTACCAATCAGCTCAACAACTTCTCTAAGGCGATTCGGGGTGAGGAAGCGCTGTTGATCACGGCAGCGGATGCGATCGCATCTGTTGAGGTGGTCACCGCCGCCTATCAGTCTCTAGACAAGAGCCACTGGACTCGGGTTCAAAGTCTGGAGAGCACCTTGGGCCTCAGCGATAGCCCCAATGGCAAACAGGTTTTTGCCGGAGAGCCTGCATGAGCGTGAGGATCCATCCAACCGCGATGGTGGAGGACAATGTCACCTTGGGTGACGGCTCCTCGGTCTGGGATAACGCTCATATCCGCCACGATGCGCGCCTGGGTGAGGAGTGTATCGTGGGGGGTAAAAGCTACATCGCCTATGGGGTCACCATCGGTAATCGGGTCAAAATTAACGCATCAGCCTACATTTGTAACGGCGTCACCCTAGAGGACGGCGTCATGATCAGCGCAGGTACAATTTTTACGAATGATCGGTTTCCCCGCGCTGCCACGACGGATCTAAAGTCGCTCTATTCTTCGGACCCAGATGAGCACACCCTGCTGACCAGGGTGTGCGAGGGAGCGACTATCGGAGCTGGCTGTGTGATCGGCAATGATCTTTCCATTGGTCGGTTTGCCATGGTGGGCATGGGGTCGGTGGTCACCAAGTCGGTGCCCGATTTTCATTTAGCCTATGGGACGCCTGCCCGGTCAACGGGGTGTGTTTGTCGCTGTGGCAACCCGCTGATGCGATTTCCCGAGGGTGATTTTGAAGAAACGGTTGCCTGCTCTGCCTGTGGTCTTGAGTATCATGTCAAAAATCGCGAAGTGACGGAGCTTTCGCCGCCATTGTAAAGGTGGATAAGGGACCTGACGGAAAGGCGTTAAAAATCCAAAGTTAAAGGTTATAAAGTTGGGGAGAAAATAAGATTTACCCCAAATTTCGAAGTACCGATGTATTGAACCCTATCGACTAGACGCCCACGCTTAAAAATGACTTCAGTGCTATGAAACTCCCTTTCGTTTCCTACCCGACAGTACATCTACCTGAGCGAGATCGCAAAAGGATGCTCCTGACCCAGTGGCATTTCGTGGGTGCTGTCATCCTGGTTGGGGTATTTTTTCGGTTTTATGGTTTAGAGCAAAAGCTTTATTGGCTTGATGAAGTTGATTTCTCAATGCGAATCGCAGGCTACTCGCTGGCCGAACTCAAGCGGATACTTTTGGGGCAAAGCTTGATGAGTGCAGAGACCCTGAATAGCTATCAATTTCCTCAGGATGATCGCACACTAGCAGATTTACTGCATAGTTTGTTCCTAGAAAGTACTGACCAGGCACCGCTGTTCTACATTATGGCGAAGTACTGGGCCCAGTTCTTAGGTCCTTCTATTGCTGTAGTTCGGAGTGCTTCAGCTATCGTCAGCCTGTTCTCTTTTGTAGGCATCTATTGGCTGACACAGGAGCTGTTTCAGTCGAAAACAATTTCTCGGATTTCTCTGCTGTTGATGGCGGTCTCTCCGATTCATGTTATCTATGCTCAAGAAGCTCGTCCCTACAGTTTGCTCATTGTCAGCACGCTATTTTCAACGGCCCTGCTCTTGAGAGCTCTAAAGAGTCAAGCACCCTCGTGGTGGATAGCCTACACCGTCAGTCTAATCTTTGGTGTTTACGCCCATCTCATATTTGTGCTGGTTGGGATCTCACAGTTTTTTTATATGATACTCATAGCTCGAAGCCAGGAGCGATACGCCTTTTTATCTTACTTAAAGGCTATCTGCGTTTGCTTATTGGCTTTTTCACCTTGGCTGGTGATGCTCATTCGTCAGCCATCTAAGCAAACAATTGGTTTTATTCTGGACCTTCAGTGGAACCCCCTGCATCGCCTAGTCCGCATCACAGGCATCTTGAGTCGTGGAGTGTTAGATTTTGGCACCGGACAGATCTTGTCCTGGCGAATTATTGTACTATCTACCATTTTGGTGGGCTTTATCATGTTGTTGCTGGCCTATGCGGTCTACGTATTGATTAAGACAACTGCCCCCTCAACCTGGCAACTTCCGGTTGCATTAATTTTTATTCCATCGATTTTTCTAATTGTGCCCGATGTTTTACTGGGTACCCAGAGCGGCACGACTCGATACCTGATCCCAGTGACGCTGGGTTTGCAATTAGCCCTTTCTTATTTGCTGGGGACTCATCTGGCCACAGCTAGCCGCTCGGGTCGGAGCGTTTGGCAGTTTATGACTGTGATAGTTGTCTCATGCGGTGTTTTCTCCTGTACATTGCGAACTCAAACCGATTTGTGGTGGAATCAGCTGCCCCATATGTTGGGCGACATGCCAGCGAGTGCAGCCTACATTAATCAATCTCAGCAGCCGCTGGTGATAGTTGACGCAGATATGAACATCAATGTCATTTTCACCCATGTATTGTCGCATCAGCTGGAAGCAGACAGACAGCTCACCTTTTTAGTACCGCCCTATCCCGTTACGGATCAAGATCAGTTTTCAGATATTTTCTTGTTTAAACCCTCTGAAGCCCTGATCTCCCAGACTCAGAAAGCCTACGGCAAAGAGTCCGAACAGCTGACAAGTTTGCTGTGGAAGGTAGCACCTGATTGATGACTGAATGTTGGATGTTAGCTGCGGGGATGGGTTTCACCTGTCCGCTGCTGAGATTGTTCTAGTTGCTGAAATCTTATGATGAATTCTAAAGAACGCTGGGCCATTGTCGGGGGCGGTATGTTAGGAATGACCCTTGCCCATCGGCTGGCTCAGGCGGGTAAACAGGTGACGCTCTTTGAAGCAGCGCCTGAGTTAGGTGGGCTGGCCGGCACCTGGCAGCTAGGGGAGATGGTTTGGGATCGGCACTACCACGTGACACTGCTCTCGGATTTGCGATTGCGATCGCTGTTAAGAGAGTTAGATCTAGAGCAAGATATGCGCTGGGTCAAGACCAAAACCGGGGTCTATGCCAGGGGTACGCTGTACTCGGTTTCCAACGCGGTTGAGTTTTTGAGGTTTCCGCCGCTCCGACTGATCGATAAGCTGCGGCTTGCGGCGACGATCATCTATGCCTCTCGAATTAAGGACTGGCGACGCCTGGAGAAAATCTCGGTGAGCCAGTGGCTCAAGCGCTGGTCAGGAAAACGTACATTTGCCACATTTTGGAAACCACTGTTGCGGGCCAAGCTCGGTGACAACTACAAGATTGCATCCGCGGCGTTTATTTGGGCTACGATTGCACGGCTTTATGCGGCGCGTAAGAGCGGTCTCAAAGAGGAGCTGTTTGGCTATTTGCCAGGGGGCTACAACCGCATCTTAAAGCACTTTGCTAAGCGCTTGACCAAAGAGGATGTCAAGATTTTGACCCAGACTCGGGTAGAGGAGATTTGCGAAACAGATAGTCAGCAGCTGCAGGTGACGTATCAATCTGCTGGGAAGTCCGATACCCAACTGTTTGATCAGGTGGTGGTGACAGCGACCGCCCCCATTGCAGCTCGGCTTTGCAAAGGGCTGAGTGCTGATGAGTATCAGCGCCTCCACGGCATTACTTACCAAGGGATTGTCTGTGCCTCACTGGTGTTAAAGCAGCCGATTTCACCCTATTACGTCACTAACATTACTGACGAGGGGGTTCCTTTTACCGGCATCATTGAAATGACGGCCCTGGTAGACCCGGCTGAGTTTGAGGGCCACACACTGGTTTACCTGCCGAAGTATTTGCCCGCCGATGATCCGGATCTGAACCTCGGCGACGACGCTCTCAAGGCGCAGTTCGTGGGAGCGCTACAGCAACTGTATCCTCATTTTCAGGCAACGGATGTGTTGGATTTTAAGGTCTCGCGTGTCAAGTATGTTATGGCGCTTTCGACACTGAACTATTCGACTCAGTTGCCATCCATGCATACCTCCGTACCTGGGCTACATGTTGTGAATTCTGCACATATCTTAAACGGTACGCTAAACGTGAATGAAACAGTGCAACTGGCAGAAACCGCTGTGGTGTCGCTGTTAAATCAGTTGCCTATTGCCCCGTCTCCTGTATTGATTGAGCATTAGACATGGTCGGTATGATATCTTCTAAATTTTCGAGTGAAAATATAAATTGCTCAGAACAGGCTGCTGATAAACTATTGCCGTGCCCGATTTGCCACCAGTCCAGTGAGCTCATATTCAACAAATATGGATACTGGATTCGTGCCTGTCAAAACTGCGGACATCGGTTTGCCGATTTATCGCCTACGGCAGCACATACCCACCAGGTGTATGGAGATGATTATTTCGCTGGCGGCGGGGCAGGTTATCCAGACTATTTGGCTGAAGCAAATCTCTTGCGCCGCCAGGGTAGACGCTATGGTAACAAGCTCAAGCGCTACACTCAGCCAGGACGAGTTCTAGATGTGGGCGCGGCAGCTGGGTTTATTTTGCAAGGGCTGATGGACACTGGCTGGCAGGGACAAGGGGTTGAGCCTAATGCTGGAATGGCTGCTCACGCCCGCGAACAGTTGGGGCTCGCAGTCCAGACGGGCACTTTAGAAAATCTATCGTCTGAGGGCCAATACGACTTGATTACGTTTATTCAAGTGTTGCCCCATTTCTTTAACCTGCGACAGGCGTTGACGGTCGCGTCCGAGATGACAGCCCTCGAAGGTTACTGGCTGATCGAGACCTGGAATCGCAGCAGTTGGACGGCTCGATTACTGGGGCAAAACTGGCATGAATATAGTCCACCCAGTGTTCTGCACTGGTTTTCGCTGAACGATGTTTCGCAGTTGGGACGACAGTTTGGGTTTCGTACTGTGGCCCAAGGGCGACCTGCTAAGTGGATCAATGGTGCTCATGCTAAATCTCTGTTTCGATATAAATTGCAGGGGTCTCCTCTGGGTAAACCGCTGTTGCCCTTGCTTAAATTGGTGCCCGATGGGCTGGCATTCCCCTACCCAGCAGAAGACCTATTCTGGATTCTGTTGCAAAAGGTGACTTAGGAATGGTGGGCTTTGAGTTTTATCGATCGTCAGTGGCAAAAATTGGGATATTTTTTATGGCTCAACGAAAGAAACCTTTGGCAAGTTTGTCTCTGGATCTAGATAATAAATGGTCCTATCTCAAAATCCATGGGGATGAGGGATGGGATACGTTTCCCTCGTATTTGGATACGGTGGTGCCCAGATTTTTAACGTTTTTAGAAGAGCTGAATCAGAAAATTACGGTGTTTGTGGTAGGGCAGGATGCGGCGTTGCCGAAGAATCATCAGGCGCTACGTGCGATCGCAACCGCCGGTCACGAAGTTGGCAACCACTCCTTCTACCATGAGTCCTGGCTACACTTGCACAGTGACGAATCCATTGAGCAAGAACTTGCCCAGGCCGAGGATGCCATTGAAAAAGCTACAGGACAGCGCCCCATTGGGTTTCGCGGTCCTGGCTTTAGCCTGTCCGAGTCAGTGCTGCAAATTTTGGCCCGGCGTGGCTACCAGTATGATGCATCTACCTTTCCCACCTTTTTAGGCCCCCTGGCCCGTGCCTATTACTTTATGACCGCCAAAGACCTCACCCCTGAGGAAAAAGAAAAGCGAAAAATGCTGTTTGGGGGCTTTAGCGACGGCTTTCAGCCCCTTAAGCCCTACCATTGGCTGGCGACAGAACGTCCGCTGATTGAGATCCCGGTGACCACGATGCCGATTTTTAAGGTGCCGATTCACTTTAGCTATGTGCTCTACTTGGCGTGTTTTTCGAGTGCGATCGCGCTGCTTTATTTCCGTACGGCCCTGCTGCTGTGTAAGTTAACGAAAACCCAGCCGTCGCTGCTGCTGCACCCCCTCGACTTTTTAGACGAAACCGACGCCCCTGAGCTGGCATTTTTCCCGGCGATGAAGCTACCCAGCTACAAAAAGCAAATTGTGCTGCGCAAGGCGATTAAGGCCATGGGTCGTCAGTTCGAGATTGTGCCCATGGGGGTTCATGCCCAGGCCATACAACACCGTCGCCCCCAGGGCAAATCTATGAATCCCAAATTTCGAACCCCCATTGCTCGACTGGCGTAGCAAGGACAACGGCTACTGAGTGCCGCTGCCTGGTTTGACCCACAGCATCTCGACATGCTCGACTCCCCCATCGTCGAACGGTGGGCTGACTGGCTCGAAACCGAATCCTGTGTAGAAGTCGATCAGATAGCACTGGGCGCTGATGCGGATGTTCTCTACGCCATATGCCAAAGCGCATTTCTCCAAACACTGCCGCACGATCTCGCGACCGATACCCGTTCCTCGCAGTTGGGGCATGACGAGCACGCGACCGAATGTCGGCTCAGCGTAGTACGCTCCCGGCGGCAGCACTCTCGCGTAAGCCACAAACTGACCATCCGACGCCCTGATAACGAGATGAAACGCCAGCTGATCCAGGTTGTCGGCATCCTGGTAGGGACTGGCCTGCTCAACGACGAAAACGCGCTGACGGGTGGCCAACATCTCGTGCATCTCAGCCCCCGAGAAATCACTAAATTCTCTCCAGGTCCAGGTTAATGTGGGTCGGCTGAAAGGCATTATTAGGGCTCTTTTCTAGCAATGTATTGAACGACAGAGGCCATGCCCGTATGACCTTTTCCTTCGCTAACTTCACGTTCAATTTCCGTGGCTAAAATAGGCTCGAGATTGGGCAGTTCCTGACGAAGCTTGGCAACGCTCATAAGCATATCAATATCTTTAGGGCCACCTGTGTCTTTTGCTAGCTGATTCTCAGAGTAGGCCTCCAGTAGGAAGATACCATTAGGTTTGAGGGCTTTTTCGATGAGTGGGTACAGTTTGTGGCGAATGGCGCTTGGCAAGTGAGCCGAGATCGATACAACAGAGCCAAAATGGTTTTCTTTGGGCTGGAACTCAGCTAGAGCAGCCACTTCGGTTTCAATGACCACGCCGCGTGATTTAGCCAGTGACTTGGCTTTTTCTAAACCCACTTCCGAGCAATCTACGCCTAAGACGCTTAAGCCCCGAGATGCCATGAAAACGGCGTTGCGCCCCTCGCCCTCACATAGCGAAAGTACAGGTCCACCCAGACAATCTACATTGTCTATCAAGAAAGCGTTTGCTTCTGTACCGTAAAGATAGTCTTTAGCGGTGTATCGGTCGTTCCAAAACTTTTGGTCATACATGGCTATTACCTCAAGGCCGAACGTCCTGGTTTACCTCGGCAGACATCTCATGATACCTGGCTGATCAACCGTCCTCCATCAGGAGCCAAACCTGAACTCGTTTGTTTGAATCATAAACGGACGCTTGCGGCTCAGGCTATCCGTAACTGCTGAATATCCTGGATAGGGGGTGCCCCAAACATACGGGAATATTCACGGCTGAACTGTGAAGGGCTTTCGTATCCCACCTGATAGGCTGCATGGGTCGCATCGGCGTCTTCAGCTAGCATCAGGCGACGCGCTTCTAACAGTCGCAATTGTTTTTGATACTGGAGCGGGCTCATTGACGTGACTGCTTTGAAATGTCGATGGAAGGATGAGGCAGACATGTTAGCTTGCTCTGCTAGCTCCTCAACCCGTAGCGACTGGGTAAAGTCAGTTTTGATGACTTGGATCACGTCAGCGATACGCTGCATGTTGCTGCCGGAGGTGGCAATCTGACGAATCGCTTCGCCTTGCTCCCCTGTGAGGAGACGGTAGTAGATTTCACGGATAATCATTGGCGCTAGAAATGGAATATCCTGCGGCATATCCAAAAGCTGGACCAGTCTGAGCGCGCAATCAATCAGGGGCAGATCGACACCGCTGACGAATAAACCTCGACAGGAGCTTTCTTTTGTACCTGTCCTGGGTTGGACCTGGGTAACAATGTCATAAAGTTGCAGAGGGGACAGTTTTAGGAGAAAGCCTAAGTATGGCTTATCGGGTGTCGCCTCCACGATAAATCCCCTGACAGGCAGTTCGACGGAAACCACCAGATATTGAGCGACACCATAGTGGTAGGTCTCCTCACCGAGCAAGATTTTCTTTTTTCCCTGAACGATGATAGCGAGCGCCGGTTCATAGACGTTGCATATCGTCGT
>JBCDDJ010000299.1:0-8467 GCA_039180385.1 Cyanobacteria bacterium P01_G01_bin.38 | reverse complement strand
CACTGTTTTAGGCACAGATACAAACTACGCAGAAGTCAATAATATTACATTGCAATCGGGGCGTTTTTTCACCCCAGATTAGCTGGCAGAAGCTCAGGCAGTATCCGTATTGGGGCCGACGGTGAGGGATGATTTATTCGGTAGCAATCTTGAGCCTATTGGTGAAAATATTCGGATTCAAGGACAGCGGTATAGCGTAGTTGGCATTGCCAATGAGAAGGGGGCTCAGGGCCGAGAGAACCCAGATGAACAGATCTATGTGCCGCTCACGAATATGTCAGCCCGGTTAGTCGGCAACAACGCCCTGAGCGGGATTGCTGTCCAGGGCATTTCTGTGAAAGTGACCGAGCAAGATCAGCTAGAGGCAGTTGATTTTCAAATGACAAACCTCCTGCGGGTACGCCACAATATTCATCCTGCCAGGGGCGATGAGGATGATTTTCGGATTATCAGTGCGGCTGATTTGGTGGCAACCCTGACCAGTACGGTAGGCCTGTTTACGATTATGGTGGTTGCGATCGCAGCCATCTCGCTGGTCGTAGGCGGCATTGGCATCGCCAACATTATGCTGGTCTCAGTGGTAGAGCGCACCCGAGAGATTGGCATTCGCAAAGCAGTCGGAGCCACAAATCGGGCAATTTTAAGCCAGTTTTTAGCAGAGGCGATCGCAATCTCCGCCGCAGGGGGCATCTTCGGCGTGGGGCTAGGGGTTGCAATCGCCCGGATTGCAGCAACCCTATTTGACTTTCCCTTTGTAATTTCTCTTTGGTCAATTATTTTTGGGGTGGGGCTCTCTTTTTTGATTGGCATTGCGGCAGGGGTGATTCCCGCCCGCAGCGCTGCTAAATTAGACCCGATTATTGCACTTAGAAGTGATTAGTGGTCTAGCCTATCAAGGCTAAATTTTCGGGTTTGGTGAGGTGGTGAGGTGGTGAGTGCGCTGCGCTGGGGAATGAGTGAATACGCTGCGCTGGGGAATAGGTGAAAAGGCTCATACACCTGAACCCTTGAATCACCTCTAACACCACCTCACTATCTCACCACCTCACTATCTCACCTCCCCTAACCGAAATTTTAAGCTTGACGCAGTACTAGCAGAACTCACTATGACAGCCATGATTTGGATGGAAGACATCCGCAAAACCTATCGCCTGGGCGAAGTTGATGTGCCAGTGCTCAAGGGTATCGATCTCACGATTGAGGAAGGCGACTATGTCTCGATTATGGGAGCCTCAGGGTCAGGAAAATCGACTCTTATGAACATCATCGGCTGCTTGGATCGCCCTTCTGCCGGTCACTATGTGCTTGAAGGGCGCAACTTGACCACGCTGAGTAACGAAGGGCTGGCCTATATTCGCAATCAGCGCATCGGCTTTGTATTTCAACAGTTTAATCTGCTGTCGCGCTCAACCGCGTTAGAAAATGTCATGCTGCCGATGATCTATGCGGGGGCGAGTCGTCGCCAGCGGCGAAAGCAGGCAGAATCGGCTTTGGTACGAGTGGGATTGGGCGATCGCATGGGCAACCGACCCAGTCAACTCTCTGGCGGTCAGCAGCAACGGGTTGCGATCGCACGGGCCCTCGTCAATCGTCCGGCTTTGGTCCTGGCTGACGAACCCACAGGGGCGTTAGACACCCAAACCTCCCACGAAGTGATGGCACTCCTGACCGAGCTTAACAACCAGGGAATTACCGTGGTGATCGTGACCCACGAACCTGATATTGCCGCGCAAACCCACCGCATTATCCAGGTGCAGGATGGCCTACTGCAACGGGAGAAAGAAAACAGGCAGATTCGCAGGTTGGGTTGAAGTAGGAAACCCAACGATTCCCAAATGTTGGGTTACGCTACGAGAAGGTACAGCCTACGCAAAGTCAACTTGGAGATCTGATATGTTACGACACCCCCTTCGCAGCTTACTTTCCTTGTTTGCGCTCGCTTTAGGGTTGGTGATCCTGTTGCAAGCCTGTACGGCTAACCCGCCGTCGCCGGAGGTTAGCAGCGACTCCTACACTGAGAAAATGGCCCAGGAGCACAAAGACGAGAAGCCAGTCGCCAGTGCGATCGCAAACCAACCAGCCGCCGTAGAAGTCACTTCAACTATGGTTGAATATGCAACGGTGGAGGGACAACCCGTTCAAGGCTTCTTCTCTAAACCGGCTGCTGCGGAGGGCTCCCTTCCAGGCATCATTGCCATCCATGAATGGTGGGGCCTCAACGACAATATTAAATCAGTGGCTGAGCGCCTCGCGGGCGAGGGATACAGTGTTTTAGCGGTGGATTTATATCAGGGGCAAGTGGCCGACCAGCCCGATCAGGCCCGGCAGTTCATGCAGGCCGTGATGCAAAACGCTGAGCCGGCTAACAACAATCTTATCCAGGCCTTTGAATATCTTACAGAGCAGCAGCAGTCTCCCCTCGTGGGGTCGATCGGATGGTGTTTTGGGGGCGCTTGGTCGCTCAATACCGGCTTGCTTTTGCCCGATCAGTTAGATGCCCTGGCAATTTACTATGGCCGACTAGAAACTAACCCAGAGGTTCTCGCGCCTTTACAAATGCCGATTATTGGCTTCTTTGGTGGCCTAGACCAGGGGATTCCGGTAGAAGATGTGACCGCATTTGAAACCACCCTCAACGAGCTGGGTAAGACCGCTGAAATCCACATATATCCCGAGGCTGACCATGCCTTTGCTAACCCTTCTGGCGAGCGCTATAACCCAGAAGCAGCTGAGGATGCCTGGGAAAAGACACTCGCATTTTTTGCTGAGACCTTGAAGTCGGATACGTAGCAGTTCCCTTAATCTTCAAGCTTGTCAATCTTCAAAATTCTAAAAATGTGGAAAAATGCTGGATCAGTCAAAACATTTAAAGCTAAATCAACGTGTTCTTCAACAGAGACTTGTCTTGCCAGTGGTAAGCGGATAGGATTGGGCGATCTCATGGGCAACCGAATCTGTCAGAAGACACATAAGTACCCCACTCACCATACTTAACTGTCAAAAGTGACATATAACACCCCAATTTCCCGGACTTATACGTCAACTTTGACGTATAAGTTCTATAAATTAGGGTGTTATCACCCAAAAATGACGTATAAAATTCAGAGTTGTGGGTTTTATCTGTCAGATCTGACGCTGAATATATAGTTAGCTGGCTTCACGCACAAAGTTTAGAGACACTATGATTGTTAGCATGGTATTCCATATGTCAATTTTCTTGATTTATAGCAATTAACATCAAGCATCATGCTTATTCGTCAGGCTGATTTAGAGGTTCCCATTGATAATCCGTTCCAGAATGATGCGTTGAACCGCAAAGAACTAGAGCCTCCACTGACACAATTCATAACCCAAGCCTCAGGTCCACTTGTACTTGCATTAGACGGCTCATGGGGATCGGGAAAAACAACATTTCTTAAAATGTGGCAAGTGAAGCTCAAAGAAGCTGAACATGCCTGCCTCTATCTCAATGCCTGGAAAACCGATTTTGCTCAAGAGCCTTTAGTAGCTGTCGTCGGGGAATTATCAACTGCGATTGAAAGTTTTGCACCTACTGGACAGAAGGGAGATGTTCTTCGAAAACAAATCAAAAAGGCTCGGCAAATAGCTGAGTCAATTGCCAAGCGCTCAATACCAGTAGGAGTGAAGCTTGCAACACTTGGAATTCTGGATACTCAGGATTTGACGGAAAAAATTATTTCCGATTTCGCGTCTGAGATTGTTGAGGATCGCATCAAAGACTATGAACAAGGAAAAACTGAGATTGAAGAGTTTAGAAAATCTTTTCAATCTCTTTCAAAAGAAGTGAGTAAACTAAAGTCAGATACTCTGGCCAAGGTTGTAGTTATCATAGATGAATTAGACCGTTGTCGTCCGATTTACGCTGTTCAACTTTTAGAGAGAATAAAACACCTGTTTGATGTACCAGGAGTAGTGTTCATTCTTGGCATTGATCGTTCTCAACTCAATCATTCAATAAAAGCACTCTACGGTACAGACTTTGATGCGCAGGGATATCTAAGGCGCTTTATTGACTTGGACTATCGGTTGCCAGAGCCGAAAGCAGGCGATTACTGCTCATATCTCTTTGAGCGTTTTGGCATCAACCAATTAATGGCAAAACGAAAAACACAGGACAGGCAAGGTGAACTCCATAGATTAAAGTCGTTCTTGGGGTGCTTTATGTCCTCAGCAGGTATGAGTTTGAGAGCACAAGAACAAACCGTCTCAAGATTGCGAATCGTGTTGCAGACCATTCCGACTAATCATTTTTTATTTGAAGTGACTCTCAGTATGTTCTTGTTTTTGAGAGAATGGGATCACGATGTTTATAAGTCTCTTAATGAAGGAAAAATTGATTTTGAAACAATTACCGCATATATTGAGGGGCTTCCTCGTATTAACGAAGTTCTAAAAGAATCTGATAAAGACCTGATTGAAGCATTTCTTCTTACTGGATTGGCTGAGCTGGGCATAATTTCCACTCGACTGGAGAATTATCAAAAGCTCGTTGAATCAGACTCAGATGATCCGAATCTTAATAAAGCTCAAGAAATTCTCAGGCTCATTGGCTATATTCAAAGCAGGAACCATGGTGGACCAGGCTTTGAATATACAGCACAACGCTTAGCCCTCACAAGTTCATTTGTGTCCTATGACGATGAGAGTAACAGCTAACAATTCCGTTGCACACCGCCTGAATCTAGGGCATCGTTGTGAAGTATCAAGGGTAGTCGGCAGCGGGTGAACGGAGCCGTTATCCAGTTTGGGCTTATCGATGATATTTCTGAGAGGGTATCTGTTGGCATTGAAAATCAGATATCGCTTGGAGAATATTGATCAAGTAATCAAGATGTGGTCATTATTCTGATGAGCCAAGATTTTATATCGAGCCATATCTCAAATAACTAGGACAGGTGTGTGATGCCACTGCGGACAGGCCAGGTGGCGATGAACCCGGTGGTCCGGGTGGGCCTTGGAAAAGGAGTTGCAGGAACACCGCCTGGTTTTGATGAGGCAGCCGAGCAGCTAGGAGTAACCGTTGATGAACTGATGTCAGCTTCGGGTGAGCCTCCATTTGACCTCGAAGCAGCGGCGGCTACTCTGGGAGTGACCGTCGAAGAATTGACAGAGGCTTTGCCTCCACCACCCCAGCAGGGCGGGCCACCGCCTCAGAGCTAAATTTCTCAAAGGCTATCTTTAAGAATCTTTTCAGCCACAGATTCGTCTGTAATCAGCCCGTTGATGAGCCTGCCTTTGAGCGCTGCTAGGATGGCTTCTGTCTTATGTAATCCACCTGCCACTCCAATCGTCAGACGCTCAACGGGCTGTTGGAGTGGCACACCGGCCAGCCGTTGATTGGTGCCGGTTGGCAACAACATGCCCTGTGGGTCGTAGGCCCATCCGGCAATTTCTCCCACAGCGCCTAGCTCGATGAGTTCGGTGATTTCTTCATCGTTAATGAAACCACTTTCGTGGAGGGGGGCATTCCAGGCAATTTCACCAATCCCAACAAAGGTCACTTTAGCTTGCTCTACTAAGGCTTTAACTGCAATGAAGGATCGCTGCGTTTGCAGGAGTTTCCGCTCTTCAACACTGGTGGCGACCACGGGCGTAGGTACCGGATAGGCCGCTGCGCCGGTGCGATCGCACAGATGGATGACCACTTCATGCCCCCCAACCCGGCCATAGTGCGACATATTGCCGACAATAGAGACAATTTTATGCTGGGGCTGATCCATAGACGGAATCTGCTCAACCATGGCCCGCAGCGTCCGACCAGAAGAAAACGCCACAATGGTGGGTGCCTTGGCAACTAAATAGGTTTCTAGATAGTTGGCGGCGCAAATACCCAGCCCGGTGCGCAAATTATCTGCACTGTGGGGGACCACCTCACAGGTAGACAGTGCGAACTGATCACGTAGGGCTTCTGCGATCGCGATACAATTGCTAAGCGGATGATTTAACCGAAATGTGATCAGCTTTTCACTCACCGCTAAAGCCACTAATCGTTGGGCAGCTTGCCGGGATACCTCTAACTTAGTGGCGATCTCTTCTTGAGTATTGTCGGCAATGTAGTATAGCCAAGCAGCGCGGGCGGCCAAATCGAGTTTGCGATCGCGTGAGCGCCGACCAGTCGGTTCGCGCCGATTGGAACGAGAGTCTCCCATATTTTTTGACTTTAAAGGACCCCTTTCAATGATTTACAAGCCACTCATTATAGCCCGCTGGGCGAGGGCAAATGCGCCCATGATGCCAGCCTTGTTGCCCAGCTTTGGCGACACAATATAGCTTTCAATGTCGGTCATAATTTTGGGGACTTCCAGATACGAGCTGAGCCGGTCGCGCACTTGGGAGCGGATGAGCGGGAAAAGCTGCGGTTGTTCCATCACGCCACCGCCCAGGATAATTCGCTCGGGCGAGAGCGTGAGAATCAAGTTGATTAACCCCGTTGCCAAATAGTGAGCTTCTAGGGCCCAAGCCGGATGGTCAGCAGGCAGAGAGGCGGCTTTTTGCTGCCATCGTTTTTCCATGGCAAATCCAGAGGCGAGCCCTTCTAGACAATCTTGATGAAACGGGCAAGACCCAACGAAAGGATCAGCCGACAAATCGTGCGGGATTAAAATATGGCCCATCTCAGGATGAAGCAGCCCGTGAATCGGCTGACCACCCACCACACCGCCGCCGCCAATCCCTGTGCCAACGGTCAAATAGATAAACGTCTCTAAGCCCGCCGCATTGCCCCACTGATATTCTCCTAGGGCGGCGGCATTGACGTCAGTATCAAAGCCTATCGGCACGCTCAGTTCACGCTTGAGCACACCCGCAAAGTCGACCTGCTGCCAGCCCGGTTTTGGTGTATTTAAGAACCAACCAAATTTGGGAGAGTTGGCACGCACATCTACCGGGCCAAAAGCGCCGATGCCGATGGCCGCTAACTCTTCCTCTTGTTGGATCTGTTGCCGAAAAAAATCGATTACTTGAGAAATGGTTTCTGCGGGGGTGGTGGTCGGGATGCGAATCTCTGCTCGCAGATTATCAGGGTCGGTGCCCACCGCACAGACAAACTTTGTCCCGCCTGCTTCGATGCCGCCTAAAAGTGCCATTGCAGTTTCCTTTCTGAATATATGCTCAATATATAGCTTACTGCTCAGCCTTAGTCTCTCAATCTTAAAATAATATCCAGTGCAAACAAAGGGTCTAGTCGCAACAGGATCTCCCTACGGAATATGGATTTATTACTTTACACACCTTGAAATTTAGTGAAATTCAGTTCTGGATCCTAAGTTGAGTTCTAAACCCCTGTTTGGTATCAATTGTTGCAAATTGTATTGTTCTTCTTAGTTTTCAGCAGGACATCCTTATTATTTTATTAATGAGCTTTTGCTCAATGGTTAAATATAAATTCAAAACCAGCCTATTCTTTTGAAATAAGAAGGAGCCGAGCGGTGCATATAAACCACATCCGATTTGGAAACTGGAGTTTTTCCCTAGGCAGAAACCGAGGATCTGGATGTGGTAGAGGATCTGGATGTGGTAAAAGTACGTCTCGCTTCGCCAAGGTAATAGCAACGGTCTTCGTGGGCGTCATGCTCATACAGTTGCTGCACGCCTGTGGCGCTAAACCACAAGCCACCGAAAAAACGCGGCTGACGATTGCCACCGTCAACAACGGTGACATGGTAGTGATGCAAGATCTGTCTCGTAACTTTGAAGCTGACAACCCTGACATTGAGCTGCGATGGGTGATGTTAGAAGAGAATATTTTGCGTCAGCGCACCACAACTGATGTGGCCAGCCAGGGCGGTCAGTTTGATATTTTGACAATTGGTGCTTATGAAACACCGATTTGGGCAAAACGAGGTTGGCTCAAGCCCCTCGATCAGCTGCCAGCCGACTACGATGTTGACGATCTCATTGACCCGATTCGTCAGGGTCTCTCCCAAGACGGTACGCTTTATGCGCTGCCCTTCTATGGTGAGAGTTCGATGCTGTACTACCGCCGTGATTTGTTTGAGCAAGCAGGCATCACGATGCCTGCGAGCCCAACCTATGAACAGGTCGGAGAGTGGGCCAGCCAGGTGAACGACCCGGCTAACGGTATTTATGGCATGTGTCTACGCGGCAAGCCGGGTTGGGGCGAGAATATGGCGTTTTTAACCACGCTGGTGAATACGTTTGGGGGACAGTGGTTCGACATGGACTGGGAACCCCAACTCAACACGCCAGCGTGGAAAAGCGCGGTTAATTTCTATGTGGATATCTTGAATGATTATGGCCCGCCCGGTGCGAGTTCGAATGGGTTTAATGAAAACCTGGCGCTGTTCTCAACGGGCAAATGTGGGATGTGGATTGATGCCACGGTGGCTGCGGGACTGTTGTCTAACCCTGAGGTATCGCAGGTGGCTGATAAGGTGGGCTTTGCACCGGCCCCAGTCGCCTCTTATCCCAATGGTTCAAACTGGCT
>JBCDDJ010000298.1:0-8476 GCA_039180385.1 Cyanobacteria bacterium P01_G01_bin.38 | reverse complement strand
TGGAGTCGGACTGGGCTCTGCCGAGGGTCTGGAGCTCCCTGAGTCCAGTCGAGGCACACCTGTCTGACTAGATTCTGTTGTGTTGTTTATAGAGGCTGTCGGCGTCGTTGTTGACACCTCGGTGGCATTATTATCGTCAGAGGTCGGCTCAGCCTCTGCTTGAAGGGAGTAGCCTTGGGCTGGTGAGCCCTCATACTCTGGAAAAGCAACAGTCAGAGGCGTATCCGTCGTTCCTGAAGATAAAACAGGCGCTCGAGTAAAGGCAGGATTGTCAGTGGTATTAGGTCCTTCAACGGGTTCTTGAGCGTCGATGGCGTCTAAAATCTCCTGGCGGACCTCATCTAGCTCATCTGTACCCAGACTTTCATTGGGACTGTCTAAGTTGAGGTCCTCTACCAAACCGCTGGTTTGATAGAAAGTTATCAAGTCAAATTCGAACATCTGGCTGATCTGATTGCCTTCAACAACGACCATCTGGCCAGCGTAGAGGGGCTGCTGTTGAGAGCCATCTTCGTTATAGGCCATCATGGGCCCTGCCGGATTGTTGGTGAGGGCTCCCACAATCGTTGTGTCGGTCTCTGGAATAGTGCGTACAAATAGCGCGGAGCCTTGGATGCCCGTGACGGCATTGGGGGTCTGAATGGTGGTGCGCCCGCGCCCTGGCGGAATCAACAGCAGCATTGTCCCATTGCTGAGTTGAAAGTTGCGGGTATTGGGAGTGAAGCGAAAAGTGGCCCGTTGTCCTATCCTGGCTAGCGAACCGTCGTTGAAGCGAAGTTCGGCTCGACTAGCAGAAGCGGTTCGCAAAGCATCTCCAACCGTCATCGTGTCTTCGATGCGGGCAAGGCGAGGTCGGCGACCGGAAGGCACTAGCTGAACTCGATTGCGTAAAGTCTCGATACGTGCCCAACTAAGGGCCGTTTGAGCATAACCCACCCCCGGCATTAAAAAAATGCCGGACATACCCAAAACGAGAGAGCACACCCTGAGAGAACGCCTCAACGTCAAAAAAGACCCATTCATAAGTGTCTATACGTATACAGCAACAACCGGACGCTACTGCGTGCTATTAGTATTACTACTCATTAGTTCTAGCATTATCTCCAGAGATACGCTCACTGTTTCTTAAAAAACGACTAGTTTTTGTAATTTTAGTGTGCTGAAGCGGTGTGTTTTCAGAGGAAGGTCTAGTTAAGGATGGTCTACTCTGGCGGGACGTGCAGGCTATGAGGTGTTCCCCCCTGTAGGACCTGTTCTGGAATATGAAATTTACGTAAATTTTCGTAGTGCGTTACAAAATTCCTTCAAGATTACGCCTGAGACGTCAGGCGTTGTGTGGTTGTTTGACAGGTTTGCCCTATAGGCGTTCGGTTTTAGGTATCTCCTGGCTTAAAGGGCGTTACATAGGGTGCTTAACATTAGCTTTGATGGGCTGGGTCGATTTAGGTAGACTACCAGCCCAGGCAAGCTATCTGCCAACGGTAAAAGAGCGTGATGGGCTAGTGTCTGAGGAGCTGTCAGGTCAGGCTCAAGCGTCAGTCCCTGCAGGTTTGGGCCAAAATGAGCCTGAGATTTGGGATGAGCCCCTGGCCTCTCGTCAAGCTATACGAGACTTGGCCTCTCCCAATTTAGACCCCCTGGAAGTAGATACCCCGGAGGCCGAAGCTGAGACTCTGGAAGCCGGGACTCTGGAAATATTGGAACCATCGGCAGGGAATGATGATTTAGTAAATCCTGGAGCCCCTGAGGTGCGTTTAGAGGCACAACTGCTAGACGAGGCCTTGGACGAAGCCGCCGCCGATGGCGAGGAGCCCGAGGATGAGGCTCAAACTGAAACCGGCCCGGATGAAGAGCTGGGGATTTTGCGAGTGCGATCGCAAGAACTCGTGATTGATGATGAGCTGGGGCTAATTAGAATCCAAGAGCTAGAGCAGTTACCGATTGAGCAGTTGCCACAGCCACCCACGCCAACCCTGGGGTTTGTCACAGGGCGGGCTAACTTTTTGGGGGGCACCAATCCATTTCGCCTCAATGATCCGCTCGATGACCAAGTTTTCCAGGTCGGGACAGGGTTTTATCTAGTGCCCAAGTTGGGCCAGTATACAGACCTGGTATTGGGGGTTGAGGGCAATCTCGTTCGTTATAACGAATTTCCGTCCGTTGACTATAACGAATTGCAACTGCAAGCAGGGATTCGTCAGCGGATTTCTAAGCGGGTGTATGGCCAGCTTACCTGGCGTAATCAAAACTTATATACCCCGAATGGGGGCAGCTTTTTTAGCGCCGACTTTGTTGAGTTGCTGCTCAGCCGTCGCGATATTCTCTCATCTAATATGTGGCTAGATAGCTATTATCAGGCCCGGGTGAGTTTTAGCCACCCTGATCGGTTTAGCCGGTTTAGCCAGCTAGGCATTCTTTCTTTGAATTACGGATTTACGCCCCAGTTTCGCACGACTCTGATCTATCAGCTTTTTTTAGATGACTATACTCAGATTCGTCGGGATGATATCTATCACCAGGTGATTGGCCAAATCACCTATGACGTCACCCCCAACAGTCGGATTAACCTATTTGGCGGTGTCAAATTTGGCAGCTCTACCGACGATGATGTGAACTTTGACGAAGTGATTTACGGCGCGAGCTTTAACTTTAATGTGCCGGTGTTTTAAGGCGCTAGCGTAGCCATGTCCCTGGGGCCATAGGGGACAGGGCGAAAGAGGCAGGGGATGAGATTAGAGAATAAGTGGGCAGTTTTTTTGCCTTTCGCCCTAACCAGCCGCTGCGGTCACCCCCAAATTCTGATCGACAGCGGCAGCTAGCTGCCTGAGCATCTTAGCCGTGGTATCAAAATCAACGCAGGCGTCGGTAATGCTTTGACCATAGGTGAGGTCGTCGAGGTTTTCGGGAATTGACTGATTTCCGGCGATTAGGTGACTCTCGATCATGACGCCGAGGATATGCTTAGAGCCAGTGGTCAGCTGTTCAGCGATGCTGTCTAAAACGGCCATCTGGCGCTGGTGTTTTTTATTGGCGTTTGCGTGGCTGCAATCAACCATCAAACGAGGGTTTAAGCCCAGCTTAACTAGGCTCTCTGCCGCCTCATTGACGTGGTTGATTTCATAGTTGGGGCCTTGCTTGCCCCCCCTGAGGACCAGGTGACCATCGGGGTTGCCGGTGGTGGTAACAATGCTGGCGAGGCCATTGTGGTTAATGCCCAGGAAATGATGGGGGCGACTGGCGGCTAGCATGGCATTGGCGGCTGCCTGGAGGCTACCGTCGGTACTATTTTTAAAGCCAATTGGCATGGAGAGACCGGAGGCCATTTCACGGTGGGTTTGGCTTTCGGTGGTGCGAGCTCCGATGGCGGTCCAGGCGATCACATCGGCAATGTACTGCGGAGTGATCGGGTCGAGCAGCTCGGTGGCAGCGGGCAAACCGATTTGGGCCAAATCGAGGAGTAGTTTACGAGCCAGGCGCAACCCTGTGTTGATGTCATAGCTGCCGTCCAGATGCGGGTCATTGATCAGGCCTTTCCAACCGACGTTAGTGCGAGGTTTTTCGAAATAGACCCGCATGACGATTTCTAGCTGGTCGGCGAGCTCTTCTCGAAGTTTGATCAGCTGTTGGCCATAGTCGTAGGCTGCATCGATATCGTGCACGGAGCAAGGCCCCACAATCACCAGCACCCGTCGGTCTTCGTTGTAAAGAATATTGCGGATGCGATCGCGGGTTTGGGAGACGAGGGCCGCTGATTTCTCATCAATGGGCAGTTCGTGGTGGAGGAGCGCCGGGGTGACGAGGGGGCGGGTTTCGACCACATGTAAGTCGTGTGTTTGATGCATGGTAACCATTAAGCGCGATGGGCTACTGTCAGTCTTGAGGGTGAGCAAATTGAGATTTGGCAAGTATCGATGGGCAGGTCAGGCTGGGTTATCCGTATCTAAAGATACTTTTACTATTGTGGCAGCAATTTCCCAAAAACTACGGGTCTTCAAGTTTGAATTAGGGTTGGGGGGTGGGATGAGAGGGTGAGGCGTTTCGCTGGGTGAGAGGGTAAGGGGATGTTTATTGTGACAGTAAGGAGGAGATTTATGAGTCAAGGCGGTTTAGAAAACCATTCAGACTTAAGCCCTGTTCAAGATACTGAGGCGTGTCGGGCTGATAGGGAGCCTGCAAGCGATCGATCTGGATAATGTTGGCCTCGGGGGAAAGCACAGGCACGTCGGGGTCAAACGCGGTCGGGCGCATCAGTGAACTCGAAAACCCCCTGAAAATTAAAATTTCATCCGGCTCACCATCAATCTCAACCCTGACCAGCAAAACCTCCTGCGGATGCTTTTGGGTATAGCTTTCAAGCCGGACAGCTAATGTTGAGTTATCGTCCATATTGCTAAGTGCTCTGTCAAGTTTGAGTTTTAGGTTCTAAGCTTTAGATTTTAGTCACTACCGTTACCCACTACCCACCACCCAACTCACTGATTAATCGCCGAGCGCCCCTGCCGACCCATGCGGAAAAAGACAAAATAGCCCAGGGTCAGTATATAGATGACTAGCCCAACGATACCCCAAAAACCTAGAAAACCACTGGTATAACCACTGTGCAGGGCGGTTTGATAGAGCCGAGGGGCTTCTAACCAGGCCTGGCAAGCGGGCTCACCCAGCGCCGCGTTAGAAAAGCCACAGCGTAGAAACGGGATTTGAAACAGCACCCCCAGCCCGCAGTAAAAAGTAATCGCCCAGCGCCAGGCTGAGAAGGCGAGTTTCAATGGGCTTTTAGGTTGCTCTCGGAGTTCTTCGTTAACGTCTGCCCAGTACCAAAGACTGACGGGTATCAACAGCCGCGCCATCAGGGCGGCAACAAAGCTGATCGAAAAACCGCCAATCATTAGATAGAGGGTGATCGCCAGCAGACTCGATACTTTCCAATAGATGATCAGGAGGAGCTGTTGGATTTCGGCCCGCTTTATCAGCGACCACACGAGTAATGCCAGGGGCAAAAGTACGGTGAAGACAACGGCGAGGCGATAGTCCGTCCAAATCAGCGATCGCAACAGGGAAATATCAATCATGGATATCCGTCATAGAACTAGGGCCATGGAGCAAGACAAGTCTGGGGTTAGCTGGGAGAGCACTCATTAGGTTACCACCGAGGGTGAGTCGGGGCATGGCCTAAAACAATCATTCAGTTTTCTAACCGCGTCCTGACAACAAAAGGCTGAGCCTTACATTAAGACTCAGCCCATAGCATACCCATTGATGCTCTAATCAAGCACGATTAATCTTCGTAAATGCGGCACTCGTCGGCTTCGGGGTTATCTTCGCAATAGGTTTCAAAGGAGCGTCCGGTTGCGCTTTTGACTGGCTCAGCTGCCCGCTGGTGAGAGGCTTCGGCTTGGAGCTCCTCGACAGCATCCCAAGCTGCGGCGCACTCAGCGGAGTTGCTGCCGGAGACATCGCAAGCTTCGCGAGCGGCTTGGAGTTCTTCTGTTATCTTTTCTTGAATATCACTCATCACAAATTACCTTAAACGTCTGGAATAACGATGGCCCCGATTAAGGTGCCAATGAGTATCAAAGCTAGACATGTATGTCTTTCCTATATTAACCTTCTCCTTTCTGAATACGCCGTATCTAAAGGTTCATTTCCGATGGATGTCTGAGGGCGGGTCTACGCCTGGCTGAGGGTAAGTCGGGATATTCATCGGAAAATATTGAGAAATCAAGGGTCTGAGTTTGATTGACCAGTCCAGGGCAGTAAACTTTTAATAATGCAAGCGCGTGGAGGGAGCTGAGGAATGAAATGGGCAAATGGAATTTCAACCCGCCCCTCGTTAGAGTTTGCGATTCGTGAGGTCACTGAGCAGGCTCTGGCGCAGTTACAGATGCCCCCTGATTTGGCTATCGTCTATATTTCTTCGGCATTTGCCAGTGAGTACCCGAGGCTGTTGCCACTGCTGCGCGAGCACTTGCCAACGGCCCATATAGTTGGCTGTAGCGGGGGTGGGGTGGTTGGCATGACGGCAGCGGGGACACCGCTTGAGGTCGAAGGCCAGGCAGCCATCGGGTTAACGCTAGCCCATTTGCCTGAGGTCGATATTCGCTGTTTTCATCTGTCGATTGACGAGCTGCCTGATTTGGACAGCCCGGCCCGTGAATGGATTGACATTGTGGGCATCCCCCCAGCAGATCAGCCCCACTTTATTTTGATGGCCGATCCGTTCTCAGAGGGTATGAATGATTTACTGCAGGGGTTTGACTTTGCGTACCCTGAGTCGGTCAAGGTGGGGGGGCTCGCCGGAATCGAAAGCCTGAGCCGGGGCAGTAGCTTATTTTGTGGTCAAGATATCTACCCCGAGGGGGTGGTGGGGGTGGCGCTATCAGGGCGCATTGAGATGGATGCGATTGTCGCCCAGGGCTGTCGCCCCATTGGCCAGCCCTATCGGGTGGTGGAGGGTGAACGCAATATTGTGTTGCAAGTGCAGGCCCAAACCGCAGACGTGGATAGCGTTGACGAACCGCAGACGCCGCTGGCGGTGCTGCAAGATATTTTTAAAGACCTCAGCGATGTCGATCGCGAGCTGGCCCAGCGAGCGCTGTTTATCGGCGTTGCCCAAAGCAGTTTTAAGTCCACCCTCGAGCAGGGTGATTTCTTGATTCGCAACTTAGTGGGGGTTGATCCCAAGGTGGGCGCGATCGCAATTGCCGATCGGGTGCGCCCTGGCCAGCGTATTCAGTTTCACCTGCGCGATGCCCGCACCTCTGCGGATGATTTAGAATCCCTGCTCAGTCATTATCAAAAGGCTGACCGCAGCGCTGTCGGTGCCCTTGTGTTCGCATGCAACGGTCGAGGTGAGGGGTTATATAAAGAGCCTAACTTCGACTCGATGCTTTTTCAAAGATATCTGGGTCCCTTGCCGCTGGGCGGCTTTTTTTGCAACGGTGAAATTGGCCCGGTGGGGAATACGACGTTTTTGCACGGGTTTACGTCGGTGTTTGGGATTTTTAGAGAACCGGATGAGAGTTAAAAGTGCAAAGTTAAAAGTTGGGGACAGAACTATCCTGCTCTTCGAGAACGACAGCGGCAAATGGGAAGCTGCTTAGGCATTTACGAAATTGAGAGCCCATGGGTGATCTTCAACTTTTAACCTTTAACCCTTCCCAAGTGCTTCGCGATGATGAGCAGCCTTCAGATTATTGATATCCGGACCCATTGGAATAATCCCACCAGGATTTAGGGGAAACAGGTTGCCATAGTAGTCGCGTTTGATCGCCTCAATGTCGCAGGTGTCGGCAACCCCTGGCAGCTGATACAGATCGCGCAGATAGCCGCTGAGGTTTGGATAGTCTTGAATGCGGCGGCGATTGCACTTAAACAGGCCGTAATAGGCGATATCAAAGCGGATCAAGGTAGTGAACAGACGAATGTCGGCCAGGGTAATCTGATCACCGCAGAGGTAGCGCTGATTGGCTAAGGCCGTTTCAATCTGGTCAAAGGTGTCGAATAGCTCGGTGCAGGCCTCCTCGTAGGCAATCTGGGTTTGGGCAAAGCCGCAGCGGTAAACGCCATTGTTAACGTTGCGATAGATCTGGTCGTTCCAGGTGTCGATGGGCGATCGCAGCGCCTCTGGATACAGCTCTACTTCAGGATGCTCCGCGATTTCGTTAAACGCTTCGTTGAGAATTTCGATGATCTCGGCACTTTCATTATTCACAATCTGGCGGGTTTGCGAATCCCACAGTACGGGTACCGTGGCGCGTCCGCTGTAGCCAGACTGCATCGCGCCGTAAAATTCGGGCAACGTGTGACAGCCTTCAAAAGGTTTCTCAAAGACCCAGATACCCTGATTGCCATCGGGGGACACCGTAATGACTGGAATCACCTGGGTCAGCCCTTTGAGCGCTCGGGTGACCAGGGTGCGGTGCGCCCAGGGGCAACCCAGGCCGACGATCAGCGTATAGCGGTTGACAGTGGCGTTTTTGGTGGGGATGTGATCGCGAAACTGGCTTTGTGGTCGAGTATAAGCGCCCTTCGGATCCGCAGGGGCCAGTTTTGACATCATTACCCGCCACATCGTCGTCCAGACAAATTTGCCCGTCCGAACGAGCAGCCCTGGGGGGAGTCCGCCCCGAGATTTTTGAGCCATTGGATTTAGCGAAAGTTCAAGACGATGCCTCTATCTTATGAGTTGGGTGCCAGCTTCCGCCTTTGCAGTCTACGGATGGGTCGCTTTTAAGCGGTCTAAAGTGACTCGTCCAGTTACAAATTAGGCTGCTATGGTGTTGGAAAGGTGCATTTTTCTCGGCTAGGTTATACATCTGCTGATTTGACTGATAGCGTTTGCCAGACTACCAGCATATTGATTCATACTTCTGTCCAGCTCACCCGATGGGAAACCTATGGCAGCAAAGGGGACGAGCTTGTCTGACATCTTTCCCGATGAGCGCCTGGCAAGCCGCTACAAAATTATCAAGCAACT
>JBCDDJ010000297.1:0-8482 GCA_039180385.1 Cyanobacteria bacterium P01_G01_bin.38 | reverse complement strand
GGGGCCTCGGGTTCGCACGCCGGTCGATAAATCGCCTCGATCAGCTCATCCGTCACCGCCGCCTTGTTGACATAAACCTGCTGCAAGGTTTTACGAATATAGGACTTGTTCCGCACAAATTGAAAAATGAACCAGCTGGGGACAGGACTCAGCACAATATCGCGAATCAGCTTACCCACTGCTTCTTTAAAGGGATTCGGTTCAGACTGAGCCAGGGTTTCACTAAAGGAGCCCACCCCGTTGAGCAGCACCGCCCCCTGCGCCGACTCAGGCCGGGTGGCCGCAGTAAACAATCACGAGTAGCCGCCGATAGAGTTGCCCGCCAACACCACGGGCTGACCCACCACCTCAGTCACAAAATCATGCAGCTGATCCCGCCATAGCTCAGCGCTGTAGCCCCCAGCCGGTTTAGACGACCGCCCAAAGCCAATCAGATCAATGGCCCACACCTCAAAATCAGTCTGTAGCTCAGCAATATTCCGAGACCAGTGATCGGTCGAAGCCCCAAAACCATGCACCAGCAGCAGCGGCGGTCGATCGGGCCGCGCCTCCCCAGCTCGCACATAGTAAACCTGGAAATTTCGCCAAGACCAGTGGGCACCGACGGTCTCACTCAGGGCAATCGTCATAATGAGGACTGTGTTAAGAAACGTGAATTACCTCTTAAAGTCTACCGTGGGTTTCTGTACTGCGGGGTGAGATATCGATAGGCTGACTTTGGGAAAATCAAGTTTTAAGTTTTGAATTCCATAACTCAAAACTCAAAATTTAGAACTCCCTGCAACTTCATTTCTCACCGATGTTGAATTTTAATTAGCAATGGCTGCCCTCGCCCGTCCCCGTTCCCGTCGCTTACGTAAGTCATCCTGGTTTGAACGCGCCATGGCGCTGCTGGCCACCCTCAACCTGGGCCTGGTCGCCTTTGACCTGAGCTATATTCCCCTGCGCGATCGCTATCTCCAGATACTGCCCGACTTTACCCAACAGTATGGGGCTACCCTCAAAGGCATCGAGCCCGAGCGCGCAACCACAGCCTATCTAGCCCTGGTCGATCGCCTCGAAGCCCAGGTGGCAGATACCGGATTGAATTCTCCCGAAACCAGAAATTTGCTGGAGGAACTGCGCGATCGCAGCATTGATATCGTCGATGAAAACCCCTTTGAAGTCGCCAACAAATCGGGCACTCTAGAGCGCATCAAAAACCACATGCGCGAACGGGTCGAGCGAGAATCCTCTAAGGACGCCTTCAGGGAATTTTGGAGCGTTCCGCACCTCAGCCAGGCTGGCTGGCAAGAGGAAGCCACCTTCTTTGACGAAACCGTTCGCCCGCTATTTGAGACCAACTACTGGCGCGGTATTGACTTTAGCGGACGACCCATCGACCGGTTTTGGCTGATCGACATCTGGTTTATCGGCCTCTTTGGGCTTGAGTTTTTAGCCCGAACCTATATCCTCAGCCGTCGCCACGACAATACCAACTGGTTTGATGCCATGCTGTGGCGACTCTACGATGTCCCCCTGCTGCTGCCTTTCTGGCGCTGGTTACGCGTTATCCCGGTAGTGATTCGGCTCAATCAAGCCTGTCTGGTCAATTTAGAACCCATTCGGGGTCGTCTCAATCGAATTCTGATCAGTCAGTTTGCGGTTGAGCTGACTGAGGTGGTGTTTCTGCGCATAATCGACCAGACCCAAAATATGGTTCGCCAGGGCCAAATCACCCGCTGGATATTTGAAGCCACCAGCCAAACCCGCTATATCGACATCAACGGCGTTGATGAAGTCAAAACCATTGCCCAACGACTGACCGAGGTGATTGTTGATGGGGTGCTCCCACAGATTAAACCTGACATCGATACCCTTTTAGCCCATAGCGTCGATGGGGCATTGGCCCAAGCCCCCGCCTACCAGGGGCTAAAGTTTCTGCCAGGGTTTGATAACCTCTCCCATCAGCTCACCCAACAAGTCTCAGCGGAGGTGTCTAAAAACTTGTATCAGGCCATTAAAACTGCACTATCTGATGAGCGCGGAGGCGAGTTGGTCAGCAAGCTAATCAGCAGCTTTGGCAGCCATTTTCGCGAAGAAATTCAAAAAGATGACGCCCTCCGCGAAATCCAGTCGCTGACCACCGCCCTGCTCGAAGAAATCAAGATCAACTATGTCGAACGCCTGGCGGATGAGGATATCGAAAAACTTGAGGCTGATCGCTATCGGCTCTATAGCACTACTCAGAAGAATCGATAAGCGATCGTCTGACTCACCGCCAAAAGCAGTTATCAACTAGCAAGGTCTGGATCTCGCCAGTGCATGGTCCTGCTCGAGCAGTTTGATTTTGTCGATCAAGCAAGATTTCATGGGACAGGTTCTGCGGACACCAAAAAATCTAATACTTCTTGAATAAAGCGATCGCGACCTCGTTCTGGGCGATCGTTAAAAAGGTAGTGGGTTGCGCCTGGAATGGTCACTGTACGTGCAACTGGCGCATTCACCAATTCCACTGCTAGCACCGATAGATCCTCCGGTCGCGACCAAAAATCTAGCTCACCTCGGATAGCCAATGTTGGCGTGTCAATATCCTGGGCGTCCCAATACCGCTCCCCTTGAGCCAAATTAAAGCTTTCTTCTCGATAAGCCGTAGGAATACGCGCACTGGGTGGCGTACGGTCCTGGCTGGTCGGATCTAGCTCAACGGCTGTCCGCGCATAGGCCTCTGCAACCGCCGGATCACGCCACTCAGTCTTGTCGTTCGCTGGAATTGAGCTATCCCATCCCCGCAGAAACCCATCGTAATCGACTAAGCGATAGGCTCCACCGCTGGGGTCAAAGTTACCAGGGTTATCAGGATCTTCAAATCGCTCGGTCAACGCCCACGGTGCATTAACACCATAGAGACTGTTCAACATCACCAGATGACTGACCAGATCATTGTTTTGACTGGTATATAGACCAGCCCAGTGACCACCGGTTGCCCATCCGACCAAGGCAATTTGACACTGACGGGTGCGATCGCAAATCCAATCTACCACCGCGCCAATATCGCGCACCGCCTCCTCAGAAGTAACCGCAGGCGAGTTGCTATTAGCAGATGTGTCTAATGCAGCAGGTCGGGATGAGTGCTCCCACCCACGGACATTCATCACGTAAACAGGGTGGCTTGCCTCTGCAAAACTTGCCGCTAGCGAGTAGCCTGGAACCGCCAAATCAAACGAAGCCAGCCCCCCAGGTCCACCGCCGTGAATTAAAAGAATAGGTACGCCGGTTGGCTTTTCACTGGGCAAGATTTCTCGGACAAAAATCTCAATGCCTGAGTCACTCTCAACCCAAAAATCTGCGCGGGATAAAACCGCATTCGATAAGCTGCTTTGGCTAATCGAAGGGGCATCGGGTGCGATCGCACCTGCCTCAACCCGACCTTCGGCCTGACTATTCAGCACTGACAGTATCCCTACGACAAACAGCAACAGCCCTAACTGGCCTATTACTCGATTAAACGCCATCTTGAGTCTCCTCCGCGATTGCCTTCGCGACTCATCCCCCCTCATATTTGCCACCATAAAAGGGGCGCTTAATGAATGTCCAACACCTATTCAGTTCATAACTAACACCTAAAAGGTTCGAATGGAATTACGCCATCTGCGCTACTTCATCGCCGTTGCCGAAACACTACATTTTGGTCGCGCCGCCGAGCAATTGCACATGGCTCAGCAACCTTTAAGTCGGCAGATTCGCAACCTCGAAGCCGAACTGACTGTGCAGCTTTTCCATCGCACAAAACGCACAATTCGACTGACTGAGGCAGGTCGAGCATTTTTACCAGAAGCACGCAAAACCTTACGCCAGGCAGATAGAGCGATTTCCATCGCTCAGCGGGCTAACCAGGGCGAAACCGGAGAACTCCAGATTGGCTTCACCGGGCCTATCCTCAACAGCGTTTTGCCCACAATTGTTCGGCAGTTCAAACATCAATATCCCGACATCCATCTGGAGTTGCATCGTCTACAAACCAATGCCCAGGTCAAAGCGTTACTCAATGAAGAAATTCACGTCGGGCTGCTGCATCCGCCGATTGATACCGTTCTCGACATAGGCGGGGCGCTTACCCAGCAGGTCATCTATCATGAGCCCTTAGTGGCCGTACTACCAGACATTCATCCGTTGGCCCAAAAAGTCCCTGACCCGATATCGGTCAAAGCCCTTGCCGACGAGCCCTTTGTTTTATTTCCTCGAAACGTGGGGCCTGTCCTGTACGACGCTATCATTAGCTTTTGCCAACAAGCAGGCTTTAGCCCAACCATCGTCCAAGACGCCTTTCCTCAACACACTATCCTTGGCCTGGTTTCAGCAGGCATCGGTGTATCTTTACTCCATGCCTCCGTGCAGCATATTCAACAACAGGGCGTCGTCACCAGACCGCTTACAGAAATCTCACCTAAGCTAGACTCTGCCGTCGCCTGGCGATCAGACACACCGCATCCCGTCCTGCCAAAGTTTCTCAACCTGCTGAGAAAGCTTTCATTCTCTTGAGCAAGCAGCGGTTTACTTGAGCGGAGTGATATAGTACATTTGTCCGAAATCCTGAAAACAGGATTTCGGCACGACCCACCTATCCTCACACTGGTCATGGCGATTATTTCCTCCAAACAGCCGGAACCAGATCAGCCTAATCAAGAGACTCTGGCAGCTGCCCCCAAAACTAAGGGCACTGAGGCATCTAAACAAGCCACAAAAACCACAAAGCCTGCTGAAAATTTGGGCCAGACAGACGATGAAGCACCCGCCACAAAGAACCTCCCCAAAGAGAGCCCTACCAACAAAAATAAGCTGCTAGAAGGTGAAGCGAAGGCTGATGAACTCACCCGCCAGGAAGACGGGATTCGCCCCCAATCTCTGGAAGCTTACATCGGCCAAAAAGCGCTCAAAGAAGTGCTCGGCATCGCCATCAAAGCGGCCCAGTCTCGCAGAGAACCGTTGGATCACCTCTTGCTCTATGGCCCGCCGGGGTTAGGCAAAACCACCATGGCCCTGATCCTGGCTCAGGAGATGCAGGTCGATTGTAAAATCACCACCGCCCCCGCCCTGGAGCGTCCCCGAGACATTGCCGGTCTTTTGGTCAATCTCAAAGCAGGGGACATTTTATTTATTGACGAAATCCATCGACTCTCTCGGGTCACCGAAGAAATTCTCTACCCCGCGATGGAAGATGCCCGACTAGATATCACCATTGGCAAAGGGCAGAGCGCTCGCACCCGCAGCATTCCCCTCCAATCCTTTACCCTGGTTGGGGCAACTACTAAGGTGGGGGCCCTGTCGTCTCCGCTACGCGATCGCTTTGGACTGATCCAGCGACTGCGGTTTTACGAACTCGATGAGCTTACCCAGATCGTGCTACGCACTGCTGAGGTTTTAAAGACTTCGGTTGAGGAACCTGGCGCAGCAGAAATTGCCCGGCGAGCCAGGGGTACCCCCCGAATCGCCAATCGCTTACTGAGGCGCGTACGCGACTATGTCCAGGTCAAGGCCTCCGGCCCCATTACCGAAGCGATCGCAAGCGAAGCCCTGGAGCTCTTCAACGTCGATCCCTGCGGCCTCGATTGGACAGATCGCCGCCTGCTGACTCTAATGATTGAAAACTTTGGCGGCGGCCCGGTCGGCCTCGACACCATGGCCGCCTCCACGGGGGAAGATTCGCAGACCATTGAAGAAGTCTACGAACCCTATCTCCTCCAAATTGGCTATCTCCAGCGCACCCCACGAGGTCGCGTCGCCACCCCCGCCGCCTGGCGGCACTTAGGCTATGAAATGCCAACAAACCCTGCATTCTTCAGAACCCCATATTTATCTAGCGAAGCTGAAAATCAGTTGTCGCTTCTAAAAACGTCACCTCACCCTTCGGCAAGCTCAGGGCAAGCCTCCCCGCCTCCCCACCTCCCCACCTCCCCACCCAGCTCAGAAGCCTAGGACACCACCCAGCCCCACCTTCCTACGCAACTGCCTTAAGCTATAAGCATCAGGTTAAGGGGAATTTGCATGGCTCGGTGGATAGTCGCGATCGCAATCAGTCTGGTCTTGGGCATTTTTGCTCCGATGGAGCTCAGCAGCTGGCATGGTACATCCCCAGCGATAGCAGCTAACCAAGACTCGATCAGTGAACTCCGGAAGCAAGCCTTTCGCCTGACCCAAGCTGGCCAGTTTGATCTAGCCGAAACTTACTGGACCCAGCTGATTGAGCGCCTGCCTGATGAGCCTGCCCTCTGGAGCAATCGCGGCAACGTGAGGGTGAGTCAAAACAAAATTGAGGATGCGATCGCAGACTATACCCAAGCCATCCGACTGGCCCCCTTTGAGCCCGACCCCTACCTCAATCGAGGAGCCGCCTACGAAGCCCAGAGTGACTGGCAGGCCGCCCTGGACGACTATAATCAGGTGCTCAGACTCTCCCCCGATGACCCCGCTGCTTACAATAATCGAGGCAATGCTCAAGGCGGCACAGGCGACTGGAAAGCCGCCCTAGAAGATTACCAACGCGCCATCGAGATTTCCCCCCGGTTTTCCCTAGGCTATGGCAACTATGCCCTGGCACTTTATCAGGTCGGCCAAACCCAACAAGCCCTACAAGTGATGCGATCTCTGGTGCGCAAATACCCCAACTTTGCCGACATGCGCGCCGCCCTTACAGCGGTCCTCTGGGCCACTGGACATCAGGGCGAGGCCGAAAGCAACTGGGTCGCCGCCGTGGGGCTCGATCGCCGCTACCAAGACCTCAACTGGGTCACCCATATCCGTCGCTGGCCCCCAGCGATGGTCACCGCCCTGGATAACTTTTTGCATTTTTAGACCCATACCCTGGCAAGCTGCCTCCAACCTAAAAATGCACTTTCAGACATTTTGTCTCAAAAGATACAAATTTCTACGGAAACTTTACTGTACCGAGCGTAAAAAGAACTGTGAGATAACGGTATAGTCATGCACAATCAATCTTTGTAAAGGCACAACAGGGTCGATACTGGGTTGATAATCGTAAAAGCTACATAAAATTCAGTCGCTTCCACCATAACTAACACTGAGTAATAGATTACACTCGGACTATACTTGGTCAATGTTCTTAACGATAAGCCCCAAACCGTTTCGATAACATTAAACTAGCAGCAATCGTATCCCTGTCTTCAAATCGTTTCGCTCGGCTCACCCTTCATCACGATGCCCTTTGGTTACTAACGCCGATCATTCGTGCGCAGTGAATGGAAACGTCCTCCCTGATCGCTAAACTAAACCAGCTACAATCGGAACTGACCTCATTGCGCCAGCCTGCTGAGCAGGGATCTGCATCAGAGACAAGATTGCCGCTCCATCATGCTGACCTGTCCCGGCTGATTTCACACATTCGAGCAGAGCTCCAAACGATTGGATCAGCATTATCTCCCAATCAGCACCTCAACCGTATTCCGTTGCAAGCGGTGCTAAACCAGCTGCCCGTAGCCATCTTGCTGAGCGAGCCCCATACCCACAAGTATTGTTGGGCCAACCTGGCTTTTCACAACCTACTGGGATATTCCAAAAGCCAACTGCACACACAAGACTGGCATAAACTCATTGCCATCAAACCGCCTCAGCTGCCTGAGCCCACTATTTACGAAGGCTCCCTTCAAACCGGTTCTGGAAAAGTTTTAGTAGGGCGGGTTGCCCATATTCCTATCCATAACCATGCCCAAGAGGTCATTTATCACATGACCCTGGTTACAATCCCAGAGCGATTATCGCCTCAGGCATCAGAGGTTAAACCTGTAGATGAGGTTGACCCCGTAGATCAAGTTTTACTCCATCAGCTTCAGGTTCAGGTTAAACAGCAAAAACAGCTCCGCCAAACCGTTCAAACGATTCGCCAGTCGCTAGATCTCCAAACCGTCTTTTCAACCTCAGTTGCAGAAATTGGTCGGTTTCTCAAAACGGATTGGGTCCTACTGGTTCAATACCATGGCCCACAAAAGGTTTGGGAGCAGGTCACCCAGTACAATCCCCAGGATCAGCTACTCAATGAGCTACATCTCTCTGACAAATTATTGAAGCTGGCTCCTTTGCTCAAACAGCGGCAGCAGCCCCTGCACATCAACTTATCCTCGGCAGATGCCTATCCCGCCTGTCCGGTTTGGTTAAGTTATTTTCCGGGTTCCTGGCTATTGGTTCCTATTCATTTACCGCCCCATTCCCTCAACGAGCAGCCCGTGCTCTGGGGCGTGATGGCCCTGGGCTATCAAAAATTTAGCGAGGCTTGGGATAGCGTCCAGGAAATGTTCGCTGAGACGATCGTTCAGGAAGTTGCGATCGCAATTCAGCAAAGCTTGCTTTATCAGCAGTTGCAGCAAGCCAATCAAGAATTGCAAGCCCTGGCCCTCACCGATAGCTTGACCCAAATCGCCAATCGGCGGCAGTTTGATCGACACCTTGAGAGCGAGTGGCAACGGCTAGCCCGTGAGCAGCAACCCCTCTC
>JBCDDJ010000296.1:0-8486 GCA_039180385.1 Cyanobacteria bacterium P01_G01_bin.38 | reverse complement strand
AGGGTCTTACTGCTTTGGCGAGGGCGCGATAGGCAGTGCGATTGGGGGCGGCTGCTAACTGGGCGGCAACTTCTTTGCCCAGGGCGGGCAGATCAAAGCCGGTGGGTTGGCCTGCTTTGAGGACAATCTGACCGTTGACCAGCACCGTATCGACATCGGTGGCGCACGCCCGCATCATCATCACCGATAGCGGATTCACCTCGGGGGCGACCCAGGGCCAGGTGATGCGATCGCACTTCACCAAAACCACATCGGCCCGATATCCGGGTGCCAGTTTACCCAGGCTGTGGGCTTGACCCAGCAGCTTGGCCCCACCCACCGTCGCCATTTGAAAAATCTCTTCAAACGTGGGGGCCGGGGATTCTATTTGGGGGGTGCGATGGAGTCGAGCTGCCAGGCGCATTTCGGTGAACATATCTTCGTCGTCATTGAGCGTGGTGCCATCCATGCCAAGGCCCACGGTCACCCCGGCTGCCAGCAGCTGATTGAGGGGGCCAACCCCTGCCCGCAGCCGCAGGTTAGAGCTGGGGTTGTGGCTAATAGACGCGCCAGTTTCTGCCAGGATCTCGATGTCTGGCTCGGTGACCCAAACCCCGTGGGCGATGGAAAATCGAGGGCTGAGCACCCCCAGGTCCCGCAGATGGGCGATCACCGATGTGTTGTAAAAACGGGGTCCGATCAGTTTCTCGTAAAAAGACTCCAGGGCATGGGTTTGGACTCCGGTATTGAGGCGATCTGCGGTCTCAACAATCTTGAGCAGCAGCTCGTCACCGACCCACTGCGGACCGGGCGGGCCAAACCACACATCAATATGGGGATGAGATTGATACCGCAATACGGCATCGCTCATGATCTCTAGATAGTCTTCTGTAGAAAGACCTTGCTCGGGAGGCGTCAGGGTTTGCACCTGCTGCCGTAGGGCCTCTGGCAAACTGTTTAAAAAGGCTTCATCCTGGCCGGTGCCGTGCACTAAAAAACTGTCGTAGCTGGCACCGGGCGCTAAGGCGACGCGGATACCGGCCTGTTCGTAAGCGTTGAGTCGATGTTGGAGATTGGCCTGGCTGGCAGTCGCCGAGCCGCCAATGCTGGCCACATCCAGCACCGTGGTGACGCCGCTTTTGAGGAGGGCAGCGGCACTCAGGAGGGTTTTAAAGGTGGGATCTTGCGATCGCAGCGCACTATTTGCAAACAACCACAGTTCTAAAAAATCATCCTCGACCCCCAGTAGAGAATTGGGCACGCCGTTGCTGTGGTGATGGGCATTGATCAAACCGGGCAGGATCGCGTATTGCTGAGACCCCAACACATCGGCGCTGGCATAGCGTGCCCGCAGCGTCTCCCAATCACCTACCTCAAGAATGGTTTCATCTTGAATAGCCACCCCGCCGTCGGTGAGGATGTCGTCTCCTGTAAACACCCACCGACCTCGAACCAGTTGAATCTTCGCCGCTGTCGAGTCAGAAATAGTCATAATTTTGTCTAAGTTCAGCCCGGTCTGATAGGGTAGCGGGTATGTTCCTTGCGATCGCTGATGAAAATCCCCTCTACTTTATACCTCACTTCTCTCTGTGTGAGCTTAAGTTTTATACCCTCTTTTACACAACTGCCGCAGCGCTCTGGGGTTGCCCTCGCCCAGCTCGAACCCCAGATCAGCCCCCAAATCAGCCAAGACATTGGGGTCGGCGAAATTGGCACCGATGCCTTTGAAACTGAAACTTATGCGGTCCGCCTGTTTTATCCAAATGCTGAGGCCGCCCCTTACATGAATCTCTATAACAAAGAGACCTCTACCCTACTCTTAAATGAGGCCAGCGTGCTCACATCTAACCCTATCAATGGGGTCTATGTGATTACCAACTATATTGGGAACAACAGCAACAACACTATCAACATTGAAATCTCTGACCCGGTTCGAGGCGGACCTCGCAGGCTAACCGTCAACCAAGACGGCTCCTCAATCACAGAACTAGAGCAGCTCGCCCCCGTTAGCGCAACCCAGGCTGCTTTTGAAACAGAGACCTACAATGTGAGAGTTTTTCAACGGGGTGGGCAAGCCCAGCACTATATAAACGTCTACAACAGAAAAGAAAATACTCTGGAGTTAGACGGTTTAGAAGTGTCGCAGACTGTCGGTGAGAATGGCACCACAGAATATAGGGCCACCCTACCGTTGGGCTTACAATACGTTGTCACCCGCAGAGAATCAACTGGCGGCCTGGCGGGGTATCAGTTAGCCATCATTGAAAGTCAAATCAATTGACCATAAAGAGAAGGGCGAGCCTAATATGACGCCCTGACTGTTTGAGGAATCAGGCGGTATAAGATGCCATAGAGCACAGCGGCGGTGATAATGCCATTCACCGGGCCAATACCAATGCCTGCGTTGCCAGTGGTATAGGCCACGATAGAGGCAATCACATAGGCAATCACCCCGGCCCAGTTAAAGGCAGGTAACCGAGACGATAGTTTGGGAAACCGGCCCCCGTGGCGTAGCCAAAAATCGACCATGATGATGCCGCCCACCGGGGGGATCACCGTGCCTAAGAAAATCAGATAGGTGGGCAGTAAATCGTAAATGCCAGACAGGGTGAGAATCAGCGCAAAGGTCGCCCCGCCCAACACAAAAGCATGACGCTTGTGGGTGCGGAACATATTGGCCCCAGCCACTGAGAACGCATAAATGGTGTTGTCCTGGGTCGTCCACACATTCAAAATCAGCAAAATCACGCCCCCGGCCAAAATCCCCTGGCTGGCCATGGCCTTGATCAAATCTTCTGAACCATAGACCAGGGTGCAAAACGCTCCGGCAAAGACCAAAATCCCGTTAACGAGTAAAAAGGCGCTCAGGGTTGAAATCACCGCATTTTTGCCCGAGTCTGCAAACCGACTCCAGTTAGTCGCCTGGGTGCCCCCCGAGATAAACGTGCCCATCACCACCGCCAGCGCTGCCCCCATGGTCATTGCCCCAGTGGGCTCAGGGATCTCCGCACTGCCATAATCTCGAAACGCCAGGGCAAGGCTAATCGCCACCAAAATCAACATAGCGGGGACAGCCAGCCGACTCAGCCAGTCAATTGCCCGATAACCGATATAGGCTGTCGCACAAAAAGCATAGTTAAAGAAAAACACCAGAAACACGTATAGGAAGCCCGTGGTGGGGGCTCCCATTAGCTCTAACAGCACTTGCACCACAATGGCCGTGGTAAAGGCATACCAGCCAATTTGGGTAAACCCCAGGATAAAATCAACCCAGCGAGATCCGACATTCCCAAAACTAAAGCGGGCCATCAGCACCGTGGTCAGGCCACTCTCACAGGCAATATAGCCCAGGGCCGCACAATATACCCCCAAGATCAGATTGCCAATCACAATGATCGCCATCAGCTGTGGAAAGCTAAAGGATGGCCCCAGCGCCCCCCCGGCAAACAGGGTTGTGGAGGTCAGCGCAAACCCCATGAGTAGGAGGGATAGCGACCAAAACGGCTTACGGGCGGTCCTGGGGACAGCACTGAGGGGGTAATCTTCGGTGGCGTCTTGCTCGACGATTCGCGGTTCGGTAGACAGTGACATTGATCTTGTCGGCCCTCCCTGAGCGGTATGGATATAGGTTTAGTCCACCCATTTGTAAGGCTTTTCACGGAGGGAGATAGTATCTTAAATTACGGTAGATACAGAAATTAAATTTTCTTCATCTAAAGGTTAAAGCCAGGAGTTAAGGCTCAAAGTCAGGCGATGCAAAGAGTACCTTGCCTCGACGGATGGTGGCGAGAACATCGTCAGGGGTCACTCGAGTGATGACAGAGGCAACAATATGTCGACTGGCGCGCAGGTGCGGTTGATTAAAGTCAAGCACTACAAAATCAGCGGGCAGCCCCGGTTCCAAATAGCCAAAGGTGTCTGGGTCAATGACCCCCTGAATATTGCTGGTGACCATCTTTAAAATTTGGGTCGGGTCGGGGGCGATGGCATTGCCAAACTGGCTCTTGGCGACTTTGTAGGTAAAATCAAGCTCCGCCAGCAGATTAGGGCTATTTAGCAAACCGTTGTCGGTGCCGAGTAGCAGGTTGGCATCACTTTTCATCAGTTGAGCGATGGGGGCAAAGGGTAGCCCTAGATTGCTATTGGCCCTGGGGTTTAGAACAGCATTGACGCGATGAGATGACAGCAGCTCAATCTCATCGGCATTGGCCACGGTGGCATGAATCACCAAATCAGGCTGATACAGCTCAAGTGCCCGCTCCAGGTCGCCGCGTCCGGTCATTCGTAAGCTGTCCTCGCGATATCCCTCATTTTCTAGACAATGGATGGCACGGAGCTTGCCGCGCTGCTGAGTTAGGGTGTAAATCTGTTGCCAGGCTCGGTCGGTCAAATCGTTCATGGTGCTCTCTGAAAAGCCATCAGCGACGGTGAGTAGGGATTGAAGGGTTGCGATCGCACCTTCCCCCAAGCCCATCTGATTTGCCCGCAACTGTTCTGGCGTAAACGGCAGCGCATCAAACTGCCCCAAAATCACCGACCGCACCCCTGTCTCCACCGATGCTCGCCGCAGCAACTGACTGCCATATTCCCCCTGCTCCCGAAAATCAATATGGCAGACGGTCCCCGTTCTTGCCATGTAACGCAGGTGGTTGGCAATGTGGGGGTAGTGCTCCGCTTCTGAGCGTTTCGCCAGCTCTCGATATTTGTACCCCTCGGGTCGAAAGAACCCTTGCTCGAGGGTCATGCCGGTCGCCCCGTCGGGTAGGCAGGCATCGCCCATGTGGGTATGGCTGTTGATCAAGCCTGGGATGATCACTAAGGCTCCGCTGTCGATGCTTTGGCAGGGTTCTCTCAGATCGATTGCGTGGATGGTGTCGCCGGAGATTTGGATGCGATCGCACCAGTAGGGGGCGAGGTCAGGACCGTAGAGGACAATGCAGTTTTGGAGATGCACGGGGTGAGTAGGGGAGTAGGGGAGTAGGTGAAATTACAGATTAGGGCAGGCGTCTCGCCTGGTCCATTTGAGGTGGATAGGATAGTGCTTAATCAAGCAAATCGTCCAAACGAAATCTGGCGATCTGAGAAATCTCCTTCAGCGCCTGTTGCGTTTCGGCATTTTTGTCATTACCCAGTCGAGTCTCAAATGCCGCTAAAATACTCTCTTTTGTATGGTCTTTGACCGCGAGAATAAAGGGGAAGCCAAATTTATCTTTGTAAGCATCATTGAGAGATTGGAGTCGTGCATATTCGGCTGGGCTGAGCTGGTTTAGACCGGCACCCGCCTGCTCTTGCACCGAGGCGTCGGCCATCTTAGCGCGGCTACCCAGGTCGGGATGCGCCTGGATCAGGGCCAGCTGTTCGGTTAGGGGCATAGTATTGACAACAGCGATCATTTTTTGATGGAGGTCGGAGATCGTTTCGAAAGGGCGATCGCACCAGGCGCGTCGAGCGATCTCGGGGGTTTCTTCAAAAACGGCACCAAGCAGCGCAACAAATTCGGCCTGGTTCATCTGATTGATGGCTGAGATTGAATGTCTCATGGTTCGCCTTTCACCTTATAGCCCTGCGGGCATGGCTGCGCTAGCGCCTTTCGCCCTTATCCTAACGGCCCTTTCAAAATAATCTTCGAAATCGCCCCCATGATCGCGGTGCCATCGGCCTGGGCCAGGTCTTGGTACCACTGCTGGGTGACTGCTGGGGTTTTACCGTGGATCATGTTGGCTCGTTTGCGGGCTTTGAGAATGATCTCAGCGGTGCGATCTGACCGGCTGGTTTCATAGCGTTTCAGCGCATCGGCTACACTCACATTGGTCGAGAGCAGGATCGTCGCCAGCACCCAGGCATCTTCGATAGCTTGACAGCCCCCCTGGCCCAGGTCGGGGGTTGTGCTGTGCCCGGCATCGCCTAGCAAGGCGACTCTACCCCGTGCAAACGTCGAGAAGGGTTCAATGTCGTGGATGGCGACTCGGTTTGTTTTGGTCGGGTCTAGCTGTTGAATCAAATTCTGCACAGGCTCGGCCCAGCCTTTGAAGTAGCCCGAGAGTTCTTCGCGGGCATCGCCTTTAGGTTCAATCTCTTTAGGCAAGGGTACATCAAAGAAGAAATAGAAGCGATCTCCCCCAACGGGCATCATCGACGCCCGCTGGTGATCGCCCACGTAGATCACCCAGCTGTTTTTGGGGGCCAGACTTTCATCCGCGTTGACCAGTCCGTTCCAGTTGACGTAGCCTGCATAGCGGCGCTCGGTCGATTGACCCAAGACGTGATTGCGAATGATCGAATGGGTCCCGTCAGCACCGATCACGACATCCCCGGTGGCTCGATGACCGTTTTCAAAAATGGCGGTGGCGTTCTCTTCGGTTTGTTCTACCGCGACGCACTTTGAGTTGAGCTGGACGTTTTGTGCCCCCAACGCCTCTAGCAACATGTGTTGCAAGTCTGTGCGAGCTACCGGGTAAGGGCACTGGCCCACCTCACTGACCAGGGGCACTAGGCTGAAATCGGTGAGGAGTTGACCGGTCTTGCTCACATAGCTCATGCGCTCCATTGCCCCCCCAATGCGGGCAATCTCGGCCCCCAGGCCCAGCCGATTCAGTACTTTTACCCCATTTGACCAGAGAGAAATTCCGGCTCCGGCGGGGCGTAGCTGCCGCACCCGATCGTAAATTTCAACGTCGTAACCCGCCTGTCGCATTGCGATCGCGGTGGTCAACCCACCCATCCCTGCACCGACAATGATTACTTTCAGATTGTTCATACCATGCTCCACCTAGAGACTGGATATCCCTTAGATACTTAAACCTTAATACGTTCAAAGATCGAATATTAACAGGCATTAACTTGTTCATTATGAACATCAAACCGGGTTTAGGTACTGATAACTTGAGCCCTATTAACCTTGACCACATCCAGACCTGTAATTTGCTTTACGGGAAAAACTCAAGTTTTCAAACTGGATGTGGTTTTGACAAATCTTCTGCGATCAGTAAAAAACGGGTGGGCTCATGCAACAAGATGACGATCTGCGAATGGACGATCTGCGGGTTGATGTCTCGATGCAGGCGGGGGAGCTACTCCTGGAGGAGCCTACCGTAGATTCACCCCCGACCCACGATCTCATCTATGGGTTAGAAGACGTGCCACCGCTGCGAGAGGCAATTTTTGCAGCTTTGCAACACGTCTTGGCCTGCTTCATTGGCATTGTGACACCTTCTCTGATTATTGGCGGTGCGTTAGAGCTACCGCCTGAGACGACGGCTTACCTGGTGAGTATGTCGCTGTTTGTCTCCGGGATTGCGACGTTTATTCAGGTAAAACGACTGGGGCCAGTGGGGTCTGGGTTATTGAGCATTCAGGGCACCAGCTTTGCGTTTATTGGCCCGATTATTGCTGCTGGGGCCGGTGCGATCGCAGCCGGGGCTACCCCCGAGCAAGCCCTGGGTACGGTTTTTGGCATGTGCTTTTTGGGTTCTTTCATTGAGATATTTTTTAGTCGTTTTTTGCAGTTTGCCTCGCGGATTATTACCCCCCTGGTGACCGGGACGGTAGTATCTCTCATCGGCCTTACCCTGGTTAACGTGGGCATTACAGCCATTGGCGGTGGCTTCCCCGCTCGAGAAGCCGGCACGTTTGGTAGCCCTCAAAATTTGGGGCTGGCGGCCCTGGTTTTAGTCACGATCATTGTCCTCAACAGCAGCGGCAATGCCTTTTTGAGAATGGCCTCGATTGCCATCGGCCTGATTGTGGGCTATATCGTCTCGTTTTTTATGGGTCTGGTAGACCTGAGCAATTTAGCCAATGCGTCGCTGTTTGCCATGCCGATTCCGTTTCGGTTTGGGTTCGGGTTTAGTCCGGTGGCGTTTCTGCCGTTTGCCTTTCTGTTTTTGATTACGACCATTGAGTCGATTGGCGATCTCACCGCCACTTCTGAGATTACCGGGCAACCCATTCAAGGGGAACTCTACATGCGCCGGATTAAGGGCGGGGTTTTAGGAGATGGCGTTAACTCTTTAATCGCGGCGGCTTTTAACACGTTTCCCAACACCACCTTTAGTCAAAATAATGGGGTGATCCAACTGACGGGGGTGGCTAGTCGCTATGTGGGGCTGTTTATTGCCGGATTCTTTTTGTTGGCGGGGCTGTTTCCCGTGATTGGCGGGGTAATCCAGGCGGTGCCTCAACCTGTGCTGGGTGGGGCCACCATTATTATGTTTGGCAGCGTTGCCACAGCAGGCATCCGAATTTTGTCAAACGTAAATTTTACAAAGCGCTCGGCGATTATCTTGGCGACCTCCCTGGGGCTGGGACTGGGGGTTGCCTTTGCCCCTGATCTCTTAGATCAAATGCCGCCGCTGGTGAAAAATATTTTCTCCTCTGGAATCTCGACCGGGGGGATTTGTGCGCTGGTGATGAATATGCTGCTACCTGGAGAGAGAGACGTTTAATACGAAACACATTCACCAGCAGCCCAGACATGGAGATGGTTTGCCGCCTCTCGCCAGGACCCT
>JBCDDJ010000295.1:0-8517 GCA_039180385.1 Cyanobacteria bacterium P01_G01_bin.38 | reverse complement strand
TTGCAAGATCACCGTCAGCGCCATCCCCAGAAGTACGTAGGGTAGCCAGTCGAGGCGCTTGGCGAGGAGCACGTTATCAATAAAAACTCGGCTAAACGCAGGCAGCGCCAGGGTGGGTAACACCAGCAAAAAACCCGCCAGAGTGCAAAAGGCGAGCGCCCCTATCGACCCTTGTAAACGGTACTTTAAACCTCTCAGGGCCGTCGCCCGATGACCCCCAGGTTCAAAGGTTTCACCGGGCTCAAAGGTAAGGGTTACCCCGGTATAGCCTTCGTCAAAGTCAGCCGGAGTGACTTTGCGAGGCCCCACTGCCGGATCGTTCAGATAAACCTGATTCTCATCAAAGCCATCTACCACCAAAAAGTGGTTAAAATTCCAAAACACGATAAAGGGCGGGGGTAGGTGCCGGAGGCTCTCGATACTTTTTTTGAACCCCTTAGCCACCAGCCCGTAGTTGCGGGCGGCTTTAAGTACATTGGCGGCGGTCACTCCATCGCGGGACACCCCACAGGCCTGGCGCAGCTCCGCCAGGGGTACGTGGCGACCGTAGTGGCTCAACACCATGCTGAGGGCGGCAGCACCACACTCCACCGCTTCCATCTGGAGGACCGTGGGGGTTTTGACCCGAGCCATAAGTTAGGGATCCAAAAACGGCAAAATAAAGGCGAGCGGCGCTTTTTCTTCGAGGGTGACCCGTGCAATCGCGGGCATCCCGGCCATGGGGGCCATGTCACTGGTGCCGGTTGACCAGTAAAAATCGCCATTTTCGTCACGCTCAGGGACCGTAATTACCTCCACATAGGCTTGCTCAAAACCTGTTTCCCGGGCCGCTTCGATGGTTGTAATTGGCGGCTCAGACACTGACTCGACGCGCCCCAGCAGCCCGCCCGCCACCTGCGCCCCTTCCACATCGGGGATTAGTAAAACCTTCATGCCGGGGTAAATCTGGGCAATCTCTCCGGCACTAAAATAAGCCACCCCCTGCAACCCGGCGTCGGGGGAGTCCCCATAGACAATCACCCCTCGCCCCGTGGTTGTCACCGGGATGCGCCCGACCAGGCTCCAAATCAACCCACAGGCAAACAAGCCCCCCAGCGCCGCCAGCGGCAACCAGCTACGTGGGGTAACAATCTGCATGAGCTGGTCTAGCTGCTCCGGCGAAGATAGCCGCTCCAGGGCTTCTTTCCGAAAAATACTGTTATCACCCATGACGGTTCCTCATCGACATCCAACCCCCAGATGTTTTAGCATCCAGTCAAACTTTGTGCCCCCCTCAGAAACCCGCTGTAGCTCATCCAAGTCCAGCTCATCATCCAGTGAAACGGATAGCGATCCCGGGTCGACCCCTTTCCCCACGGAGACCACAGCCGATAGCAAATTTGCCATCTGGGTGGCAATCACCCGATAAAACCGGGCCGCAAAGGCCAGATCTTCTTGTAGCTTAATTGCGACTTTTTGTCTGGGGATCGCTAACAACAACGCATCGCTCACGGCATGGATGCGCACCGGCAAGGGCTGAAAATCAAGGAAAGAGATAATCCCCGGCAGACCGCCGCGAGAGATGTAGGCCATCGGCTTAAAATCTTGGGTCGCACCGTGCTGTTCAAGCCCTTGAAAGCAAAGCGATAGAGGATCACAGGGGCGATCGGTGGTTGCGATCGCAAGCTGACCATCCAGGACGGTGTATAGCGCATCGACAGGACGCCCCGCATGGAGCAAGACCCGATCCGCCGCCAGTTTTTCGACCTGTCCCGAGTTCATCATCCAGGCCAGATCGCTGTCGTGCAGCTCCCCAAAAACAAACAAAGCCTCTTTGACCATTTGCCCAGATCGATATCGCAACAGCTCAGACTGCTCAAACAGCAGCCGAATCCGCTCTGACATAATCAGCGCCAGGGCCCGATAAAAGTGAGCCGCAAACCCAACATCTTGCCTGAGCTTATTCAACAGCTCAGTTTTTGGAATCGACAGCACCAAAGCCTGATCAGTAGCCGCAACAGATACCACCGGTCTGGCATCAAACAGCCAGCCCTCACCAATCAACTCTCCCCGCGATAGCTGGGTGATTTCATCCTCACCGCCAGGGGCACGCACGGTCAGGCTACCTTCTAACAAGAGATATAGGGCCTCTAGCGTCTGACCCGGACTAATTAAAACATCAGCGGCGACCAGCTGCTGACGCTGCCCATGGGTCACCAGCCAGTCAATGTCGGGGTTACTCAACTCTCGGAGCAAAATATCTGACATAACTTAACTATCAGGCCTAAATAGTTGTGACAGTCACAAAAACAAATATCAATAGATTCGCCGTTGAATGGATTTGCAGTTGGGTAAACCACGCTCAAAGCATAGCGTTCTCAAGCCTCAACCGCCCCTTTGTGCCAACAAAGTTTAGAATCACTACGGCTTTTTATCCAAACCCTAATCAATCTCTCATAAACTTCTAAGCTTTTATGACAAAGCCTGATTTTTTCGTGATTAGCTTCGTTTTTCGCAAAAAAACTACTCAAACGCTCATTATTTCTTAAGATTTCCTGACCAACAGTAGATTCTCCCGTTGTTTTTTTCTCTTGAAATGTTAATTTTACTCAGAAAGGTATCAAGTAATACTTTTCTGACTGTTACAAGCAAAGAAGTGGGTGCTAACATGATTGTTGGACATTGGCATAGGCCAATTGGAGATTCACAATCCTCAGCTGGTTTAAGCAGCTAGGTGCAAAGGTTGACTTGTTTTCTATCGAGGCAATTTCAAATGGAAGAGCAAATTAAAAAGGTCGTCGATCAGGGCGTTGAGCTAGCTGAAGACGCTCTTAAGGAAGTTGCAGGCGGCAAAGGTATTCAAGAACGTCGTCTAGATCAACTAGACACCAACGATCAAAGCAAGAGTGTTGAAGACATTCAAGCAACTCGTCTAGATCAGCTGGACACCAACGATCAGTCTAAGTAGGCTTCGTGCCCTTTAGACCCATGGCCCAATAGGCCATACTCGTAAGAGTATCTATAGACCGATTTTGCAATAGGGTTTTCTCGTTGTGCTCAACGGCGAGGAACCCTTTTTGTATGGAAGCCCTTTTTGTATGGAAGCAATTGACGGGGTCAGTTGGCCGTTAGCCCCAACGGCGCGGTGAACCCATAGCGACGACCTGCGATCGCTCGACTGTTATCCGCACTCCGGACTGAGCATGGAGGCGTCTGTATCATCAACATCCTGGCCACGGAATCCCTCCAGCAGATCCGAGCAACCTCACTGGGAAAATTGAGGCATAAATTTAATTCATATTGATACTTCAGCTCTTCAGAAGATCTTCAAATATTACGAGAGTATCAGGGACCAGAGAATCAATAGAAATTTCACCGCTCTCAATTTGTCTTCTGGCCCTAAGAGATACATGCCAAGGCGTAAACTTTAAGAGTTGCGGTTCTATGACAGACTGAGTTGGAACAAACGATAGCAGACACAGCTCAGGTAGCTCATCACCTTCATCCGGATCTGGGCCAAACATAGCGTAGTATTGATTTTTTATGTGGATTTCCTTATCAATATAGACTGTTAGCCAGCATTTTTCATATACGATGACAGCCCAGCTGGTAACCGAATTACATCCATGGCAGGATCAAAGTTTTGGATAATTCCAATTTCGCCAGGACTAAATTCTGTTCGAGGGTCATCGGAAATGAAGGTCACAATGTCACGATCTGAATCTGCGCCCAAATCTACATAGTCAATCTTTGCACGCAACTTCTGAAGCACAGCTAGCCCTTCAGATTCTTTTGATAAATCATTATGCGGCGGACGTAACCACCTTGAGAGTCTTCCAACAATCACCCGGCGATCGTCCGCTATAGTCTCATGGACTTCAGCATTTCCTCTATGAAACTCAATCTCATTTGAACCTGCGCCTACTTCTACATATTTCCTTGCGATCCTCTCGTACACTGAAGCATAAAATAATTTTGGTTGTTCTGTAAGGCAATAAAATAACAACTATTGTTGTTCCAATGCAAATTCGACGAATACACTCGAAAAACCTCAAAACAGCTATCTTTACAAACCTTTCAGAAATCTCTAGACATATTTGCCGGGTTGTTTAGACATGCGATCGCAGTAAATTCACCCCTTTTCTTTCAAAAAAATTTGATGAGCCGAGAGAGAACTTGATGGATTGCACGTAATCTTCCTGAGATTCTCTTGAAGCAACTAGATATATTGATATATAGGCTTTCCGTAGAATTCACTAAAATCGAAAAACTTGTCTTGATGCTTTATCCCTGACAACAAGTTGGGCATACTCAGTCTGTGCTACCCAAAGGGCTCCTTCAAATGTTGGCGTCATAGGCCCGACAGCCCTTAAAACATCCGCATTTATCTATTTTCATTTTTGTTTCTACATATCACAGGCGCATGCCATCAGTGCGCCAAAAGCTTGCTATGAAATTAACCACTTGTGCTGTTTTTTTAGGTCTGGGGCTAGCGCTCACCGGTTGTGGTGGCGGCGGTGGCGGCAGCGATGCTGGCGGTGGCAACAGCGCAAATGCTGATGCGGCAGCGACTCCTTCTGTTTTATCAGTCGCTGCTGAGTGTGCGACTCAGTATTCTAGCTTTGTAACGGATCTCCTTACCCTGACGAACGCTGCTAGGGATGAGGCAGGGGTAGACCCGCTCACATTTTCATATCAGTTGGGCCAGTCTGCCCAAACCTATGCCAAAGAGATGGCAGACAATGACTTTTTTAGTCACACTGGCCTCAACAACTCTACCTTTGGTCAACGGATTGCGGGGGCAGACTATCAATTTAATGCCATTGGAGAAAACCTGGGGGCAGGCTTTTCAACCCCCTCGGGGGTTGTTAACGGCTGGCTAGCGAGTGAGGGCCACCGTAACAATATTCTCAACGAGGACTTTACTGACATTGGCCTGGGCGTATTTCACAAAGCCGACTCAACCCATGGCACCTATTGGGTCCAGCATTTTGGTAAACCCTCCGCCTCCGCCTCCAGTAATTCAGAGCGGTTTACCCCAACCACCTGTAGCTTACCGCCTCAGGCCAGCGCCGATCAGGTCTTAGTTAAAGGGGCCTTCGCTACTGTAGAGGATAGCTTACCCAGCTTAACCGGCACCCTCTCACCACCGTTAGCAAGAACCCCAACACCCACTGACACAGCCCCCCAAAGCGATGCCGAATCTGTTCCCGAACCCGGTGCGATCGCAGGCATCCTACTCCTCACTGCCAGTCTCTACAAACGCCGCCATTGAGAGTAGTGGGTAGTGAGTAGATTCTCTCCCCCATCCTCCCCATCTCCCCCACTCTCCTTCTCTTTCCCCTTCGCCTTTCGCCTTTCCCCCTTCCCCCTAGAGCTGCCGCTCCAACCGCAACATCCGCCGATACGACACCCATCCACTGCCGACCATCAGGGCCGCAAAGCTACATAAAAACCAAACATGGTTGCCAAATTCCTCAAAGCCCTCGCCCGCTAGCCCACGGGTGAGGGCTTCGGTCATGTGGTAGATCGGGTTAAACTGTGTCAGCTCAATCAGCGAGTCTGGGAAAATCGACGTGGGCATAAATGCACCGCCCAAAATCAGCAGCGGCACGCCGAAGGCTGCTACCAGGGCGTTGACATCCTCAGTGCGGCGGGCAAACTGGGTGCCCAAAATGAAGCCCACCCCCACATAGGCCAGGATGCTCAGCCAGATGATGGCGATGCCTAGGGGCCAGGAGCCGTTGAATTGGGCACCCGATAGGGTTGCGATCGCAAACACCACCAGCGACTGCCCCACGCCAATTGCTGTATGGGCCAGCACAATGCCCAAAAAATAAGACACGCCGCTCAGGGGCGATAAAAATAAGCGTTTTAGGGTTTGCTGCTCACGCTCGGCCACCACCGTCGCCACGCTGCCCCCCAGGCAGCTAAAAAATAGCGCTGCGCCGACCAGGGTGGGCGGGGCCACTACCTCAAACGCATCGGGTAAATCCAATTGGGCCCGCTCAGCCGTAATTAATCCATTGAGGAATAACAATAACACCGGAAAAATCACCCAAAATATCAAACTTCGCCGCCGTCGCAGGAGTTCTAGCAAAATTCGCTGCGCCACGGCCATGCTCTCGCGCCAATATTTCATTCGGGAGGGTCCATGCAAGAGAAATATAACCAGAATTTATTTATTCTCTAAGAAAAATTCTAATGCTAGCCTATACAAACATTCATCACTGATTAAGCTTTATACCTTAGATAGCCCCCCTTTGCCCATTTGCCCCTAGTTTATGACTCCACCGTTTGAGACGCTTCAAGACCTCAACCTGTCCCGACGCACCCTCCTTAAGCTAGGGGGGCTGGGCACCGTGGGTGGGGCGATCGGCTATTCCCGCTTTGCTAAACCCGAGCCTACCCAGCATCAGGTCGATGCCCTCGATTTGCCCCAGCATGTGAGCCGTCCGACTAAGGTGGTGGTAATTGGGGGTGGGCTGGCGGGGCTGGCCTCGGCCTATGAGCTGAGCAAACGTGGGGTGGCGGTCACCCTAATCGAGCGCTCTCCCCAGCTGGGGGGCAAAATCGCCAGCTGGCCGATCTCCGTCAACGGCCACGAACTCAAAATGGAGCATGGGTTTCATGGCTTTTTCCCCCAGTACTACAACCTGTTTGGCCTGATGGACGAGCTGAAAGCTCGGGACAATTTTCAATCGCTCAATTTTTACGCGGTGGTCTATAAAGAGGGCTATAAACCCGAGGCATTTCGTCCCACCCATTCAGCCTTTCCCTGGAATGTGATTGACCTGGCACTATCGTCAAAAAACAGCCTCAAATGGGGCATCAATCTGGTCAATCTCAAACATCTCGAGGTCTTCCGCGAAATTACCAGCTTCCGATTCCCTCAAACCTACGACCGCCTCGATCACCTCTCCGTCGAAGAATGGGGCGGCGGGCAGTTTCCCCAAGGGCTATACGACCTATATTTTCTCCCCTTTGCCAAGTCGAGCCTCAACTCACCCGATGTGCTCAGCGCCGGAGAGCTGATGCAGTTTTTCCATTTCTATTTCTTTGGAAACCCCGAAGGACTGGCCTTTAACGGCACCTGCGAAGACATGGGCCGCTGTGTCGTGGACCCGCTCAGCAATGCGATCGCAGCCAACGGCGGGCGCATCCTCAAAGGGATCACCGTCAGTCAGATTAACTGGGATGACCGCAAAATTAAGAGTGTGGAGTACCAAACCGGCAGCGTTGCCACTAATCCAGTCCCTTTTTGGGTAGATCACAATCCGCTGCTGAGCACTGATGAGATGACCTATTACGGTGCAGGAGATAGACTGTTTGCAATAGCGCCCAATCACAACCGGGCCCTCTCCCTCACCTGCACTCACCAAGGCTGTAGCGTCCACAAAGCAGTCGCCGCCAACGGCAGCGGTTTCATTTGCCCCTGCCACGGGGCTGCCTACGATACCGAGGGGCACGTCACTAGCGGCCCCGCCCAAGCCAACCTGGCCCCCTTCAAAGTGGTCAAGCGCGACGGCGACCGAGTTCAGTTGGTGGCCGCTAAACCTAGCACGATCACCCAGGCTGAAACCCTCGAAGCCGATTACTATATCCTGGCCGCTGACATCCCCGGTGTCCAAACCCTGCTATCCCTCTCTAGAGGCGACCCTCACCCAACGGTGATGGCCCAGGTGGGTCAGCTCCAGGTCGCCGATCCTTTTGCCGTCGCCCGGTTTTGGTTTGACCGCGATTTTGACTGGGAGCAAAGCTGGTTTACCTCTCTGTCCGGCTATCGCCTCACCGATAGCATTACCCTCTATCACCGCATCCAGGGTGACTATAAAAAATGGGCCGCAGAGACCGGCGGTAGCGTCGTCGAGCTACACGCCTACTGCTACAAAGAAAAAGAATTTCCCGATCAGCCTACTCTCTTAACCACGTTCGAGTCAGAACTGTACGAAATTGTCCCCGAGCTAAAGGGGGCTACCCTGCTGCACCGGGAGCTGGTTAATCAGAAAAACTTTGCCGGGTTCCCACCGGGAAGCTACGCCAATCGCCCTGAGACGACCACCCCAGCTACCAACCTGATGTTTGCCGGTGACTGGGTCAAAATGCCCTTTCCCTGCGGCCTCATGGAGCGGGCCGTCAGCAGTGGTTTACTCGCCGCCAATGCGATTTTGCAAAAAGAAGGCTTGGCCCGACGTCCCGTGATGTCAGTTAATCCCGAAGGCGTTATCAAGATCTAGGAAAAGCAAACAATGGATAGGTCGAACGAAACGTCAACCCTAAGGCAGGCCAAAACTGCACTGTCCCGAGCCGATAGCCCCCCGACCGTTGGAGAATCTGCGCAATGTCAGCCATCCGCCCCGTCGAACCAGGCAGTGCGCCAAGCCCCGATCAATCCCAATCACTGGTACGCAGTGGCTCTTAGCACAGAGCTAACCGATCAACCGCTGGGGGTCACCCTCTGGGGTCAGCCAATTGTGCTGTATCGCACTCACCAGAAAAATCAGCAATCTAGCTATAATCAGGACTTTTCTCCCCCTG
>JBCDDJ010000294.1:0-8524 GCA_039180385.1 Cyanobacteria bacterium P01_G01_bin.38 | reverse complement strand
GAATGCATGGCCTGCAAGCCCAGTGTGGCCCGGTTAATCAGGTCGGCATTGGTGGGAATTACCTTGCCCTGGCTGTCTAAGATCGACTGGTTAAAGTTAAACCCGTTGAGGTTAAACGCCATGGTGGCGACGCCTAGGCTGGCACACCAGATGCCAATCGTCGGTAATGCTGCCATCGTAAAGTGAAAAGCGCGATGATTTTGGCTGCCAAACCAGGGAATCAACAGACGGCCTAAAAAGCCGTAGTGGCTAGCCAGATAGTTATAGGTGGGCTGCGCCTGACCAAACTTATAGCCCAAAGCTTCGGATTCTGCTTCGGTGGTAGCTCGAATCAGGCTGGAGGTGACCAAAGATCCGTGCAGGGCGGCCATCAGCGCCCCGCCAAACACGCCCACCACACCCAACATATGCAATGGATGCATCAGAATGTTGTGATCTGCCTGGAAGGCCAACATAAAGTGAAACGTGCCCGAGATGCCGAGCGGTAGCCCCTCAGAAAAACTCCCCTGACCAATGGGGTAAACCAGCAGGACGGCGGTCGCTGCGCTGACTGGAGCCGAAAAGGCAACGGCGATCCAGGGGCGTGCGCCAATGCGATAGCTCATCTCCCATAGGCGACCCAGGTAGCACCAGATGCCAATTAAAAAGTGCGCCACAATCAGCTGATAGGGACCGCCGTTATACAGCCACTCCTCGATCGAGGCGGCATCCCAGAGGGGATAAAAGTGCAGCCCAATAGCTGCCGAGGTGGGCACAACTGCCGCGGAGATCAGGTTATTACCTGACATCAGGGACCCCAACACCGGCTCACGAATACCGTCCATATCTACCGGCGGTGCGGTAATAAAGGCCACGACAAAGCAGATGGCCGCGGCTAACAAGGTGGGTATCATCAGTGCCCCAAACCAGCCGATGTAAATGCGGTTTTGGGTACTCGTAACCCAGTTACAAAATCGCTCCCACGGGTTAGGCCGAACTAGGAGAGAGCGGCCATGAAGTATCGTGCTCATTATTTCCTCCTTCTGATGAAGAAAGGGTTTCAACTTTGACGATAGAGAAAGAATTTGAGGAAGTTATGAGGTTTGGAGGGTGGGTAGGGGGTAAGGCGTGGTTCAAAAACAGCGTTTTTTGGGCAACACTCGCAGCACAAATTAGGTAAAGCCTACTTGATCATGGCGGGAGTGTGACCCGAGTGTGAGCCATGCCAGTCAGCCTAATGAATAAGGCTACTGTTACGGACTCTACTCCTGATTCAGGCTTTAACCATTGCTGGCTCTTGCGGTTGATTTAGTTGCCAGGGTGCTACCGGAGAGAAAATTTCAACAAGATAGTCAATGAACATGCGCGTTTTAGCAGCTAGATGTCCGGCTCCCGGATAAAGTGCATAAATGCCAGTCTCTGGTATACACCAGTCAGGAAGGACCGTCTTGAGTTTTCCAGACCTTAGCGCGTCTGCAGTAATAAAATCAGCCAGTAGTGCAATCCCTGCACCACCGCAGGCGGCTTCAAAGAGCACACCGGCATCGTTCGCGCGTAGCCAGGGACTAATCGGTATCAGCTGAGCCTCACCCGCTTTCTTTAGTTCCCATCGGTTGCCTGTCCTCAGATGCGAGAAATGCAGACATTTGTGGCCTAGCAAGTCATCTGGTGCCTGTGGCGTGCCATATCGCTCAAGATAGGTGGGTGAGGCAACTAATCGACGATAATTGTCTGCTAGCTTGCGCACCCGCAAAGACGAATCTTTTAACTCACCAATACGAATGGCAACATCAATGCGCTGGTCAACCAGATCGACAAAGTGATCGGTGAACTGAAGGTCAACGCGGATATCCGGATACCGACACATGAAAGCAGGAATCTTCGGTGCGACATGTAAACGACCAAAGGTAGAAGGCACTGTGACAGTCAGAAGTCCCGCAGGGCGAGCCCCCAGTGAGGCAGCTATGGCATCAGCCTCATCTAGATCGGTCATAATGCGGTCTACATGGCTTAGATAAAGTTCACCCGCTTCGGTGAGCGTTACCCGCCGTGTTGTGCGAACCAAAAGCTGTACCCCCAGTAAATCTTCTAAACGTTTCACTCGCCGACTCAGCGTTGACGGGGTCAGGTCCAGCGCTACCGCTGCGCCAACAAAACTCAGCCGCCGCGCTGTTTCCAAGAACGCGAGCAAAAGTGCAAGTTTGTCTTCGGCTATACGAAGCGAATCATTATTGCGTATCATGCAATTATTTATGGCGTTAGATGGGGTTTATCTTAACTCAAAAGGATTATTAAGCTGGTCTCATCCGAAACAAATTGATGAGGCCAATTTTATGCAAGGTCTTCTCGAAGGTAAAGTTGGTGTAGTTACAGGTGCAAGCTCGGGCATTGGTGAAGCGGCTGCGAAGCTTTTTGTTTTAGAGGGAGCAAAAGTAGCTGTTGTAGCCCGACGCAAAGAACGGCTTGACGCTTTGACAGAAGTTATTAGAAACATAGGAGGTAAAGCACACACTATCATTGCTGATGTCACACAGTCTGAGGCTCATCAGCGTATTGTCGATGAGACTGTTGCCACGTTTGGTCAGTTTGACTTTGCCTTTAACAACGCGGGAACTATTGGCAATTTTGTCCCGATGCTTGAGCAGTCCGAAGCAGATTGGGATCGGACCATCGACACTAATCTCAAATCGGTCTGGATGTCAGTGCGAGCCCAGGCTGGCTATATGGCAGACCACGGAGGCGGTGCGATTGTTAACACGTCTTCCTGGCTTGCGGTAGGTGCTCTACCGGGTTCTACTTCCTATTCAGCCAGTAAGTCTGGTCTTGACGGTCTAATGCGACCGGCTGCGCTTGAGCTTGCGCCTTCTGGTATCCGTATCAACAACATCAATCCTGGTGGTATCGACACCGAAATGACACGAGAAGCCTTTCAGCATGATCAAGCTATGCTGGATGCCTTTGGCAAGTCGCACCCGATTGGTCGCATGGGTACGCCGCATGAAACGGCTCAGCTAGCTGCGTTTCTTCTCTCCGACCGAGCGGCCAACATTACTGGACAAGCCATTCTTGTTGATGGCGGATATGCCATTCCAGGACAAAGGGGATAGACGGACAATGTTTGCGATTATTGGTACTTTGATGAAAAGGATACTATTTAGAAAGTTTGTTATCAGCTGTTCATGTTTAATTTCTCTAGCGAGCTGTGCAAGTCTCTCGGAGCCAAGGGCGAACTATACAGAGCTACCTTCAGGCTTTGCCTATCCCAACGGCATTACAACAGGGCCAGACGGCATGCTCTATGTGGGTTCAGTGACCAGTGGCAATATTTTGAGTGTTTCATCCGACGGAGCCATTACAACCGCCTTTGAGGAAACCGATGAGGTCTTCGCAGGCACCTCGGTTCGCTTTGACCCGCTCACTGAGCTTTTGTGGGTCGCCTCGCCTGATTTCCTGGGTGAGGAGGTGAATGGGGAAATTGTTCGCCGACCGCATCGGGTTGCGGCTATCGATCTCTCCAATAGCTCTATCGTCTGGTCATCAGCAATGCCGGATGAGGGCTTTGCGAATGATATTGCCCTGGATGGTGAGGGGGGTGTTTTTATCACAGATAGCGTGCGCGATCGCATCCTATATCTGTCAGGGCCGGGGGCAGGGTTTGAGACCGTCGCAGCTGATCCGCTAATGGAGCCTGGCGATCTCGGGCCTGCGGGAATTGCGATTTCCCCTGATGGTGATTTGATCACTGGTCTGTATAGCGATGGTACATTGTTGCGGGTTACCCTCGGTACCGATGAAACGCCAGCTCAGGTCACCCCCATCAATCTGCCCCGCTCCCTCGAAAACCCGGATGGATTGGCGTTCGCCCCTGACGGGCAACTGCTAGTTCTTGAAGGGGCTGCTGAGAGCGGCAATGGCAAACTGCTGGCCGTTGACCTTTCTAGCCCTGAACCCCATACCGTTGACGTACTTCTTGATGGCCTTGAGTCGCCCCTTAATCTAACTGTCACAGGTGACCGTATTGCCATCACAGAAAGTCGCATCCGCCATCTCCTTGTAGATGGTCCAACCCTTACTCCGCCAGAAATATTTCGCATCGTAACCGTTTCCCTGGACGACTCGGAGGCAGATGACTCATGAGACAGCTTGGTCAACCTGTTCTTTATTGATACACCCGAGGATTATCAGCGATATCTAATTTCTCCAAGCGATCATACTTTTCAAGACACTATCAATACATGAAAAAGTTTTCATATCTGTTTCATAGACGGTTAATGGGAGCGAATGAAGCTAAATCGCACGGAGCTGAAAAAAGTCTGCTGCACTGTATGATTTTCTATCCTGACTGTTTGAACAACGCTAATAACAATCATCATTTATCAGGGCCAAATTCATGAAACCTCATATTCTCTTGATAGGGATACAATCTCAGCTAGCGACTGTGCTTGAGTCAAGTCTGTCTCAGCAAGGGTATCGCGTCAGTCAGATAGCAAATAGCATATCTAACCCGTTAAGAATACAGCAGCTCAGGCCAGACTTGATTCTTATGACCCTACCAGCGATGGGCACCTCTAATCTAGAGCCCTGTCGTCACCTGTCTCGGATAATGAAAAACATCCCAATCATGCTGATAGGAAGCGCCGATGCCCAAGAACGAGTTGCCAGTTTGAATGTTTTTGCCAATGATTATCTACCAGTGCCCTTTGCTATCGAAGAATTTCTAGCACGAGTCCGCGCTAAACTGCGGCGCATTGGCTGGGAGAAATCGGAGACGGAGGAAGTCTTTGTCTGTGCAGACCTACGCTTAGATACTCAAGCCTATGAGGTACATCGAGGCAATCAACCGATTAAACTCACCACAAAAGAGTTTGACCTACTAAAATATCTGATGGCGCATCCCCAGCAGGTGCTAACTCATCAACAAATTTTAGACAACGTATGGCCTGATACCTTGCTCAAAAGTAATGGCAATGTCTTGCATGTCTACATTCGATACTTACGCCGAAAGCTAAAGCCTGCTGATGATCTCATTCAAACGATACGGGGTGTTGGTTATGTCTTGAGAGATTGCCCAGCATAACTGTCTACGCTTCCCCTGACAGGCTTTCGCTCTCATTGGCGGTTTCGCGATCGCGCTGGCAAAGTCGAGCAAGTTCCGGTCATTGGTCGTACTGTAGTCAAGTTAAATCGCTAGCACTTATTTAGGACTATTCAATAGTTAACCATAAACAAACGACAACGCACGCGCATTCAAGTAACTTTGCTCGCTTGCCTGACTCCAGGTAGTCAAGACCTGTCGAGCCGATAGAAAAGAATCAATCGTTCGCTGCATCATCTCATCGCCGCCTGAAAGCATTTCAGCGATAATTTCACCCGATGCGTGGCCTAATACAGTCAGGACATCGGGGGGTAGCTGGCGAATCTGTACATTGTGTTCGGTTCTTAAAGTACTAAGGGCTCTGGCATTGCCGAAATTGGCTTCGGCTAAGCCTTGCTCGTATTCGGCTTGGGCTGCGATCGCAACGATCTGCTGCAAATCAATGGGCAACGCCTCATACTGCGTCCGATTAACCAGTAGCTCAATCAGCCCAGACGGTTGATTGTAGGACGGAAAATAGTAATAAGGAGCTAGCTCATTGACGCCGTAGTGCAGATCAACCAGCGGTCCGACAAACTCAAAACCGTCTAGTTCACCAGATTGCATAGCTTGACGCAGCTCATCTAAGCCCATCGTTACAGCAGTTGTCCCCAGCCTTGACATGACATCCATAGCAACGCCCGTTGTGCGAAACCGTAGACCTTGTAAGTCAGCCAAGCTGTTAATCTCATCTCGGAACCAGCCAAACGACTGTGCCCCTAAAGAACCTGCCGGAAACGGCTTCACCCCAAGGGGAGCGTAAGCTTCATCCCAAAGTTCCTGACCGCCCAAATAATAGAGCCACGCACTCATCTCGTTTTGAGTAAACCCATAGGGAACTACAAAAAATAATTCCAACACAGGCGATTGAGTACGCCAATCGTAGGAGAGGCTACGACACATCTCGATAGTGCCGTCGCTGATAGCATTCAACGTGTCTGAGAAGGGAACCACTTCATCGGGTGGGAGTACCTCAATCGTAAGCCGTCCCTGACTCATAGCCTCAATCCGAGTGGCGAGTCGCTGTGCTGCTGCAAACTGATCAGGAAAAGTGTCGTCCCACCGAGAGACCATCCGCCATTGAAATGTCTGCTGCGCACTGGCTGCTGGATGATGCGCCATTGCAACCGCTGTAGAGGTTGCAATGGCCCCTAGCAAAATATTCCGCCGCTTCATTAAATATTGGCGATTCATAAAGACTCTCCTCACGATTTAATTAGAAACGCAGAGCTTATAAAGCTGAGACGTTTACCTACCTCAGAAGCTTTCGGGTAAGTAGGCTTCAGGATCACACGGGCTGCGCCCAGCGCGATCGCAATAAGCCGTCTGCAATTGCTGCGTTTGTAGAGCCGCCTCAAGTAGTGGCTTGGTCAACGTAAAATCGAGGCCTGAAAACGGCGCGTGACAGCCTTGACAGCTAGCGCGATCGCTGAGCTGATAGTCTGGCTGACTAGGATTAAAAGAGCCGTATTGCCAGCTTCCATTGAGTTTCTGCTTAATAAAGACAATGCCCGGAGACTCGGAAGAATACCAGCTTTCCATCAAAATCAGAGTGTTATCTGGCAGTGGATGCCCAGCCTCAACCCGTTCTACATCGTCAGCTGTGATAAACATTTGCCGAAAACTGTCATCACTACGAGAGACCGTTGCGTAGTGCAGCCAACGGCGACCATATCGGTTTTGCAGAGCAAAATTAGACTGAGCTGTCTTCACAGAAACAACCGATTCGCTCTGCGTCAAAGAAAATCCGGACGGCAATAGAGAAACTCCTGAGAAATCCAGACTGTACGCTAGGCCAACTGCTAAAACAACTGAACCAATCAATAAACCTACCCATTTGAATACAGATGCCTTAAACGTAAACGGATTTCTCATAGCGGCTTTCTGAGCATCTATATGCTCTACGATAGAACCAGCTAATCAATGCTGTCCAATGCCTTTTTAGCGTATGACTAATGCTCTGAGATTATTAATTGCTGATGGAACTCCGCGATCTTCGCTATTTTGTTGCTGTTGCAGAAAATCTGCACTTTGGTCGAGCAGCTGAGCGGCTTCACATGACCCAGCCTGCCCTCAGCCGTCAGATTCGTGCCTTAGAGGTTGAACTGGAAGTACAGCTCTTCCGGCGCACTAAACGTAGCGTGCAGCTGACTATTGCTGGTCAAGCTTTCTTAAAAGAGGCCCGACAGATTCTGTATCAGTCTGAACAAGCGGTGTCAACGACCCGGAGAGTGGCCCGAGGTGAGATGGGTGAGCTAAGACTGAGCTTTACGCCTTCCGCGCTAAGACATGTTTTGCCAAAGATTGTGCGTGCGTTTCGCGATCGCTACCCCGACGTTCAGCTCACTATGACAGAACGCTGCACGCTAGATCAGGTGGAAGCCTTCCGCGCTAGCCAGATTGATGTGGGTTTCCTTTATCCCCCTGTTGATGACAAACGCTTGACAATTACGCCGCTCCGCACAGAACCTTTGGTGATCGCCCTACCCCAGGATTATCCTTTAGCCACACGTCCCCATCTAAAGCTGAGTGATTTGGCAGCCGAGCCCTTTATCTTGCATCCCCGTCTAGAAGGCCCTTATCTCTATGACCAGATTATCCAGCTCTGTGAACAGGCTGGCTTTCGCCCAAACGTGGTTCAAGAGGCTGTCGCCAGTCAGACTAGAATCGGTTTAGTTGCCGCAGGTATGGGTATTACGTTTGTGCCAGAAACGCTGAAAGATACGGTTGATTCAACAGTTGTCTATCGAAAGTTGAAGGGAGTTTCTCTTAGTTTGGAGCTTGCGATCGCACGTCGCCAAGATAATCTCTCTCCAATCGTCCAGCATTTTCTCAATATTGTTGAAGAAATGCTGGAAACCTTCAGATTGCACCTGGCGTGAAAACTAAAAGAGCACACCACTGTGCCACCGGCATTCTCGACTTTTATCATGCGGCCACTCACCTATGGGCAGCTGCGATCACTTATCAAGATGGCAGTCCAGCTAGAACCCTGCAGATGTGGTTTGAGCGACTGCACCATCAACTACGCCATGGGTTTGCCCATCGCATTATCCACTCAGGTGTCCCCCAACCTCTAGATATGTCGCCTTAGCTGGGATCCGCTTTGCTCGACACTGAGAGATGGCCTGCCCCAGGTAGGCGTAAAAGTTTGCGAGCCCCTGGCCAGTCACAATGGACAACTCAAAAATGAGGGCCTGGGGGGCCACCAGCCGCAGATAGCGTAGGGCTTCATCTCGCTTAAAGCCAACGGCTGTTGCAATATCAATTTTGCTGATCACCACAGCATGGGCAGATTTGAACATGGTGGGGTATTTCAACGGTTTGTCTTCGCCCTCGGTGACTGACATCAGCACGATGCGCAGGTCTTCGCCCAGGTCGTAGGCAGCGGGGCAGACGAGGTTGCCCACG
>JBCDDJ010000293.1:0-8586 GCA_039180385.1 Cyanobacteria bacterium P01_G01_bin.38 | reverse complement strand
GTACATGGAGGCAAAGTTGTCTAACTTAAAGTAGTCAGACTTAAACACCAGCTCGACCGAACCGGTAATCTGCGCCGCCAGATCTGTACTGGCCGTACTCTTGGCAGAAGACACGCTAATCTTGCTGCGCTTGGTGGTGCTAGAGCCGCGATTGCTATAAAACCCAAAGAAACCGCCTCCTTTGGTTGACCCTGATTTGGTGGTTTCAGTATCAGCCGCTCGGTCAGATTTTTGAATCTTTTCAGAGGCTTTGACATCAAACACAACGGCGGCTTTAACCGTACCGCGCTCGACCACCAACCGAGAGATCCCCATCAAAATGGTTTCTCGCAACAGGGCTCGCTGCTCCTGGGCTAACGCCAGCTTGGCGTCCATAATTTTGGCTTTGACCTGGTTGTCACCAATGTCTAGCTGCTGTCCGCTGGGGTTACCGAGGGCGGGTTGCCCCTGATCGTCCTGGATAAAGCTAAACTGATCACCCATGTTGTCTGCCATATAGGCAAAGGCATCTTCGTCACTGACATTTTTGACAAAGCTGCTAAGGGATTTGGTCGCAGATTTTAGCAGGTCTTGATAGGCCCGCATCTGCTGGACGGTGACATTTAAGTTGGCGTCAAAGACCCCCGTGAGCAGATCTTCAACAAAATTGGGGAAATCAACATCCTGAATAAAATCCGCAGCCATCTCACCGGTTTCTGAACCAATCCGCTTATTGAGATGGCGATCATCATTGATCTGATCGCTGGCTCTGAGTTCAGTCGATAACCCTTTTTGAGTCGCTAACTGTCCGCCTTCTCCATCCGCTATTTTTTTACACTCCGCCTTTACCACGTCTGAGTACATGGCCAGCTGCTCAGCCCGGCCCATATTGCGAAATGAATTTGATTGGGACAGCAGCGATCGCGCATAGGATCGAGCTTGTTCTTGGATGCGATCGCTATATTGTTGTGTATCGTGTTGTGCCATGATGCCATCGTCTCCTTGGCTAGATTGAATGATTGATTGTGACTCCCGATTAGGAGAGGTTGCGCCATCAAAACTTCGCTGCGCGCCTGGCTCCTGACGCCTATTCATCAATCATCCCAATCATCCCAATCATCCTCTTCCTCATCAAAATCATCCCCTATATCGTCGTCCTCCCGTCCAAAGGAGTCATCCTCCTCTTCCATCGAAGCCTGGGCAATAATCCAGGACTCTGCCGCCGCCAGAAACGTCTGGAAGTCCCTATCTTGAACAGTGCCCTCATTAAAACTTGCAATCCATTGAAAAACTTTGTTCCCCTCAATGGCAGCGGTCCGAATGGGGGCACTTGAGATCATCAGCCCCAGATCTTCTTTGGCAAGTTGCTCAATCACAGTCCAAATACTTTTGCGTCGTCCACCGTAGGAGACAATCACGTCCTCAGATTTAATAATGTCTAACGCTTCTTGCAAATGGGCATAGTCCTCGGTTACCTGCAGGTGAGACATCCCGGTCATGTTTTCACTCAGGTTGTATTGCAGATTTTTAGTGGCCTGAAAAATCGGGGCCCGTGAAACCCAGGACTCTGCCGAGTAGCTGCCCTCTGCTTTGCGAATATACTCGGCCACCTCAGACATGAGCTGATGCCATAACCGAGGAAAATCTTCATTGGCAACCATATTTGAGAGCAACCGGCCCCCGCCTCGATTGAGAATGCGGCGGTAGAGCATCGCTCGCTCTTGCGGAGTAGAGCGCTCACTGCGGAGTTTATGGTAGCGATAAAGCAGCGCGGCGGTTGCCCCCTCGGGCACATCGAGCACTCCACCTGCCCAGCGCAGCACCAGCGCATTGGCAACATCAAACACATGCATGCGCTCGCCAATGCAGTAGATGTAGTCCAGTGCACCAGCGGCCAAAATGTTGTCAGGGCTGACCCCTTGCTCTTCGATACTCTCAAAGGTATCTACCGAAAAGTCCCAGGTGGTCTCCCCCCCTTTAACCCGAGCAGCATCAATGGGATCTTCTGAAACCGTGCTGACTTTCAGGAGTGCGTCACTGTAGGCCAGGGCAAAGTATTCATCATAGAGGCCTTGCTCAAACGACGTTTGATCCCTAACTTGAACGCCGAGTTTGACCAGGTAATCGATCATGGCCTGCTTGATCGCCGACGTAAAAGCCGACCGAGCAATACCCGAGTCTGAGCGCAGCGCAAACTTATCGACGTAGTAAGGAATATCACCCTCGTTATAAACCGTGGTGAGCAGCTGGTTGACCACTGACTCTACCTGCCCCTGGGTGATCGGCAAGCCCTGGGAGATCACCTGGGTCATTAAATGCTGCAAATACCTCGACCCTTGCCCCAGAAAGATCCGCTTGTCGTTGAGAATGTCGCTGACCATTCTCCCCAAAAAGTAGGTCCGAGGACCACTGGCAGCCCCCCGCACCACCGAACCATAGAGCCCTTCTAAATCCGTTGATTGGACCTTGTCGACCGTAAAGGCCTGTTCGAGTAAGGTGGCATAGATGTCAGAGCTTGAAAGCAAGAGACGTTGTAAATCATCTAGGCCAGAACCATTGAGGCGCACGGTCAGGCTAGAAATGGTGCTTAAAAGCCCCTCGCGCGAGAGATATTCTTTGGCGGCAGCCCCTTGTGTCTTAAAGATGGCCTGCATACCCTCAATCTCGGTGACCGACAGCGCCTTTTGCGCATAGGCGTCGAGGGTGACTCGCGGCGGATAAATGGACAGCACTGAATCAGCGGTATGGGCAACAGAGAAGCCGTTTGACAACACACTTGTCGAAATAGTCATAGCGTTTGATCCTAATCGGTGAATGAAGTGATTTGGGTTGGAAACTTATCTGACTCTGCTACTGGGGTAGCGCTTTATCGTACAGCTCATTGCCGGGGCCCATCAGCCCGACGACTTGTCCGTTGTTCCATTTGACCATGGCCTGGGTATACCCTTGAGCATGGTAAGGACAGTCTTGCCCCACGGCCAGGATTATTTGATTAGTGGTGGGTGTGAGCGCCCAGGAAACCCCAGCACGGTTGGTCCACCGCAGCGCATTGGGGTTAGCGGGATCCTGGGTGATGGTCACATAGTGCCAATCATTCTTACCGCCCTGGTCGTAGAGGTGGTTTTCATACTCACCCAGGAAAAGTGCGATCGCACTTTGCTGCGTAGCCGTCGTGCCACTTGTGCCCTGAGCGGTCTCTCGATCGTACAGTTCATTACCGGGGCCGAGCAGGCCTGTGACCTGGCCGTTGGTCCATTTGACCGTGGCTTGCGTATACCCCCGATTGTAATAGGGACAGTCTTGCCCCACGGACAGGATCTCTTTATCGGCGGTGGGCGTCAGGGTCCAGGAAACGCCAGCACGGTTGGTCCAACGTAGCGCATTGTTGTTAGTAGGGTCCCGACTAATGGTGACATAGTGCCAATCATTCTTACCGCCCTGGTCATACAGGTGATTTTCATACTCACCCAGGAAGAACGGAATCACATCTATCTGGGTCGAGGTCTGGGTCGAGGTCTGGGTCTGTGTCTGTGTCTGGGTCGAGGTGCTGCCGCCCTGAGACAGCGATCTATCATACAGTTCATCACCGGGGCCAAGCAGTCCTGTGACTTGACCGTTTTCCCACTTGACCGTGGCCTGGGTGTGTCCCCGACTGTAGTAAGGACAGTCTTTGCCCACCATGAGTATTTCTTTGTTGCTGGTGGGGGTCAGGGTCCAGGAGGCCCCGGCCCGGTTTGTCCAGATCAAGGTATTGCTGTTCGTGGTATCACGACTGATGGTGACATAGTGCCAATCGTTCTTGCCCCCCTGGTCGTAGAGGTGGTTTTCATACTCGCCGACAATCGACAAGATCACTTCTAGCAGAGCAGTCTCAACGCTGTCGGTGCCAGTGGACTGGGCTCTATCGTAGGGTTCATTGCCGGGTCCGAGCAGCCCGACGACCTGATCGTTTGCCCACTTGACCCCGGCCTGGGTATACCCTTGGGCGTAGTACGGGCAATCTTCTCCAACCGTCAGGATTTCTTTGTTATCTGTGGGGGTGAGGGTCCAGGAAACGCCCGCGCGGTTGGTCCAGCGCAGGACATTTGGGTTGGTTTCATCGCGACTGATGGCAACATAATGCCAATCATTTTTGCCGCCTTGATCGTAGAGGTGATTCTCATACTTGCCTAAAATCGCCAGGATAGTCGCTAGCTGCGTCGCATCGCTGCCGTCGGTGACCTCGGGCTGCTCGCGATCATACAGTTCATTGCCGGGTCCCGTCAGCCCGACGACCTGATCGTTCTCCCATTTGACCTTGACCTGGGTATGCCCTTGGGCGTAGTACGGGCAGTCTTCTCCAACCGCCAGGATTTCTTTGCTCTCGGTAGGGGTGAGGGTCCAGGAAACCCCAGCTCGATTAGTCCAGCGCAGGGTATTTGTAGGGTTACGGCTAATGGTGACGTAGTGCCAATCATTTTTGCCCCCCTGGTCGTAGAGGTGATTTTCATACTCACCAACAATCAACGGCATCACTTCTAGCAATACTGCTGGTGGCGAAGTCGGCGGTAGCACGCTCTCAGAAAACCCTAACAGTGACTGGACAATGCCCCAGTTGTCGGTGACATCGACCTGGTTGGCCGTGACATCGGTGGTCGATTGGCTAAACCCTAAAATTGGCCCCAGGGCATCCCAGTTATCTGAGCTGTGCAACAGTGCGTCCAGCGTATTCCAATTGCCAGGCCCCTGCAGGAGTTCCCCCAGCTCATCCCAATTGCTAACGGTCTCGTCAGGGGTTGAAATAACCTGAACCACCTCTCCAGTCAGCTCATGTTGCAGGTTGTTAACGGCCTCCTGTAGGGCCTGGGTTTGCTGAGCGAGATCGGTCTCTGTCTTCGTTCTAAGATTTTTGATCCTTTCTTCAGTGATCTTGGTGGGTTGATCAAAAAAACTATCTGTGTAGGTGGTTTTGATACTTTTGATCGTACTCTCAAGCTCACTAATTTTTTGGAGGATGGTTTCTTTCGCAGCTACGGTTGTTTCATCGGCTGGGGTACTCACGGAGTTAGCCAGCTGATTGGCATTATCTTTCGCGGCCTCAGCGGAGATCGCCCCTTGCAGGGCTTCGGTGACTAACTGAAGCCCGTCAGTGATGGTTTGCTTTTTGGTGAGCTTATCTTCATCCGCAATCGTGCTGTCTTCATCAACGATTCCCCCAATGTGCTCTTCTAGTTCTTCTCTCAGTCTTTTGACAACTTCTAATAAACTGGCGTTGTCTTGCTGAACCTGTTGAAGCGTGGGCGGATAATAGGTGACGGGAGAAATTTGAACAGTCGGTGCAACGACCGCAGCCACGGTGGCTTGAGTACTCCCGTCTGTAATGGCTGTAGACGTACTGGGTTCTGAAACTGAAATATCCGGCATCAAGACCTCCTTGTCAGGGTATGAATCATTGTGTGAGTTTGTAGTCTAGTAATCGCAAGGCGTCGAGCAGATTGAGCTTGCCAAACCCCGCTTTTGCATGTTTAAATCGCCTATCTAATTTGTCTGAGGTGTGTTTTAGCAGGTGTTTAACCTGGCGATCAGACAATTGCGTCTCGTGCTTTTGTAGCGCGTAGGACTTGAGCAGTGCGATCGCACCTGCTACAAACGGTGAGGCGTGGGATGTCCCCGTTGAAAAACCATAATCATTGCCAATATAGGTACTGTAAATATCCGTGCCAGGGGCAGCAAAGTCCACTTGTTTGCCATAGGTCGAAAAGTTGGCAATGTCTCCTGTTTCATCCAGGGCCCCCACCGCAATCACATGGGGTAGCGCCCCTGGATAGTAAAGATGTTCCTGGCCATCATTGCCCGACGCCGCCACAATCGAAACCCCTTTGCGGCGGGCATAGTCTACTACTTCTTCGTGGGGTAAACCGCCACCAGTATGCTCAATGCCCAGGCTCATATTGATCACATCCGCGCCGTGGTCAATGGCCCACTTGATGCCAGAGTTAATGTTATCGACCAGGCCAGCCCCTACCTTTTTAGAACCTCGTTTCATCGCCCCTAACACCCGCACGGGCAAAATTTTGCACCGAGGGACCACCCCCTTAGGCATCTCTGACCCTTGACCGGCAATAATACCCGCGACATGGGTGCCATGCCCCACTTCATCCTCTGGGTCTTCGTCATAGCCTAAATAGTCACCGAGAAACTTCCCAGCGCCATCCAGAATATCGACAAAATCATAGCCGGGAAGGAGCACGTCCGTCAGCTCGGGATGATCGAGATCAACACCAGTATCAAGCACCGCTACCGTAATCTCAGGATCGCCCTGGCTGTAATCGTGGGCCTCTGGCAGGTAGATCGCATCCCGCGATCGCTGATCAGTCTCTAGGGAAAAAGATTTAGCTGTTACCGACGGCAGATTGGCGGTAGCGACTTTGCCAGGCGTGACTGCCTCTACCATCGGCAGCACGGAAATCGCCTTAATCAAGCCAGGTGGAATCTCCGTACTTTGGTGCAAAATTAGACGGTAAACCCGATTAAAACCGCTGATTCGCTCATCCTGATCCCAGGTTTTGCCCGCAGGCTGATATTCTCGCGTCACCTGAACGGAGCGATCATACTTCTTAAACTCAGCATCAATAGCAGGAAGAATATGATTTTGAGCCATCTTTTTTCCCGAAGCAACCTCTTGCCAATAGGGAATTTTATCCGGAACAATATCCTTTTTCAGGGTTAATTTAATGTGAGGTTTCATGATCTCAGGAAGTTTTTTAGGGTAGATGCAATCTGATTTTATTGCGTCACTATCTAAGACAAGGAAGACTTCCTAGCCTAAAAAATGGTTGCTCAAAATAATTCAATAACAGACAGCTTGCGACATTCAAGCTGTCAAAGAAATAATTCTCAGCTTCAAGAAATGTGAACCATTTCTTGATGTCAAAATTAACCAGACCCTAGTAAAAAGAAGACTTTTTGAGATCAGGCTTAATTTTTTGGAGGGTTCTCAATACATTTTCATCCTCGCAGGATGGGCAATTTGAGAATTCAAAGATAGTGGCGTCAGAAAAAATCTGCATAAAAAATCGTGAACTCTAAAGCTTTCAAGCTCATAAAGAAACTTGCGAGCCAGAGATACTTGACAGGCAGATTTTACTTCTCATTGACGCTAATCTTAGCTACATTTTAGAATTGGCTCAATGTATCCTTATTTATTTTTTACATACATTTCCTTAACCTATTTTCTACCTCATAATTTCTCAGTGCTGATTGAGACAAAATCTGACTTCTGACAAAAACAGCATTCTTATCGAAGCCCTTGTGTGGGATAAGTTGACTGCGCGATCGCACATTTAATAAATCGCACCGCCTTCTTGAGACCGATGAGTCAACTCATCTCAAGTGGGTATATCCAGAGCTTAAACAAGCCACCCGGGTCATGCATCAGACTTAAGTCGAAAATTCCTCCGCTCAGCCCCCTCGGTGCTTGAACACCTGAATAAACCTGAATAAACCTGAATCTAAACCTGAATAAACCTGAACTTTTCGGGATTTTCTCGGCGAGGTATCTGAGCAATAGTAGGGATACCTCAAACAGGGGCGTTGCATGCCAGGTGATCGATATGGCTATAAATATGGTTTTGTCAAAGCAGCCGTGCTCCAAAAACTATTCGTCATGGCGACAGTGCTCAGTCTTGCTGGCTCATACAAATCCAGCATTGAGCGATAAGGTGAGATCGCTACTGATGTCTGACAACACCTATAGCTCAACACCTTGCAAGGTCGTCGGGGAAAGCATCTCCGGCAAGCAGCTTCTCTATCTGGCGTCAGCCGAGCAACCTGATTTAGTTGTTTTAGACATTCACCTAGAGGGTAGTTGGGAAAGGACAGCCGATATATTGGTGCAGCTTCAACAGCTTGAGAAACCTGCCAGCATTTTGCTGATCGCTAGTCGACCAGATATAAACTCTCTTTTTGAAGGCATGCAAGGGGGGGCTTCAGGCTATCTAACCAAAGCGTCTCTCGCGGCAGAATTACCGACGGCTGTCCAGACGATTATGTCTGGACAGGTTTATCTCAATCAGGAAATGACTAATCGCTTTTTTACTTGCTTTCAAACCCCGGCAAAGCAGTCCTTAGAGAAGTGCAGACAGTTACGGCTAAGCAAACGAGAACAAGATGTGCTTAGGCTGTTGACCCAGGGAGAATCCAATGAAGCGATCGCCAAGGAGTTATTTATTGCGATCGCAACCGTCAAGGCTCACTGTACTTCTATTTTTGAAAAGCTTGAAGTCAAAAGCCGTACCCAGGCGATTATCCAGGCTCTGAAATTAGGACTTGTGTAGTCAAAAATAAAACAACACAGGCCTAAAATTGTGCCCATGGCAAAGCGGTAGATTCGGCAAACCGAAGCGATTGGTTCGGTTTGGGGTAGGGTACGGGAAACGCTCTATGGATCGGGGATAGAAACCGAATACCGATTCTTCTTTGCCTGCCTACAATGAAGCCATGAACAACATTCCACAGCTTCAAGGAGAGAATCTTATGTCTACGTTAATCCGTTGGAATCCCTGGCAGGAGATGGGCACATTAGAGCGTCAGCTCAATCGCCTATTTGAGGACACGCTGGCTCCGGTC
>JBCDDJ010000292.1:0-8596 GCA_039180385.1 Cyanobacteria bacterium P01_G01_bin.38 | reverse complement strand
TTTGCGATCGCGTAGTTGTAAGCCTGTAAAAATGTATCCACCTGATGCCGTTAGCTTGCTGATCCAATCATCGATAGATTCACCCTCGGGAAGCTCAACCACAACTCGATTATAGGTCTGGTAGTCCCGTTACGTGCCTTGATAAAGAAAGAATGTGACTCAGCGGTCACATATGACATTTGGTAGACTGAAGGCAATGATTGGGGCAGGTAACCGATGACCCTTGCAACTGACCGATCTATCCAACAGCAGCCCCTGAGCTTTGACGAGTTTCTCGCCCGCTACGGTGGCGATAACCGTTATGAACTGATCGATGGCGAGGTATTCGACTTGGAACCCACAGGTCGGCATGAAGAAGTAGCTGCCTTCATCACCACAAAAATCTGTGTTCAAATCGACGGAGCAGGGTTACCTTGGTTTGTGCTTCAGCGGGGCCTATTTCGACCTGATAATGCTGGGATGACAGCATTTCGTCCTGATATTGCAGTGGTTGATCGAGCTGAGCTTGCCCAAGAACCTTTTTGGTCAGACCAATCGATTTTGACCAGGGGCCGTTCCATTAAGTTCGTGGCAGAAGTCGTGAGTAGCAATTGGCAAAATGACTATGCCCGCAAGGTTGAAGACTACGCGGCTTTAGGCATTTTTGAATGTTGGATTGCAGACTACGCAGGCTTAGGCGGTATTCGGCACATTGGCAAGCCCAAACAACCCACTCTTTCTATCTGTACGCTAGTGGATGGGGAATACGAAATTCAGCTGCTCCGGGGGAATCAGCCTATTGTTTCTGCCACTTTTCCTGAACTGAGCCTGACAGCAGATCAGGTCCTGAAACCAGGTGGGTAAAAGTGAGCACTAAACCTGAAGTTATCCAATTTAACGCCTCGCGAATCCGCATCCGAAATCTACTTCACTGAGGCATTTGAAGCCAAGGATCAAAGTACTATATGGTGACGTAAGGATACGTAATATGCCTTCAGATATTGTTCTCATTGGGCCTCAGACTGTTGGTAAGTCTACTGTCGGGGCACTTCTGGCTAATCAGCTTGGTCTTCCACAATGCTCAATGGATGAGCAAAGATGGAACTACTACAAAGAGATTGGATATGACGAAGCATTGGCGAAACGGAAACGTGAAACTGAAGGAGCCTGGGGTATTATTCGATACTGGAAACCCTTCGAGGCTTATGCCGTAGAGAGACTACTATCAGAACATGCAAATTGTGTTATTGATTTTGGTGCGGGTCACTCTGTACATGATGATCCTTATCTGTTTCGGAGGGTTCAGCAAGCTTTATTGTCTTATCCTAATGTTATTCTTTTACTTCCATCACCGGATTTGAATAAGACAATCCACATCCTGAATAAGCGTAATGAGCATCTCCCAGATGATATTCGGAGCACAAATGAGTACTTTGTGAGACATCCTTCAAATTACGAACTTGCAAGATTTACGGTGTACACAGAAGCAAAGACACCGCAAGAAACTTGTAATGAGATCTTGAGGTTAGTGGGAGACGTATAATAATCCGGTTGGAGTAGACTATTGTGAAATATTTGGTAGTTCGTAAAATACGTTGGCAGCCAATCAACCGGAACGTTATCATCTATGCCTCTCCAATCTTTGTATTTCCATTCTCATGCTCTCCGAGACAATATTGAACTCGCTGAATATATTGCCAGGGCAGTCCAAATCAACCCAAAGGTAACAGTGTGCGTCAGGGTAAATGGCTCCTGGTAGATGAGAATGCCGAGGACGAGCTGGATAGATGGGGCCACGTATTGAAAAAAGCCCAGGGTGGCCAGTTTCAAACGTTTGGCGGCGTTGTTAAACCACAGCAGCGGCATAGAGGTGACTACCCCAGCCCCAATGAATAAAAATGTGATGGGCCAGCCGGTACCAAAGTGTCCGACACCTGTTGCAGACCAGTAGACCATCAGGGTCAGCACAAGGGGCGTGATCAAGCCGGTCTCGACCACCAAACCCACCATGGGCGCAACTTTGACCACCTTGCGGAGTAGGCCATAAAAAGCAAAGGAGAAAGCCAACCCCAGCGCAATCCAGGGGACTGAGCCAAATTGCCAAACAAAATAGCCAACGCCAATGCTAGCCAGGATGACGGCCAGGATTTGCCCCCAGAGTAGCCGCTCTCGTAAAAAGACAAACCCGAGGAGTACGGTCACCAGAGGGTTGATATAGTAGCCCAGGCTGGTTTCGACAATGCGATCGCTATTAACGCCATAGATATACAGCCCCCAGTTGAAGCTTAGGAGGGCAGCGGTTAATAGTAAAACGCCGACTCGCTGACGAGACTGCAACAACAACCTTACCTCCGGCAAACGCTGTTGCACAATCAGTACCAGGCTGAGAAACACCAGTGACCAGATCATCCGATGGCTCAGCACCTCCACCGGAGAAATCGACCCAAAAAATTTCCAGTAGATAGGCAAAAGCCCCCACGAGCCATAGGCAAGGAGGGCATAAAGGGGCCCGGCACTTTGGTTGGGCTCAGATGAAACGGTCGGCTTTTTCAAAGCGGGTCAGGTAGATGACAGGGGCTTATGCGATTGCTGATTTAGGGGATGATCCGGTCTATAGGTGTTGCTATTTACCGGCCTTTCACAGCTAAAGTCATACCGAGGATCAGCAATGCCAGATTTAATATTCTAGCCTTCCACCACCTCTTTAAGATTTTGCAGGCCCGTTTCATAATCTTTGCCCAACATGACATTCATGAAGAGACTCATATAGGCATTGACGGGCTGCATGTAGACGGGCATGTCTTCGTCCATGCTGCTATCTAACGACCAGATGACTTGGGTGGCCCCCTCATCGTCAGAAGTCAGGTTAAAGGTCGCATCAGCTACCCCCTGATCGTCAAAAGCAAGGTGCGTTTTGAGCAGGTTAGGAGCCTCCAGTGCAGTCACTTCCTGGCTACCGTTACCGACCTGGGGGTTTTCACTGGACCAGACCATGGTCTGACCGACACCAGCGCCGGTCACGGTCATCTGAGCGTTGGGGTCGATCTTGGCCCAGGGGGACCAGGCATCCCACGCTTTAAGATCACTAATTTGTGCAAAGACTTGTTCTGATGGGGCGTCGATGGTGATGGCCCGTTCAACGTGGACATCGCTGGGTAGGGCGAAACCAACGCCAAAGGCAACGACGAGTAAGCCAAGTAGAGCACCGAGGGCTTTTTTGAGCAGGGACATTGAGAGATTCCTCCGGTGTTAAGCAATTGTTTTGAGTTTTGATGTGATCGAGGTGAGTGCGATCGCATTCTAACGACTATGTTCGTAAGGACGCAGGCAAATTCAGAATTTATTCAGCCTTAAAAAGTTGTAAACTTTTATAAAGTGATTTTTTAAGCAAAAATGGCAACCGGATTTGGTAAACCCCAGGAAAAGCCCAAAGTTTCTGACGGTGCAAAGCAGCGGCAGAAAGCCGCCAAGCGGATGGACAGCATGCGCGAAGATGGTACCCCCGAGTATGAGATTTATATCCGGGTCGAGGGCAAAAAGCAGTGGTATCCGGTGGGTGTGATCGCAGTCAAGCGTTCTAGCCAAATTAATCAAGCTATCTTTGGCAGTCAGGATGACCTGCTCCAAGGCGCATTTCGGATTTACCCGGTCCTGCGGAAAAATCAGCAGCATCTGGAATATGGCTACCGTCTCAAAGGCAAAGAATTTAGAGAAGACCCGATTGAGCTGGCCGTGAAACCCACCGTTCCTGGGGCTGGGCTTTTTGGGCAACTCAAGAATCGGGTGACTTCCGCATTTAAGAAAGACGCCTAGACATTCCAAGCACGCACAAGATCTGAGTAAAATAGCTGACTTTCAGAAATCCACAAAAAGGAGCCTGAAGACTTAGGGATAGTCCCCCTCCACTTGGCGCAGATACCATGCCCCAGCCCCTCGCCTCTACCCGACTGCTTCGACCCCTCGCCAGCCTCTCCTCCGAGGCCAAAGCCTCACTGCAGTTGGCAGTCCCCTTAATGCTGATCCAGCTGTCGGAGGGGGCGGTGAGCTTTGTCGATACGCTAATGATGGGCTGGTTAGATACGGCAGCGCTAGCCGCAGGGGGGCTGGGGGCAACTTCATTTTGGATGTTGTGGTTCTTGGGTGCCGGACTGCTTGAGATGACCGGTGCGATCGCAGCCGAGGCTTACGGAGCAGGAGATCTCAAACAGGTGGGCCGCATCAATATCCAGGGCCTGTGGCTGAGTTTTGGGGTTTCCATCCCGATTATGGTGCTGATCTGGCACCTGGACAGTATTTTTCGGCTATTGAGTCAGCAAGAAACCATCGTGGTCTTAGCCACGGATTATTTGCATGCCATTGTGTGGGGTCTACCCGCTGCGCTGGGTCTGCTGGTCTTCAAAGAGATTATGACGGCGGTGGCTCGACCCCGAATGGTGGCGGTGCTGATGGGGTTAAGTATTCCTCTTAATATCCTTTTGAACTATGGGCTGATGACCGGCCAGTGGGGGCTACCTGCACTGGGGCTGGCGGGCATTGGCTGGGCCAGTACGCTGGTGTTTTGGCTAACCTTTGGGATGGCGATGCTGATGCTGCGGGTTCACCCTCGACTGAGGAAGCTAAGGCTTTTAAGACAGGGATGGCGGTGCGACCTGCCCATTCTCTCCGAAATCATTCACCACGGGTGGCCCCTCTGCGTAGACTACGGCACCGAAATGGGGGCACTGACCCTGGCCGCCTTACTGATGGGGCTCTGGAGTACCGAAATGCTCGCTGCCCATCGCATCGTCATGACCACCACAGAGCTGCTGCTAATGTTTTCCTGGGGGTTTGCCTACGCGGCTGCTATGCGGACGGGCCACAAAATTGGCGCAGGCGCACCTCGAGCGGCTCGACGGGTTGGGTATGCCAATTTACTGATGAATTTGGCCCTGGTGGTGCTGTTGGCAATGCCCTTATGGTTATTGCCCCAAACCATCGCCGGATTTTATCTGGATGTCAGCCATCCAGGCAATGCCGAAACCGTTCGCATCGCGGCAACCCTGTTTAAGATCGGCGTCGTCTTTCAAATCTGCCAGGGCATTCGCATCATTAGCGCAGGCACGCTACAAGGGCTCAAAGATACCCACCTGCTGGCGGCGGTGGATGTCTTGGCCCACTGGGGTATCGGCATCGGACTGGGTTATCTCACCGGGCATCTGTTTGGCTGGCAGGGAGTAGGACTGTGGTGGAGCCTGGCGCTGGGACAATTGGTGGCTGCACTGGTCCTTACTCGACGTTTTCAGCAACTGATAGGCAGAAAAATTAACCGTCTGAGTGCAATTGCCTGAGGCTGAGTTCCCTCTGGACACAATACTTATCTAGACAAAATCTGACCTGGTTATCTGGACAACAAATCTGATCTGGGCAAAACCTGGTGGGGGTTTGCCGCTCTAGCAAACCCGGCAAGCCTGTCCAAAAAATCTTTTTATTTGCTTAAGTTCTATTCACTTAATTCTTGTTAAATTAACTTATACAGTAGTTGGGGTAGACACCTGATTGTCGCGATTCATATTGTTTTTCACGGTACGCTTCACTTTTTAATGGTTTCACGCCTGGCTTGTTAGGGGTCTTTCAACTGAGAAATAACAACTCTATTTTCATTGCCGATTCTAGATACTTTTGACAGCAGCTTTGGTGATCTGCTTTCAGAGTGAGTCTGTACAGCGTTGCACGGCTTATGAGCTAAGTCGGCACCGTGATGCCATGGGTCATAAGCTATTTGTCCACAGCTGCACAGACACTATTTGCTAGGGGCAAACATTTTTCTGACATTCAGAGGACTTTCCGTCTCATGAAACTTTTTGCGATCGCGCAGCGCGTCTGCTTTACAGTACATATCGCTTCACTCATCTTTGGTTTGGCGGGGTTGTTGCTGGTACTCCCCCATCCAGAGTTTATTATTCAGCTCCCTGAGTTAGGGCGTATAGCCTTTCGCTGGTCTATGGCGGGTGGGGGTGCGGTCTATATGATTTCGGGGGCTGTCGCCGTGGCGATTTATGCCTACCGCCACTTGGGTCTGTGGCACTGGCTAAGCTTTATGGTGACAGCGATCGCTGTTTCGCTGAGCGCTGAGCTATTGGGAACCAGCACAGGCCTTCCTTTTGGGCATTATCACTACTTAACCGGGTTGGGGTACAAGATTGCCGATTTGGTGCCGTTTACGATTCCGCTGTCCTGGTTTTACCTGGGGCTGAGCGCTTATTTAATTGCCTATATGGGGCTCAAAACGTTGACTAGGGGCTGGTTAGCAGACGTGGGGGCGATTCTTATCGGGGCGGTTTTGTTAACTGCCTGGGATTTTGTGCTAGACCCTGCCATGAGTCAGACCACCATGCCCTTTTGGGCCTGGGAGCAGCCCGGTGCTTTTTTCGGCATGCCCTACCAAAACTTTGTAGGCTGGTTTGGCACAGGTGTGCTTTATATGGGCATTGCGACCCTGCTATGGCGAGCCCAGCCCAAACGCTGGAAAACCTTGCCGTTAGTGTTCCCGTTAAGCATTTATCTCAGCAACTTTGCGTTTGCGGCCCTGATCAGTGTTGATGGCAAAATCTATCCGCCGATTTTCCTGGGGCTGTTGCTCGGGGTTTTGCCGACGCTCTGGCTGTATCGACTCGCGACGCAGCAGCGCGGTGGAGAGATGGGTTTCCCTCAGCCGTCTCTGACCGAGCCACCACGATTTGATAGCTTGGCGGTCTCTGGTCAAGAGGCCGCTGAATGAGCCCAGGGCTATGGTCTGCTGAGGACGTAGGAGCCTTATCTCTAGGTCTTTTGCTATGGCAGGCCCCGTTTGTCGCTATCTTGTTGTCTCGACTCCTGAGAGGGGCGCGACGACAGCCGCCGATTACACCGCGAGTTGAGAGTGAGCAACAGGCTCACCGCGTGAGTGTGGTGGTCCCCACCTTAAATGAAGCCCATCGCATTCAGCCTTGTTTAACCGGCTTATCTCAGCAAGGCAAAGCGGTGAGAGAAATCATCATTGTCGATAGCCGCTCTCAAGACGGCACGCCTGAGCAAGTCGAAGCGATGGCCCAGCGGGATGCTCGGATTCGGTTGATCACAGATGATCCCTTGCCACCTGACTGGGTCGGTCGCCCTTGGGCCCTGCAGACAGGCTTTTTAGCCAGCTCCCCCGAGAGTGAGTGGGTGTTGGGGATTGATGCCGACACCCAACCTCAGCCGGGGTTGGTGGCGGCCATTTTGGCTGAGGCAGATGCGCAGCACTACGACCTGGTCTCACTTTCTCCACGCTTTAGACTGGTCTCTGCTGGGGAATGGTGGCTGCAACCCGCGCTGTTGATGACGCTGATTTATCGATTTGACTCCGCCGGGGTGCGGGATGCCGCCCCGGAGCGCGTCATGGCCAACGGTCAGTGTTTTCTATGCCGTCGTACGGTGCTGGCTCAGCTCGATGGCTACAGCTGTGCGGCCAGCTCATTTTGTGATGATGTTACCTTGGCGCGTATTGCTGCGAAAGCTGGCTTTAAGGTTGGATTTCTAGACGGTGCTCATGTTATCAGTGTGCGTATGTACGAAGGGGCGCTGGAGACCTGGCAAGGCTGGGGACGCTCCCTTGATCTCAAAGATGCCACGTCGCCTGGGCAGCTCTGGGCAGATTTGGGGTTGTTGCTCAGCACCCAGGCGATGCCTCTAGCTGTGTTGCTAGGTCTTTCACCTTTTGTACTGATGGGCTACGACAGCTTGATGCTAAGGCTGGCAATAGGCTTAAATGTGTTCTTGCTGACAGTGCGATGGGGGATGCAAGCTGCGATCGCACCCTCTTATCATCATCCCCAAAAATTCTTTTCAACAGCCGCTTTCTTTTGGCTGTCTCCCTTAGCTGATCCGCTGGCGGTGCTGCGGATATTCTTATCCTCCTGGCAAAAGACGATTCAATGGCGAGGCCGGATCTATCGAAAGGGATAGGCTGGCTCAATCGAGGTTCAGTCATCTCTCGAATCGCACCGAATTCGAATCAGCAAATCGTTGAGGGCAGCGTCTGCTGTGGTGCTGTCTGGCAAATGGGTATCAATGGCAGCTGCCTCTAGCATGTGCAGCAATCGCTCATACGCTTGTTCATAAAAGGCCAGATCAGCATTTGCCAAGATCCCTTTCTCTGTGCCCGTCACCTTTTGCTCAATCAGATCTGGCAAATAAGAGATTTCAAACTTCTCATTGAGGGTGACCAAATTAGCCTCAATTTCACCTGTCTGCATCAGGTGAATGCCGGTCAGTAAAACTCGAAACACATATAGCAGAGGTTTAACGCGGGGTGTTTCAGCCTTAGAGAAGAGTCGCCACTGGGTTTTAGCAAAGCCTAGATAGTGCTGACTATGGTGTCGGGTAATGCAGCCTTGGGCCAAGTCTTTTAGCTCGATATGCTCTGGGGTCGTGTGAACAATTAACGGCGAGAATAGCTGCTCTAAGACATAGCCGTTACGCTTGAGCAGTAGCCCAAAAAACTTTTTGATATCGTGGGTAACTAAATCCAGCTCAAGGGAGTCTTCTTGAGAAGAGATTTCACGGGTTTCAGGTCCGCTTTTAAGACCGACGACCTCTTTGAGAGGTAAAACGTGGGCAC
>JBCDDJ010000291.1:0-8604 GCA_039180385.1 Cyanobacteria bacterium P01_G01_bin.38 | reverse complement strand
TCGGAAGCCTTCTTTTAGAAAAACCTCAAGTCAACAGAATTTGTTGATGATTTATCGACAGCGCTTTGTTCGTTCATCTGTTCCAGCATATTTACCCATACCAAGGGAATTTCACGGAATATAAAAAAACGTCACACGGTTCTTTCACTATGGCATTCAGTACAGATACCGATGTTGTTCTTAATGCGACACACCTAAGTTGTGTATGGGTGTGTTTTACAAGCTTCACAACCTGACCAACGCCAATATTGCCGCTGCCGCTCACCCAGTAGGTAATCCTCAAAAGGGTAGCTCTTAGCAGCTGGGTCAACAATGAGGCCAGGTACACCAATTCTCACTCATTAGTCGCTTTCAGTGTAGCTACAGCATTGTTGCTTGGCGACTGAGGGTCATTATCTATCAGACCAGACGACTTAAAGAGATATCTCATCTCGCCTTTTTAGCCTCTGTTAGCCAGTTATCAAAGGTGCCCTGGTTGTTTTGGATCCATTCTTCGGCATGGCGTCGTATATCGCCAGGCGTATTCTCGCCATCGCGCATACGTTGATTTTGCAAGCTAACATCATTGATAGGAATCTGCACCACTTCAAACCATCGCTTGGCGGTCGGATTTTCTGCTAGAAATTTTTGGTTGGCAAGAATTTCGAGTTGATTCACCGGGAAACCCAGATTTTTGCCGTCGACAACAGTTTCTCCGGTTTGCCCATCAGGCAAGGTGGTTCTGGGAACTTCTAGCCATACCACATTTTCGTCGGGGATTAAGACACTGTTTAACCACATCGGCGTCCAACCGAAATACAGGACTGGTTGCCCCTGTTTCTGTTTTTGAATAATGGTTTCGATATCAGCAAAATAGTTATCACCATCGTGCTCAACTGTGTCGCGCAGCTTATAGGCAGTGAGATGATGCTCAATCACATCTCGACAACGCCAGCCTGGCGGGCAGCCGACCAGGTTAGCTTTGCCATTGCCGTCACTGTCAAAGAGCTTAGCGAGGTCGGGATCTTGAAGCTGCCCTAGATTGGCAATGCTGTACTCAGTTGATGTTGCCTGATCAATCAGATAGCCCTGCAATGCATCCTCTACGACGGAGCCAACCCGCTGCATGCTTCGTCCACCGTCATTATCTGCATAAAATGTGGAGTGTGTGGGGTTCCAATGCACAGCCGTATAGTCCAGATAGTTTCTGGAAATGGCCTGGTGGATCACGTCGTATTCAAGTTCGGAGCCAGATACGGGAGCGTAGCCCAGTTGCTCTAGGCCGATGTTGACCACTTCAGTTTGGAACAGTTCTTCTAAGTAGGCATAGGCAGAACGAATGACGATGCCCTTGCTGGAGGAGGAGTTAGTGCGACATCCGGTGATGCCCAGCAAAAGGAACAAGCCAACGACAGAGGCAGACAAGCGTTTGAAGTTAAGCGTCATAATTCGATGAATATGGCATTAATCACACTTATCGTAAGGATTCGGCCATTTCAGGACAGACTCATATTTGTTAAACAGGGGTTCATGCTGATTGAAGCGGTCATGAATCTGCTCATATGACCTAGCCAAATGGGGAGGGGTTGCCTGGTCAAACTGTGGATGGCAAAACCGAGCTGACAGCAGACCATGGAGATGTTGTTGTGATGGAATCTTGATCACCATGTCTACAGACACTTTTTTACAAAGCCTATCGCAAGACCTGGCGTCACTGCTCGAGCGGGTGAGTCCAACAGTGGTGGCCATTCGGGGAACGCGCTCTGCGGCCACCGGGGTTCATTGGCGGACCGGTTTGGTGGTGACGTCCTGGGAGGCGCTCCATCCTCAAGATACGCTAATGATTCGATCAAACTCTGTTAGTGACCCGATTGAGGCTGAGCTATTGGGGGCTGATCCCGCGACGGATGTGGCGGTTTTGGCGCTGCCCGAGGGGGTTGAGCTGCCGGTGGCTGAGGTGTCAACTGACCCGCTGGCGATGGGAAATTTGGTGACATCTGTGACCTATCGGTCGGGACGAAATCGGGCGACTCGGCTGCGGTCTAGTTTAGGCCTGATTAGCAGTGTCAATGGCCCCTGGCGTAGCCTCAGCGGCGGTCAGATTGACCAGTTTATTGAGGTCGATATCAAGCTGGGTCGGGGTGGGGCAGGCAGTCCGCTAATCGATACGAGGGGGCGGGTGGTCGGGTTTAACACGTTTGGGCCCCGGCGCAGTGTGTTAGCGATTCCGGCGTCGAATGTGGAACGGGTGATTCAGCAACTGCAAGAGCGGGGCAAGGTTGCTCGGGGCTATCTGGGGCTGGGGATGCAGCGGGTGCAGCTGCCTGAGGCGCTCAGGCAGTCGCTCAATCTGTCAAACCAAACCGGCATTATGGTGGTTAGCCTGGATGCGGGAGCAGCCGCTGATCAGGCGGGGATACTGATGGGGGATATTATCGTGGCGATAGAGGCGATGCCAGCGTGCGATTTGAGAGATCTGCAAACCTTTCTCGATCCACAGCAGATAGGTCAGCCGCTGGTGCTGACACTGCTGCGGGCCGGGCAGTTGCAGGACATCACCGTGACGATGGGTGAGCGATAGATCATGATCCGACTGGTGATCTGCGCCGATAACCCGATTACTCGGGTTGGCCTAGAGAGCATGGTGGCGAGTCTAGACATCCACATTGTCGATAGTGTGGCACAGCTGGCTAGGGTGAAACGTCAACCCGGCTCCCTGGATGCCTTGCTGCTGGTGGCTGAACTCAGCGACGAGCTGCTGCAATCGCTTGCTGAACTCATGGAGGCGGCAGGACAGCTTGGGACAATTTTGCTCGTGGATGATGATCAGGTCGAGCGACGAGGCTTATCCCAGGCGCTGTCACTGGGGACGGTGGGTCTCTTGCCGGCTTCGATATCGGCGGTGGGGTTGAGGGGTGCGATCGCAACCGTCGCCCAGGGCCTGAGCGTCATACACCCCGATTTTACAGAGATTCTCTTCACTCACTCGCCCACCCTGCTTGACGATGAAGCCGATCTGATTGAACCTCTGACCCCTCGCGAAATCGAAGTGCTAGATCAGCTGGCCCAAGGCCTCAGCAATAAAGCTATTGCCAAACGACTAAACATCTCGGAGCACACGGTTAAATTTCACATCAGCGCCCTGTTTAGCAAACTCAACGCCACCAGCCGCACTGAGGCCGTTGCCCTGGGGCTGCGCCAAGGGTTGATTATGCTGTAGTTGCGATCGCGGAATCTCTATTTCAACCTTCAAACCCGTAAATCAACAATTAACGGCAGATGGTCTGATCCGGTTTCGGGGCCCGTTCGCACATCCAGGACCTGGATTGACGGGCTGAGTAAGCAGTGATCAATGGGAATCGAAAACAAGGGGGATGCCCAATCAGGAATCTGGTGATAAGTGCCCCGAGTCGGCCAGGAGGGCAGGATGCCAAACCCTTTGCGAGCATTGTATAACCCTGCTTGTTGCTCTAGTCGCCGGTAGTAGGGTGACCACATACTGAGATTAAAGTCCCCTAGTAGTAGGGCCGGATTATCAACGGTTTGCAGATATTGGCCTACCTGGTCAAGCTGTCGATTGCGGGCATGAAAAAACGACGACTTGACCGGCGGCGGTGGGTGGGCAGCCACCACAGACAGGGTCTGCTCATGAAACCTGACCTGTGAGACAACACTTGCATATATCTCAGTACCCAAAAAATTAATCTCAGGGTCAATCAGCGGTTGCCGACTGTAGAGCATGATGCCGACATTGTATGGATTGGCCTGCCCCGATGAATAGGGCAAAATATCGCTGAGGGTGTCGAGTTGCTCGACCCAGGGCGTGTCTATTTCCATAAAGACAGCCAGGTCAGGCTGCTCTGCCCGAGCGATGGCCAGAATTTTCCCATAGTCAGTATTTTGGGTGTTTAAGTTGGCCACCAGCACGCGCAGGTTGGCGTTGTCACCAGAGCGGTTTATAAAGTGGGGAGGCCAAAACCAAGGCGCAATCTGGGCTGAGATCAGGGCGCAGCAAAACAAAGCTACCCAGACTGGCCGACGACGTCCTAAGAACATCAAAAACCCGGTCAGAATTAGGCAGAGCAGTAGATACTGTAGCTGGAAGTGGGAAAAAACTTCGAGATATTGCTTCCAGCCGTACCGACTGGTTAGTAAGCCGAGGGCCGAAATGCAGAGGATGCTGCCCAGCGCCAACCCGGTTCCGATTCCTGATAAGCAGCCTCGCATAGGCCCTCCTCATGTTAAATCTTGGCACATCCAGACCTGTCGTTTGCCATCAGGTAAAAACTCAAATTTTCAACCTGGACGTGGGTTATCAAGCTACTCCAGTGGGAACCGCTCGTGTAGCTTTCGGCAGGACTGCCGGAGGAGCCCCCCTTTGACGGGGATGGGGTTAGGCACCTGGGTGACCACCGACTCACAGCGAATTTTAATGAGATTAGGATTGCTATCTGCAAAGTCTTCTACCCCAGTGCCATAGACAATTTCGGAAATGCCGGCCCAAATAGCGGTTGCCGCGCACATGGCGCAAGGTTCGCACGTCGTGTAGAGCGTGTAGCCGCTGTCCAGGGAGGCATTGCCCAATCGAGCCGTAAGTTTGCGCATCACATTGACCTCAGCATGGGCAGTGGGGTCGTTATCTGGCTCGACCGTATTGCCAGCCCGTTCGACAATTTCACCAGCCCTAACAATTACAGCGCCGAACGGGGTCTCGCTTTGCTCGGCCTGTGCGATCGCAGCTTGCATAAAATCTTCTGGGGTCATAGCCATGCATTGGGTTGAAACAACCTTTGTGTTATACCAGCTGAAGATCCAAGCTTCCCCCTACCTCCCGATAGAACTCCTTCCCCTCAGCGCTTCTCTCAAGGCCAGCTAGCTTCAATCTTTTGCAAAACAGTGTCTAAATCTTCGCCCCCTATATAGTCCACCATGCCGATCCAAAAGGTACCGGTCCCGACGACGGCGGGCATCAGGTCAGAGCCATCAAAGCGAATCGTTTGAGCGTTGGCTAGAATGTCGGCCTGTTGCCGCACCAAATCATTGGGGTAGACCCCAAGATCAACCCCCTGATGGGGTGAAATGTAGCCCCGGGCTGCCCAAATCTCGTGGGGGGTTATGGATGCCAGATAGGCCATCAGCGCTCGGGCGGCGGCGGTATCGTTGAGCTGCCCAAAGACAATCCCACCCGTCAGCAGCGGGGTTTCGATCTCGGGGTTGACGCTGGGTAGCAAAAACACGCTGACGTCTTCGCCGGGGGTGAGCCCCTCGGGTAGAAAATCGGTGATAAAGCTAGCCTGTCGATGGAGGTAGCACCCTGGCGGATCGTCAAATAAAGGGGCGGGGGAGTCTCCGAACGGAATACTGACAATGCCCGTCGCCCCACCGACCACATAGTCTGGGGTGAGCGCAATGTCGCCAAAGGTTTCTGCGGCCTGCTTAACCGGCGGTGCATTAAATGGGATTTCATGGGCCACCCACTGGTCATAGACCTCGGTGCCTGCGGTACTGAGCAAAATATTCTCAACCCAGTCGGTGCCCACCCAGCCAGTGGCGTCGCCGCTCTCCATGCCCAAGCACCAGGGCGTTTTGCCATCGGCAACGATCTGGTCTGAGAGCGCAATCAACGCCGCCCACGTCTGGGGGATTTCATAGCCCGCTGCCTCAAAAGCCTGGGGGTTGTACCAAACCAAGCTTTTAGGATCAGCCCGCATCCAAATGCCGTAGAGGGTATCTTCGACGCTGCCCAGCTCAATCCAGGCAGGGGGATAGGCCAGGGTCTCTGGTGCAATAAACTCATCCAGAGGGACCAGTGCGCCCTCCTGGGCCAGGTCAGCCATCAGCCCTGGTTGGGGAAAGAGCGCAATGTCGGGCTTATCACCCCCCTCCACTCGAATCGGTAGGACGGTAGCAAAGGCATCTGTGCCTTCGTAAATCACCTCAATGCCGGTTTCCTCCGTGAACGGAGCGACAGCCTCTTCGATGATTTCTTGGCCCACCCCGGTGAGGGAGCCCAGAATGGTGACGGTTTCAGGAGCGCCGCCATTGGTAGACGGTTCGGATAGGCAGCTGGTGGAGAGGAGCGCCAAGGGGAGGAGGGGGAAGTAGCGTTTCATGAAAGCGGTGAGGAGGTGGGGAGGTGGGGAAGATAGGGAGGATGGGGGAGATGGGAAGAGACGTAGGGTGGGCACCGCCCACCTTGTCCAGGTAAGGCATTCAGGTGCTGCTTACGCCAAAAAGTCGAGGTCGCGATCGCGAATATAGCCCACCAACATCGGCCCCAGCGTCGCAATAATGGTCACAAAAACCACGATCAAAATCTGACTAATATTCAGCGTGGCGAACAGGGTGCCAAAGTCAAAGCCCCCACCAATCTCAAAGTACCCCAGGGCGACGTAGGTGGCATTGCAGGTGAGAGAGGTCCAAAAATCAAATGCGATCGCAAGGATCCAGGCCGACTTTAGCAAAATTAGTTCCATGCCGCGAGGGTTGCGGGCTTGCCAGATTGACTTGGTTGCAAAATTAAAGGCCCCCACCGTGAGGGTGCCCACCAGGCTAATCCCTAGGGAAATAAAGCTGATGCTGTTGAGCAAAATCAAGGTTCCTAAGAACGTCGTGAGCAGATCCCAAATCATACTCAGTCGAAAGGCACTCATTAAAACGAAACGTCTAATCGTCATGTGTCACCTCAGATCACCCAGAATTCATACCATCCTACTGGACTTATGTTTGACGAGAGATTAAGTTAAATCTTTGCACATCCAGACCGGTTCCCCACCTCCAAATCCATCATTCGTCCTTCTAAAACAAGCCAGTTAACAGCGCTTTCAAGAGGGTGGCATAATGAACAGGATAAACGGATAGGTTAGCAAACCCGTGCGAGCAACCCCTAATATTTGGCGAACAGAGCTACAGGCTATCCTGCGGGGGGCAGCGGGCGGTTTTTTATTTGGCATTCCACTGCTTTACACGGTTGAGGTGTGGACCATTGGCTCCGCCGCCAAGTCTTTGTTTTTGCTAGCGGTGCTGGGGGTGACCTTTGTCGTTGTGCTGCTGTTGACCCAGGTTGAGGGGTTTCGCCGTACCCTGTCGCTGCATCCCTTAGAGGCCTTGCTAGAAAGCATCGAAGCGTTGGGCATTGGGTTGGTGTGTGCTGCGATCGCACTCGTCCTGCTACGCCGAGTCACCCTGGCGACGCCGCTATCCGAAACCCTGGGCAAGCTGATTTTTGAAGGGGTTCCCTTCTCCTTAGGCGTGACCCTGGCCCGCACCACCCTCAGCAGCAACCGTAGTCAGACCCGACGCACCCTGACGCGGTCCCCTATGTTGACCCCCCAAATGCCAGAAAACCTTACGCTGTCTAGTCTTCGCGATACCCTAATGGACCTGGATGCCACCCTACTGGGCGCATTGCTGATTGCCTTTAGTATCGCCCCCACCGAAGAAATCCCCATTTTGGTGTCGGCCCTGCCACCCCTGTGGCTGCTCTTGATTATGGGCGCGTCGCTGCTGCTGTCCTATACAATCGTGTTTGCCTCTGGGTTCACCGATCGCAGCGAGCGGCAGCAGCGAGGGTTGCTGCTAAGTCCGATGACTGAAACCCTGGTAGCTTATCTGGTAGCTCTGTTAGCCTCAGTGCTGATGCTGGTCTTCTTTCAGCAGTTGACCCTTCAAGATCCCTGGTCAGAATGGTTAGGCGATGCCGTTGTCCTGGGACTGCCCGCCGCCGTGGGTGGGGCCGCTGGGCGCATATTAATATGAGCAAGCTAGAGGATGGGGTAGACCCCATTAAGGCTCAAGCAACCCCCGAGCCAGCCATCACTGAGCCGAGTCCAGAGGCCTTACTCGCAAAGCGTTCGCTAGCTGAATGGATCACCTTAACCATTTCCACAGCTATTTTGATCGGCTTGGTGGGGCTCGTGCTCTACGATTGGCAAATCAACCAAAACCGCCCCCCCTTATTTCAGATTGAGTTTGCCTCAGCCCAGGCCATCGACAATCACTACTATGTCCCCTTTGTGATCAAGAATACCGGCGGGCAGGTGGCCAGAACCGTACAGGTCAGCGCCGAACTCCGTCTGGACAACGCCCCGGATGAAACCGGGGCCCAGGACATTGATTTTCTCAGCGCCAATGAGCGTAAGCGCGGTAGCTTTGTGTTTGATCATGATCCAAACCAAGGTCAGCTCACTGTCAGGGTTGCCAGCTTTAGGCTACCGTAAACGGGGCAACCGTCTTTCCCAATCGATTACACTAAAAGCATTAGATTGAGGGCAGCTGCAATGGTTATCGATACCCTCCGCTGGACAACCCGAGACCTGGATGCCATGCCTGATGAAGGGGGTTGGAAACGCTATGAGATCATTGATGGAAAACTGTTTGTGACAAGGGCTCCCCATATTCACCATCAAGGTGCAGGCAGTAATCTTCATTTTGAATTGGAGGCTTGGTCCAGACAGACTCAACTTGGCAAACCTTTCCAAACGCCTGGCGTCATTTTTACCCCAACCGATGCGGTGATTCCTGATGTGGTTTGGGTTAGCAACGATCGCCTTGCCAATAGCATTGACCAGGCAGGCCACTTGAGTATTGCCCCTGAGCTGATCGTCGAAGTGCTCTCCCCCGGAG
>JBCDDJ010000290.1:0-8614 GCA_039180385.1 Cyanobacteria bacterium P01_G01_bin.38 | reverse complement strand
GCTGGCCGCCAAGTGGAGCGTGGTGACAACCCTCCATCGAGTGCGAGACATGGTAGAGAAAACCATTCAGAAAACAGGGCTCACAGGGCGGTGCGCCTCGGTGCGCACGACAAAGCTGTCGGTGTTAGAGACGGAGTGCGATCGCACCCACACCCTGGATATACTAACCGCAGCCGCCAAGCTCGCCATCCACGAAGATGGAGCCGAAGCCATCTGCCTGGGCTGTGCCGGCATGAGCGGCCTCGAAACACAACTCGAAGACCGCTTGGGTGTGCCCGTGATTGATGCCGTTGCCGCTGCGATCAAAATGGCAGAATCGTTAGTGAGCCTGGGCAAAATGACCAGCAAGCAGCTGACGTACCGCACCCCTGAGTTGAAATCAATCCAGGGATATGCGCCACATTTCCAACCGGAGACCTTACGATTGGTCTAAATCATTCTTATATATCTGTTCTAGCTCTGTTTTAAGGTGTGCGACTAACTCAAAACTTAGACCTTAAAACGGGTTAATTCCCTAGCTGTCTGACAACTGTTTTAGAAAATCTCGGTAAAACGGTTCATGGGAGCCTGTAAAATTCTTCATACCTGCCTTGGTTAAGATGCCACGCTTTCCGGTATGAGGATTTTGCACGTAGCTGTAGATTGTTTTTGAACATTGAGGATTCTCTCGCCAACTAATATTAAAGGCTGCATATTTTGGGAAAAACATCATGTCTGCATAGGTATCAACATGATCATGGATCCACCAGGCCAGAGCAGTCCAATCTTGGGTGCGCGCATAGTAAGGGAGAAATGAGGTCACCACGATGCAGGCGGTTGCCCCCATATACCCATCCGCATCCCTGACATCCCAGATATGTCTTGCGTAGTTTTTTTGATTGCTGGCACAGCTATATTGGTTATTATTTTCTGCCCCTCTGGCGTTGACTGCACAAGATCGATAGGCAGAGCGAATGCTAATCCGACCCAATGCGGCTTGGATAGGCTCAAGCACATTTTCACATAGATTTTTTCCAGCTGCGATCGCTAACTCTGGATCGTCAGGGAGATTGGGGATGCCTTCAATTTGAGAGATTTCTGAATACAGAAACTCCCGCATAAAAAAATGCTTGGAGAGTTGAACACGCCCTAACGTTTCCAATGCTTTGACGGTTTGTGGCTTTCTCATCTAGAAACCTGAAAAAGGGCTGACCCGTAGTGTAAACCCTGGCGATATATCTTCTCCAGATAGTGTTATACATAGAGCGTGAACTACTTTGGGCTGATCACCAAAAACCCAGTTTCTCAGCCGTGGGATATCCTTCATTCTGGACAATTCTAAACACGGTCATCTTTCCTATGGAGGCTTTCATGACTGGCTTAGCATCACCAACACAGCTCAACGGCACCGTAGCCACCTATCGCTGGCAGTGGCAAGGGCTGCCCATCACTGTTACCTATGAAACCCTGGGTACAGGACAGCCTGTATTGTTGTTACCCGCTTTTAGCACTGTCTCAACCCGCACAGAGATGGCCACATTAGCCGCTCAATTAGCCCCCACTTATCAGGTTACGGTAGTTGACTGGCCTGGCTTTGGCGACTCCGATCGGCTGCGGTTAGAGTATCAACCTTCGCTGTACAAACAGTTTTTACGTGACTTTGTGAGCGAGCAGTTTAGGGAACCCGTAGCCGTGGTCGCGGCTGGCCATGCAGCTGGCTATGCCCTGGCCCTGTCTGAGACATTACCCGATGCCTGGTCAAAAATTGTCCTGGTGGCTCCCACCTGGCGGGGGCCATTGGCAGTCATGGGGGCGTCTGAGCGAGTGCGTCGTGGGGTGAGGGGGTTGGTGCGATCGCACCTACTAGGCCAGGCTCTCTATGGCTTAAATACCCGACCCGCTTTCCTCAAATGGATGTATCGCCGCCATGTCTTTGTCGATGAGGCCAAGCTGACCCCCGACTATATCGCCCAGCGTCACCAGACCACCCAGCAACGCGGTGCCCGCTATGCGCCCGCCGCCTTTGTCACAGGTGGGTTAGACCCGGTGCAGACGCGGGCCGACTTTCTGGCCTATTTTGACCCGCTATCCGTGCCGATAAGGGTGATTGTGGCCGAGCAGGCCCCTGCCGCCTCTAAGGCAGAGATGGAGGCGATGGCTGCATTGCCCCAGGTACAATCCACACGCCTGCCGGGCACCTTAGGCATGGCAGAGGAATATGGAGAAGACGTGGCAAAGACTGTCCTACCGTTTTTGTCGGCTGCATTTTAAGCGGCCCCCCTTAGCCCATAGCCAAAAGCCTACAGTCAAACACCTATAGTCAAAAGCCCACAGTCAAAAGCTTATAGCCAAAAGCCCATAGTCAAAATTAATCGCTAGGAGCTTTGCCAGACAGTGCTTGTGTAGACAGCGTTCAAGCTGCTTTAAGAGCGTTTCAAGTGCCCCATTTGTGTGTTGAGACGGCGGTGATTAGCCTTTCAAATCAGGTAAACCCTTGCGCTTTCTAGGCTCTCATGTTAGAAAGACCGGGATGACTTGGTTTTCAAGATATGAACAAAGGTGAATTGATCGATATGATCGCTGATAAGGTGGGCGTCCCTAAAAAAACAGCCGACTCTGTCCTGACAGCGACAATTGAGACTCTGATGGAGACGGTCTCTAGTGGCGATAAAGTGACGCTGGTAGGCTTTGGTAGCTTCGAACCTCGCGATCGCAAAGCCCGGGAAGGTCGAAATCCAAAAACAGGGGAGACCATGACCATTCCGGCTACAACGGTGCCCGCCTTTTCCCCAGGCAAAGCCTTTAAGGAAATGGTCGCAGGCTAGGTCAGAAAGATTACTCAAACCGGCCTCGTACCTCGTCTAAATGTGGTGGGTGCGAGGCTTTTTAGCGAGAACACCACCTGATATCGACCCGTAGGGCTGCTAACGCTAGTGCATCGGTAGGAACGGCTGCTGGTCGACATAGCGTCAGGCTTAAGTTTTAGAGCTTTTGTGAGTCAGTCAGCTACTATACATTCTTTTGGTAAAGCCCTGTAAAGGTTTGGTAATTTTTGCCTGTAGGTAGCAAAGAGCAATAAATGAAAATCATAGCGTCTGTTATTCAGAAATTTAGATGTTTCTGTAAGATTCCTGATGCGCATCCACCCAATCGTTACTGCTTCATTGCTAGCCCTGCCCCCACTAGCCTTTATCCCACTAGCCTTTACCGCGCAGCCTGCTGCCGCTGATCCGATTTGCTATATGCATCTTCGGGGCCAGACGGTAAATTTGGGGCACCTATGTGGCGGCTCATCGCCCGCTGTCCCGAGCGGCTCTTTGTCAAGCCCTGAACCGAGTATTCAACCTTATGGACTGACTCAGTGGCAGGACAATTTACCTTATCTGGAACCTGCTGTATCAAGCCAGCCAGAGGTTAATTTGCCACTTCTTGAATATGTAGAATTTGTGAGTGATCCCGATCTTGGACCGATGTTGGTGGGTAGTTTATATAACCCAACATCAGAGCCGACCGTCGAAGCAGGCATTTACGGCATGGTTCATACCTCAGAGCAATACAATACTGAAACAGCAATTGCGCCGGTAATTGAGCCATATCGCTGGGCACGCTTTGAGTTACCGGTTAATAACTTGAGCGGCAACGTTGAGAATTTTGGTGCTGAGGTCTTTGTTTTACATTGGTAGCCCCAACGCTTTAAATGAAAAAGCAGGCAGCAACTATGCACAAGACACTCAAGCAATCTTTAATCGGTGTTGCGATTGTTGGTTTAGTTGGAATCGGCTGCTATCTGCTTTTTCTCTCAAGGTTTATAGGAGACCTAGACAAACAAATGACGGTGGGCCAAGCCCATATGGAATCTCTGACATACCAGGATTTTCAGATTTGGATTGAGAGAACCGAGATGCTGTAGGCAACCCATGCAAGAAATTTGGTGGATTTTGATGTTTCGGATGCGATCGCAGCTGGCCCTGATCCAGCTAGCCGCAGTTGAGTCCTACGGCAGCATCGCCTATGAATACGAAAAAAATTCTTATCCCCTGGCAATGGCCGATGTCCTATGGGGACAGAAACCCTCGGCCATCGAATTTTTGCAGCAGATTGACCCCCAGGCCACCGAAACCCAGGGCATCGACCTGCTCTCTGGCTTTACCCTCAAAGGCCAGATGCGCAAATACTTTTACTTGGGTGATCAGCTCGACCCCGCCTACCGGCAGCGCATGTGGGAAGCCATGCACACGTTTACGCTGAGCGACCCTCTCACCCGCAAAGCCAACCCACCCCGTAAATTTTGGGAGCGCTCCACCGACGATTGTGAGACCCCGGTGGATTGTCGCAATACCGACAACTTGAGGGCCATGCGAGAAACATCGGTCTACTTGATGGCTGAGGAAACCGGCAACGAAGACACCCGTTTGATTTATAAAGCCCACCTGGAACGCTACGTTTCTACCCTGCTCGACATTGGTATGGGAGAGTGGGATAGCCCCGTCTATCACGGGTATACCACAGCAGCCTACCTCAACCTGTACGACTTTGCTAAAGACCCCGAGGTCAAACAGCTCGCTAAGGACGCCCTAGACTGGCTTTATCGCTCAGCCGCGATCAAATATTGGCGCGGCCATTGGAATGGCCCCTCAAAGCGCACCTACGGTGATGGCGCAGCCCGGTTTTTCTGGCTGTATTTTGGTCAAGCTCCCCCGCCAGAGGCGTTTGAGCGAGATTGGATCTATGCAATCACCAGTGATTATTTGCCCCCTGAAGAGGTGGTTGCGATCGCACAGCGTCAGTTCGCTAAACCCATGGAAATACAGCGCACCCACCCCCACTACGAAAACTGGAAAGCCGAACTGTATGGCCCCGCCTTTTATGAAACGATCTATCTCGCCCATCGTTACCAACTTGGTAGCTTGGCAAAGGGCACTGGCGGCGACTGGAGTGGCTTTAGTTTGAGTATTGCCAAAGATGACAGCGGCCTTGATCAGCTCAGCGTCGATGCCGATCAACCCCATGCCATTGCCCAGTACGAAAATCTGCTGATCTGGTACGGTGCAGAAACCCCTGAGCTCATCCCCCCCAACAGTTGCACTAAGCAGGTAGGCGACATCACCTTTCTAGACTGTGCTCAAACTTGGATTGCAATTCATCCGTTTGATCGCGGATTTGCCTTAGAAATAGGCGAGTCGCAAACAGATGGCAACTTTGATAGCTTTCAGCAAAAGGTAACTGCCAAAGCGAGATTAATCGTAGGTGCTGATCGAGTCGAGTATCGGGCTAGCCAGGGTAAAACTGTAGCGATATCCCCGCAAGGCAATGGCTTACCCCAGATTTGGCGCGATGGCACCCGGCACGATTGGCAAAACCATAACAGAGAACTCTTGTTTGAACTCCAATAGCTTGACGAAATAGGCTATCGAGTGCCCCCCGCAATCCGACGACCGGGGATGCCTTCGGCAAGCGGTTCGCTTTTCTCTGCTAAAGCAGTTTGAGAAAATATAGACAACGTCAGCGTTAACAATACTGTTAAGCCAATAAATCTGGACTGCTTGCAGCAATAATTTCTTTCCATCGGTTCTTTCCAAATCCTGTTAATCAATCATCAAAAATCACTTAGTGTTACCCAAGGTTCTATTGGCTAGCCCCTGGAGTCTCCTTAAAGCTTTAGGCAAGAAACTCAAAGCTGTTGCCAGCGAGATTGAGTCCGCTCGTATTTTCAAAAATGGCAATCAGCTCTTGACCATTGAGATAGAGTGCTGTGCTACCTGCCTGCTGTTGCTGCTGATAGTTGCCAATGCTGCCATGGAGCTCTATAACATCGACATCTGCCATGAAATCTGTGATGGTGACATAATCTTGAGCGCCCTGGCTGCTGTAGTAGGCCTGGTTAGCATCTCCCAGGATAAAGCGATCTGAACCTGAACCACCTGTCAGGATATCTTGCTCAAAGTTGCCCACTGAGACAGCATCTGTCCCATTCAGGACATCATGACCAGCACCACCATCGAGAATATCGTTGCCGCTGCCTCCCGTAAGTTGGTCATTACCTGCACCAGAGTTGGAAGATAACTGGGTTTCGAGGCTATCTTGATTCACATCAACAACTAGACGGGGTGCAATACTACCTTCAGACGAAAAGAACTTTGCATTATCAAGGGTCGTGGGTAAGAAAGCCCATCCGTAGTTACTGCTGGGGTCTGCCTGCCAGGCTTGCAAACTAGCCGTCACATCGATGCTGACGACACCACCGACCAAGTCTGTTACGACCAGGGATGTGTTTACAGCTTCCACATCATCTGTTTGAATCCCATTGCCTAAAGAATTCCAGCTGTCAATCTCCGACCAGCCTCGCAGCAAATCATGGATAGCGACACCCCCACCTGAGTTCGTGATTGTCAGCTCCAAAACAGCTGAGTCGATGGTGTCATCCAGGCCAATTTGGCCAGCTTGACTGCCAAAAAGCGCCTCAAACCGAAGCAAAACATGGGTCTCCTGGCCCCACCAATCACCATCTACTGAGAGCTGTGAGTCACCACCAAAGGTTGCGTCAGGATCGTACCCATGCAGCCAGGTGTCAACCGTGCCGCTATACCCGTTGACACCTTGCTGAAAGGTGATCGTTTTAGGCGTTGCCGCCACAATCCCGGCTTCAGTACCATAATCTCCGTACAGAATGTCATCACCAGAGTCACCATAGACCCAATCATCTCCATCACCACCGTAGGCAATGTCATTACCCGCCCCACCTCGAAGAACATCATCACTGTTGGATAAAGCATCATCAGCCTCTTTGATCTCAGCAGCTGGAGAGGATGGGGTGGGAGGATCCACTGCAATGAACTGAATATAATCGAGATTTGCCTTGTCTTCCCCATCTTTAATACCGACCAGCTCAATCAAATCAAACTGACTGACTTGAACGCCTTGGGCCACGGTGCGAGTGGTGAAGGTTTGCCAACCAGCCTCCTTAGCGCCCAAATCCTGATCGGCATACCAGCGATCGAGTTCTTTGTTGTCTACCTTAACTGCAATTTCAGCTGCCCCTTTGTTGCCGTCATAGTAACCTACAACAATGTCGTAGTAGCCTGTTTCACCCTCAAACAGAGTCGTGCCTGTGAATCCGGTCTTATCATCATCAGACTTAACGTAGCCGTCATCAAAAGCAAAGTCCTTATTCTCAACTTTAGCCTTGCCAGACAAATCCATTTGCTCTACTTCAATCTGAAGAATGTCTTCTAAAGACGAAATATCAGCCCCAACTGCCACAAACTCAACATAATCAAGGTAACCCTTGTCTTTGTCATCTTGAACGCTTTTCAGGCTAAATTGATCTCCAGTATTGATTAAAACACCTGCCAGGGTGTGGGTGATAGCCGCTTCCTCCGGCTTCTTACCCAAATCTAGCCCGCCCTGCCAACTCCCCAGATATTTTCCTGCCAAGGTAGCCGTATAGTCAGCAGTTCCTTTTTCAAGATCGTAGTAACCGATGACAATATCATAAAGCCCTGTCTCTCCACTAAAAGTGGTGGTGGCTGTGAGATCATCGCCTTTATCAATCCGAATAAAGGAACCCCCAGAGGCATAGTCTTTATCTTCAATTTTGATCTTTTCCCCTTGCAGGGACATCTGCTCCGCTTCGACGCGGCTGACACCAGCGCCGCTAAAATCGGTTGACTCAGCTTCAGACACATGCTCTAGCACCAGATAGTCAATAATAGCTTCATCGCCTCCCTGACCATCCCCTTGGATTTGAATAACATCTCCCTGATCGAGCGTGATGTCTAAGCCTAGAACACGCTCATGGGAAGCGTTGTCATCTTGATCAAATCTCCACTGAGAAAGGGTTTCTCCATTGACCAACACTTTGGCCTCAGCCCTACCAGCACTGTCATCAAAATAATTGGCATAAAGATTGTAGATACCTGATGGGCCAGCATAGGTCAGGGTAGCAGTCCCTTTTGATCTGCCTGAACTGGCAATCACAGCATTTCCTGAAGCATCTGAGTCAGTCTGAAGCTCATAGCTGCCCCCCAACTCCATAGATTCAGCTTCTAATCGAGTGACGTTCCCTTTACCTTGATTGCCTTCTACAACCTTATAGAAATTACCGGTAGGCGCTCCCGCTGCATCAAAGGTCGGTGTGGTGCCAGCACTCAGCACATCCAGATAGTCCAAACGGGCCAAGTCATCGCCATCGGCCTTGCCCTTCAGCTCAATGCGATACCCCGACTCCAAAGTCACTCCAGAAATCTGGTAGGTGCCAGCACCTGTACTGCCATCCAACTGAAAGGTATATTCCGTTTTTGAATCTTTTCCCTGCCCTTGAATAACCAGGGAAATCTCAGCCTCTCCATCGGCTTCATCGTAGTAGCCTACCACTAAGTCATAAGTGCCACTGGGACCATTAAATGTGGTTTTGGCTTTGCTACTCTTCTTACCTCTGGTTGCAATCACGCTGCCACCAGACGCACCTGTTTGCTCATCTTGGTTATAGTTGCTGAGACGCATGTCCTCAGCCTCCAGGCGTATCCAAAAGCCTGGGACAACAACAGATTCATCTTCATCAAACCCACCAGGTACAGGTAATGGACTGAAGGTATCTGGATCATTTGAGTCACCCGAATCTGTTGTTACAGTAGAG
>JBCDDJ010000289.1:0-8622 GCA_039180385.1 Cyanobacteria bacterium P01_G01_bin.38 | reverse complement strand
CGCACCAGAGGGGGTTGCTTTTGCGGAGGCATCACTGACCCCCGCCACAGATATTGTGCGTCAGCCGGGGGAGTTGATTTGTTTTGGCGCGATCGCACCCCCCGAGGCAACTGTCTCTGTTCTCTTATCCGATCAAACCATCCCCCTCCAGCCCCAGCCTTTTGGAGCCGAGCTACCGCCCAACTATGCGGTGCTGACGGATCAAACAGCTCCTATCGAGACAACCGCAGCCCAATATGGCGGCTGTGCCAGCTTTAGTCAGCCTGGTGACTTTGGCACCCCGGAGTTTCGCCTCAGCCTGGATGGCGAAATCGTGAGTCAAGTTGGGGAGGGCTCCGTCAGCGTTCTCTCCCCAGTGAACTTTGATGTGGCCGAGGTGAGCGTCGAGTCAGGCATTGCCCGCACTGGCCCCAGCACTGACTATTCCCGACTGACGCCGCTGCCCCAGGGCACCCAGGCGTCGATTACCGGGCGCGAGGGCGAGTGGGTGCGTCTGGACTACGGCGCGTGGATTCGGGAGAGCGAGGTGCGGGTGTTTGAGAGCCCGGTGCCACCCCAGACGATTATTCGAGGGGTGCGATCGCAGCAGGTTGAGGGCTGGACCGAGGTGATCTTTCCTATGGTCGTGCCCGTGCCCATGAGCGTTGAGCAAGACACCACCAGTCTCACTCTGATTTTGCACAACACCACGCCCCAAACCGACACGATTTATTTCTCAGACGACCCGGTGGTCGAGCGCATGGACTGGCAGCCGATTTTGCCAGACAAAGCCTCCTATACATTCCATTTCAAGAACGCCCAGCAGTGGGGCTATAAGCTACGCTACGAGGGGTCTAGCCTGATCCTGTCCCTCCGCCATCCGCCCGCCGGTGAAGCCACCACGCCTCTGCAAGGTACCCGCATTCTTATTGACCCCGGTCATGGCAGCAGCGAAGATCTGGGGGCCCGTGGCCCCAACGGCTATCCCGAAAAAGACGTAGCCCTGCTGATCTCTAGGCTGGTGCGAGACGAGCTGCGGGCCAGGGGAGCCACAGTGATCATGACCCGTGAGGGCGACGATGATTTGTTTCCCCAGGACCGGGTGGATATCATCCATCGTGAAGAGCCTACCCTGGCCCTGAGCCTTCATTACAACGCTCTGCCCGATAATGGAGATGCCCTCAACACCGCTGGGATTGGAGCCTTTTGGTACCATCCCCAGGCCCATGACCTGGCTCTGTTTTTACATAACTACCTGGTCGAGCAGCTTGAGCGCCCCGTCTACGGCGTCTATTGGAACAATCTGGCCCTGACTCGCCCCGCCGTGGCCCCCAGTGTGTTACTAGAGCTAGGGTTTATGATCAACCCCAACGAATTTGAGTGGATTACAGACCCCACCGCCCAGCGAGAACTCGCCAAAACCCTGGCCGACGGCGTAGAAGCCTGGGTGGATAGTCGGGTCTAAAAAATGGAAATTTTCTATATACCGCCCTTTCAAGACATGGGCCTTTGGCAACAGGCGATGACCCATAAGTCCTATGCCAAAGAGCACGAATCGGAAGGACCAGATAATGAGCGTCTAGAGTTTCTTGGCGACGCCATTTTGACATTTATTAGCGGTGAATACCTATTCCACCGCTATCCAGATCGCCCCGAGGGAGAGCTCACCCCCCTTCGAGCGGCTCTAGTAGATGAAGACCAGCTCAGTCACTTTGCAAAAGCGCTTGACCTACAGCACCACCTGCGACTGAGTCTGGGCGCTGAAAATAGCGGTGGTCGAAAAAGTGATCGACTTCTGTGTAGCGCTTTTGAGGCAATCATTGGAGCCTATTTTCTTGATACGGGCAATGATATCCAAGCGATCCGCGACTACGTATGGCCGATGTTTGATGAAGTCGCACCAGACGCCCTAAGGACCGCACTCCAGGTCAATTTCAAAAGCCGATTACAAACCTGGGCTTTAGAACATGTGGGTGTCGTGCCCGAGTACCACATTATTCAAGAAAGCGGCCCCGATCACGCCAAGGAATTTACCGCAGAAGTGCGAATTCAGGGGAAAGCTTATGGTCAGGGGACAGGTCGCCGGAAGCAAGACGCCGAGAAGCAGGCGGCACAGGCAGCCCTGGAGGAGATGTAAACTCACTTTTTCTTACGACGAGCCTGCGCCATTTCGTATGCCAGATCATGCTTACCAAAGCTGAGAATTGCCACATGGCGTGGACTAGGTTTTTCAAAAATCCTGTAGACCAATCGATATTCATTTTTGTCACCCTCAAATGCAACTTCGAGTGCCTTACAGTTGAGCAACTTTCCCTTTAAGTCGTGGCATGGCAAACTAGCACAATTATGTGGGTCAAGTTGCAAAACAGGCTTGAAAATCTTCTGAAAATCAACCTGTAAATCCTTTGGTAGAGCAGGTAAATCTTCACTGATCACTTGAGGATGTATTTTCAGTTGATACCTTGTAGCCACGTGCTTCTATGCGTTCTCTCAGGATCTTGATGCTTATATCACTATCAGGTTCAACGACTATCCAATCAGCATGATCTTCTGAGTCCAAGTGGTTCGATCGCTTTAGAGCCTTTCCTTCTGCGGAATCTGCATCAAGATAAAATACCTCACTATCAAGTACGCAAGGAACTACAGCCTGGCCCAACGTCGCATCTAAATCCCATAATATAGACTTCATTGATCTGAGGATTGATGCTTTATAGCGTGAGGCTAACTCCCTCTCGTCCTTGCTTCTAAACTTGAGGGTGCCGAACCACTCATTAAAAGCATTGAGATTAGCAAGTTCTGAAAACGATTTGAGAACTTCTCGATCGCTTTCTTGTCGAACCAGCCAATCAGAAAAAGGTATGAAATTATCGGCGATCATTTTATACCCATTGCAGAGAAGCTCAACAACTTTAATCTGCTTTCCCTGTCGTTTTGGTTTTTCAATAATTAAGGAAAGACCATCCAATATAGCCTGGACAGTCAGTAAAGCATTGGACAGAAAATCTATCTGTCCTAAAAAATCCTGGTTTAGAAGACTACTATGCTGTTCTCTGAATACATTCAGGCGTTTAGCCAATTCTGAAGTAGTCTGTGTCTTTAAAGAAATAGATCGATCAGTTTTCTGAGCTAAGAAAGGCTCCCATGTATTTTCCCAGTCCTTTAAGAGACGAGCCTGAATGGCTGTCTCAAAATGATTGGACGACCTGAAAGCATTTTCGAGTTTCTGCCGATCCTGCTCAATAAGACTACTGCCTGAGTTGCTGAGCAGTTCGACTTTACTGATTATGGGTTGTGAACTTTTGAGGAATGTCGTCGTCACAGAAGCTGCCTTAGCCTTATGGTTCTATATTGGCATACCTCATGATTTCTATGAGTCCACATCTAGACTTCAAAGAGTACAGGTCTGGACCTTAAATCGCCGCCTCATCCCGTTCGCCGGTACGAATGCGATAAACCGCCTCAACCGGGGTCACAAAGATTTTGCCATCGCCAATTTCCCCGGTGCGGGCCGCCGCAGACACCCGCTCAACCACCAGATCAGCTTTGTCATCAGGGACGATGATTTCGAGCTTGAGCTTTTGCAAAAACTCCACCTTATAGGTTTGACCGCGATAGCTTTGGGCTTGGCCTTTTTGCCGACCAAACCCCCGCGTATTGGAAACCGTCATCCCCACAATATCGGCCTTTACCAGGCTATCTCGAACGGCGTCTAGCTGCGAAGGCCGAATAATGGCCAGAATTTTTTTCATGCGAGGTGTTCCATTTTAAGGCTCAATTAGTATACCTTGCTACAGTTTTTCCTGCTCAATGGAAACCGGGTTTCTGGCTGTTTACCGACTCAGCCAGGCAATCGCTTCGCGAATCCACTCCTCAGTATCGGCGGATTTGCTCAGGGTGGTGCCGCGTCCAACCGCATCCAGGGCCTGGGTAATCTCACGATTGGAATACCCCAAAGCTAGCAGGGTCATTTCCACGTCTTCTTGCACAGCCGAGGCGGGGCCGCTGGCGGGGGCGGTGATCAGACCGGCCTGCTGACGCCATTCAGAGAGTTTTGTTTTGAGCTCTAAAATCACCCGCTCGGCGGTTTTTGCGCCGACGCCGGGGGTGCGGGACAAGACGCGGGCATTGCCTGACACCACCGCCTGGATAAAGTCATTCAGGCTGAGGGTATCGAGTAGGGCCATGCCCATCTGGGGGCCGATGCCGCTAACGCTGGTGGCTAAACGAAAAACATCGCGCTCAGCCCGAGAGCTAAAGCCAAAGAGCACCGGCTGGTCGTCGCGGTTTTGAAAATGGGTAAAGATTTGGACGGGCTCACCCACCGGGGGCAGGTGACTCATTTGGCGAGCCGTCACCTGCATCTCATAACCCACCTGATGCACGTCGAGGGTAATGATGACGCGCCCATTGCTGAGTTTCTGGATATCCGCCAGGGTGCCCTTGAGGTAACCAATCATTTAAGGTCACCTATCAGCGACGCTGGCGTGGCGTCCTGGGAGGTTGCATGGGCTGGGTTTGGCGGGGTTGGGGGATACCCATCTGCTGTCGCTGTCGCGGGTCTATGGGGGGTTGGCCAGTGGTCGACTCCCGGCGGGCGTCTGGATCAGACTCGAGCAGGCGCTGCTGCTTGGTGTAAAGCTGCTGACGACCGTTGCGCAATACGCCGAGCATTTCGCTAAACTGGCTTTCCATACGCTGTAGGACCTGATCCGCGTAGGCGTCGGCGTCTTGGTGGATGGCCTGACACTCGGCGATGGCCTGACTGCGCATATCTTCCCATTCTTGGCGGGCCTGACGCTGGAGCTGCTCGATCTCGGCCAGGGTCTTGGTGCGCATGGCGGCGGCTTCTTGCTCGGTTTGCGATCGCACCACCTGGGCCTGCTGCTCAGCCTGACGAATAATCGCCATGTCGTTGAGAATAGCAGCGGCTTGCTTTTCGGCGGTTGAGACGATTTCTTGAGCGTATTGCTCAGAGTCAGCCAAAATTTCATCCCGCTGTTGCAAAAGCTGGGTAGATTCTTGGAAGGCTCTGGGTAAATTGAGGCGAATACTGTCAAGCTGATCGAGGATTTCATCCTCGTTAATCAGCGTGCGACCGCTCATCGGGACACGGGGGCTGTCTAAAATCAGCTCCTCAATCTGGTTGAGGGCCTCTAACACATCAAAGCGGCCAGGCGGCGCTTGCTGATAGCCAGCGTCATCCTCCAAAGGCATTTGGCCATTACCTAAAGGCATTTGGCCATTACCTAAAGGCATTTGGCCATTCCGTTGAGGGTCGTTTAGGGAAGGGTTCTGCTGTAGCATCTCTCGATATCAAGCGCAACATGCTCAGGAACAAGGTGGCTGATGGCACCACCAAACCTTGCAATTTCTTTTACAAGACTACTGCTTAGAAAGCCATACTCAGTAGACGTGGCCAGAAAAACGGTTTCAAGGTCATCTGCCAACGTCTTATTAGTATGCGCCATTTGGAGTTCTTTCTCAAAATCAGATAAAACTCGTAGCCCTCTTAACAATACTTTAGCCTGACGCTCTCGGGCGTAAGTGACCGTTAATCCGTCAAAACTATCGACTTCGACGTTGGTCAAAGTAGGAATGGCTTTTCTGATTTGAGCGATGCGCTCTTCGACGGTAAACAGCGGTTTTTTGTTAGGATTTCGCGAAATCACCACGATCACCTTGTCATATAGCTGGCTGCTGCGCGCAATGATATCAAGATGCCCCAGCGTAACGGGATCAAAGCTGCCTGGGTAGATAGCAATCACAAGCGTTCAAGGCGGATTACCTCGCGATTATAGTGAGCATCCATTAAAGGAGCAAGCAAAAGTTAGCCCATATCTTCACAGCGATCAGAGAGCCTCTACTTGCTTAACATATGTTGACAGAGCAGTAATATATGTTGATGTAACAGCGCAGAATTGGCCTAAGAATGGCAAAAAACGCCAAGACAGGTCTCCGCAGATTGCGTAAGCTTTAAAGGTTTCAACAAGCTTGCAAAAGCATTCCGAAATCTGAGCGTGCTCTCCACCCAATCGCCCTTGATTAGCAAACCCCCAGCCCTTCCCTGTAGTGTCTGTGTTTCTTCAACTCTGGTATTCGAAGATTGCCTCGGCGCTGGCTAAGCGCAGTTAGGTTCGCATCAACATCAGGAAAACCGGTGTATCAATCACAGCGCACTATCCATCACGCAGCATCATAAAGTGCTAACTCACAGGGGTTAAACCACAGACTGGCTTTGCTTCTCTAGATTTCGATCGTCATCAGCACTCAAATAGTTTTAACCCTCCCAGAGGTCAACCTCTGGGGGCAATTTTACACGCTGGGACATTCAGGCAGGTTCTCCTGTCGGCGCTTAAGCAGGCTGAGTTGATTTTGCTCACCATTAAGGAAGATTTCTCAAATGGATACACAACTCTCACCCAACAGCGTATTTCTGGGTAAAAATGGTCAAATTGTTTTAGAAGCAGAATCAGCCGCCCCGACCGGCGATTGGAAGAAAGTCACCGTTCAAGGCGAAACCTCGCTGCTGTGGGATGCCCCCCAGAGCAGCTATGGCAAACTCCCATCGGGCCAAACCCTGAGCTACCAGTTTGAAACAGACAAAGCGGGCACCTATAGCATCGCGATGCATTCCGCACGGGATAAAAGCGTCATGAATGCAAGTGATCGCTTCGAAAACGGTAAAGAGCGTACCGACACCGGCAATGATGCCTACGTTTCCATCGTCAATGCCAAAACGGGGGAAGTTGTTCAGAAACCGACTAAGCTCTTCACCGGGTTGGGCAGCTCAGATAAAGCACTGAAATGGGGCACCACCTTTGATGCCAACCACAAAAAGTCACCCGCCCAGGTCTCACTCAAGGCAAACACCCAATATCGCCTGGAGATTTCTGGCCGCTCCGATGGGTATGCTCTAGACCGAACCACCCTCAGCGACAGCGGCTTTTTGAAGAATGCTGATATCCCGCAGTCGCCCACTCAGGCAGAAACACCCAATCCAGCGCCTGCGCCAACCCCCGCCCCACTCCCGAAGTCTTTCGCGGGGCAGTTTGACCACATTGTGTCGCACTTTGATGGCAACAACAATGACGACGATGACATTGCGGCGCTGCCGGTTGCTGCCATGCTTACCAATGCAGCTGGTCTGCAGAAAAAATCCACGTTCTTTTATAGCAACAACATCGGAGAGCCCAACAGCACCTATCAGGTGGGGGCGATGAGAAAAAGCGCCGCCTTTGCTGAGAAGCTCGGTATCAAAACCTATGACTATCAGGATAATGATAATGCCGCTACCACAGCGTTGACCCAGCTGTTTAACTCCGGTAAAAAAGTCTTGTCTATCGAGGGTGGACCGATGGAGGCGGTCTACCGAGCCCTTGAGAAAACGTCTGCAGCAAATCAAAAAAATATCACGCTGTTGTCTCACTCCAGTTGGAATGAAAACCGCAACGTTGCCTCTCGCCCTGGGGTGGATGACGTGCGCACCTGGAGCGACATTCGCAAAGACTTTCCTGCGGTGGAGCTGGTCGAAATTGCAGATCAAAATGGATCTGACGGAGGAGGGCCTTTAGGTTTTAACAGCGATAAATGGAAATGGTTAGACAGCGCTAACAATCCCGTCTTTCAAGAAGCTCGGGATCTGATGGTCAATGCCCGGGCCAAGGTCAATGACCCCTCCGATGCGGGCATGCATTTTTATGCGATTACGGGTCAAGAAAAGGCTGACCCCAACAACGCCAGAACTTTTTTTGAGGCCAACCCTCCCAAGTTTGGGTCGGAGCCGACGCCGCCCGTTGACCCGCCGACCCCCCAGCCGACGGACACCATTCGGATCAACGCAGGGGGCAATGCGTTTACCGACGACAGTGGGAAAGTGTGGGGTAAAGACACCTACTTTAAGGGGGGCAACACCTACATAACCGGGGCGGGTATCGACAAAACGGCTGATGATACTTTGTTTCAAAGTGAGCGCTATCAAAAAAATCTGGCCTATGCCATCCCGGTCAAAAATGGCAATTACCAGGTCAATCTCAACTTTGCTGAGATTTACTTTGGGGCAGCGGGCAAGCGGGTCTTTGATGTCAAAGCCGAAGGCGGGCTCAAGTTAGACAACTTTGATATTTTTGCAGCGGCGGGGGGCAAAAACAAAAAGGTGCAAAAGTCTTTTCAGGTCAAGGTCACCGACGGGGTACTTAATCTGGATCTCGGGGCCAGCGTCAACAATGCCAAACTGTCGGCGATTGAAGTGTTGAAAGCCTCTGCCAGCTCTCCGCAACCGCCTGAACCAAAGACGCTGCGGTTTGAGGCTGAAAAGATGCAGCTGAGCGGCTATCGCACTGAATCTGGCTCGTTTGCCTCGGGCGGCAAGTTTATTGGCTTAGTCGGCGGTGCCGACAACGAAACCGGGAAAGCCACTCTGAAATTTTCTGGCCCGGCGGGAAAGTATGACGTCCGCGTGGGCTATTTTGACGAGAATGATGGGATTGCGAAACTCTCGGTGGCGCAGGACCAAAAAGTCCTTGATGACTGGGCCTTAAACAAGCAGTTGGGCAGCAATCTGGCCGCTGCCGCGACGAAGACCTCTCGCCAGGTGGCCAGCGGGTTACAGATTGACGCGGGCGATGTCTTTACTCTCGAAGGGGT